>CAUZOB010000198.1:0-8886 GCA_963581185.1 Planctomycetota bacterium | reverse complement strand
ATCGTTGCCTCTACATTTGTGCCGACGACACGCATGGCACAGCCATCATGATGAGTGCTGAGCGGGAAGGGTGCAGGGAAGAGGAGTTCATTGCCCGTGTCCAGCAGGAGCACGAGCGTGACTTTGCCGGTTTTGGCATCGAGTTTGACAATTACGGCAGCACGCACTGCGAGGAGAACAGGGAACTCTGTGGTCAGTTCTGGTCGGCCATCCGCGACGCCGGACTGGTCGATGAGCGGGAGGTGACCCAGTTGTATGACCCTGCCAAGGGAATTTTCCTGGCAGACCGTTTCGTCCGTGGCACCTGTCCCAAGTGTGGCAAGCAGGACCAGTACGGGGACGGTTGTGAGTGCGGTGCAACCTATTCCGCCAGTGAGTTGCTCGATCCAGTCAGTTCCCTGTCGGGCGAGGTCCCTGTCGAAAAGTCCGCGGACCACCTGTTTATCCAAATTGAACAGCTCCACGAGTTTCTCGAGGAATGGACACAGTCGGGTGAGCATCTGCAGACCGAGGTGGCCAACTATCTCAAGGGCCACTTCCTCAACGAGCCGCTTCGCGATTGGGACATTTCCCGTCCAGCTCCCTATTTCGGCTTCGAGATATCTGACAGTCCCGGCAACTACTGGTTTGTCTGGTTCGATGCACCGATCGGATACATGGCATCCACTCGCCAGTGGTGTGACCGCAGCGGTGAGGATTTTGACAGCTGGTGGCGAAGCTCGGACACGGAGATTCATCATTTCATCGGCAAGGACATCATTTACTTCCACACCCTGTTCTGGCCAGCCATGCTGAAGACAGCTGGCTACAGCTTGCCAACCCGGGTCCAGATTCACGGTTTCCTGACCGTCGACGGGCGCAAGATGTCCAAGCGGGACGGGACGTTTGTACGAGCGTCGACCTATCTCAAGCACCTTGATCCAGCTTGGCTGCGGTACTTCTATGCCTCCAAGCTGGGTTCGCACATGGATGACCTGGACATGAACCTGGATGAGTTCGTGGTCAAGGTGAATAGCGACCTGGTCGGCAAGGTAGTCAACCTGGCGAGCAGGACGGCCAAGTTCGCCGCACCGCTGGGCCTGGCCGCGAGCTACCCGGAAGATAATGGCCTCTTTAAGCAGGGTGCTGCGGCCGGCGAGGACATTGCCGCTGCCTATGAACGATGTGACTTCAACCGCGCCATGCGCCTGATCATGGAACTGGCCGATCGTGCTAACCAGTACGTGGAAGCCGCGGAACCA
The DNA here is from genome assembly GCA_963581185.1 of Planctomycetota bacterium. Classification (GTDB taxonomy): domain Bacteria; phylum Planctomycetota; class Planctomycetia; order Pirellulales; family Pirellulaceae; genus SAT2750. Next base: position 7,645 of record CAUZOB010000198.1, on the reverse strand, counting down.
TGGAAGTTAAGTAAGGACCCGGAGAAGGCGGGCCAGTTGCAGGAAGCCTGCAGCGTGGCCCTGAACCTGTTCCGACAGATTGTGATCTACCTTTCGCCGGTGCTCCCCTCGCTGAAGGAGAAGACGGAGCGGCTACTGGAAGGTACGATCGATCACTGGGACCAGTCCCAGGCCCCCCTGGAGGGAATCGCTGTTGCTCCCTTCGAACACATGATGACCCGCGTGGACAAGAAAGATCTGGACGCAATGATCGAAGAATCGAAAGACCTCGCTGATGAACCGGCAGCCGCCACAGGGACTCCCCAGGACAGCGGCCAACCGCTACTGGATGAACCACTTGCTGAGCAAATCTCGATTGACGAATTCGCCAAAGTCGACCTGCGAATCGCCCGTGTGGTCGAAGCGAATCATGTGGAGGGAGCGGACCGGCTCTTGCAGCTGACACTCAGCCTGGGTGGTGACGAACGTCGCAGCGTGTTTGCCGGTATCAAGCAGGCCTACGATCCAGAACAGCTGGTCGGCCGACTGGTCGTGATGGTTGCCAATCTCCAGCCGCGGCAGATGCGGTTTGGGACCAGCGAGGGAATGATCACAGCTGCCGGACCCGGTGGTGAAGAAGTCTTTATGCTGTCGGTGGACGAGGGAGCCAAACCCGGTCAACGGATCCACTAGCGATGCAATACTCCACCCGACAGATCACGGTATACCTGCTGGCAATGCTGGCTATTACCAGCAGCCTGCTGATCGGCTGCGGTAAGATGCCTGGCCCAGACAAGAAAAAGGCTCGCGCCAGCAGATCTGTAAAGCCATTTACCCAGGAAGTCGCAGCGGATGCTTTTGCCAGCGTCGACGAGGCAATCCAGAAGCTGATCGAGCTGGCAGAAGCTGGCCAAATAAAACAGCAGGACCGTGCTGCCAGCTGGCTTTCCAAGCAGGGTGAGGCAGTCATCCCGCCACTCTCCATGATCCTCTCAGACGAGAGTCGCTCCGAGAAGGCTCGCATCGCCGCCTGCCAGGTGCTGGCCGAGATCGGGCCAGCTGCTCGCGCCGTGCTGCTCAAGACGACCGACAGTCCAACCAAGATGGTACGGATTTCAGCCACTGTCCGACTCGGTCGGATCCAGCCAGCAGACCAGCTCACAATCGACCGCCTGATCAGCTTGCTCAAGCACGCCGACAAGACCACCTGCCGGGCAGCTGCAGTGAGTCTCGGTTCCATCGGCAACCTGGCAGACTCGGCAACGGAATCACTGACGACGATTTACCTGGATCAGCAAGCCGACGAGTTGCTCCGAAATGCTGCTTTCTCGTCACTCAAGAAGATCCATCCGCGACGCGACTTCACAGACCTGCTGGATGGCAGCAATTAAGAGTCCCGGCTGACTACTTTTCCGTGGCCAGCACACATCGCAGGCCAACGGCGGCATCGCGAGTACCAGCGGGTGCGATCAAGCGGAAGCTGCTAGTGAGTTTCTCGGCCTTGTCTTTCCAGCTGCCTCCACGCATCACCCGGCCTTGCGGTTTATCGTCGACCCAGGCCGATCCATCTCGTGGTCCACCCTTGTAGGTATCGTGTCCGCTGTCGAGACACCACTCCCAGAGATACCCGTGGACATCGTAGAGTCCCCAGGCATTCGGTTTCTTGGCGCCGACCGGTGGATCGTTGCCAGCGGCGTTGCCGGTATGCCAGCCATATTCATCTAGCGTCTCCACGTCATCTCCGAACGAGTAAACGCTGGTGCTACCGGCGCGGGCAACATATTCCCATTCCGCTTCCGACGGCAAGCGAACTCGCTGGTTCGCCTTGATCAGCTTGGCGGTCCGCATCAGCGCGGTAACTTTCTCACAGAACTCCTCCGCTTCCTTGAATGACAACATCTCCACACTGTTGCGAGGCCCTTTCCAGCGAGAGGGATTGTTACCCATCACCGCTTCCCAGAGGTTTTGCGGCACCTCGTAGCGGGCCACCGCAAAGGAGTGCTTGAATTTCACCCGGCGAACCGGCCGTTCATTGTCACCGCCACCCTCAGCACGACCCATCTCGAAGGAATCGGGGAAGTCGCCTTTGCCGGGCGTGATCTGGATGAATTCCTGACGAAACACCTCCAGCAGTTTCACTTGTTCGATGGAGGCCTCTGCAGTCAGCAGAGCAGCGGCAATCAGCAGGCTCGACATCGTCGGATATTCCTATCTGGGGGCCGCATAAATCACGGCTTATTAGAGGTTGCCAGCCCGAAAGGCCTCAGCCAGTGCCAGTGGCACGGACGATTCGGCCAGGATGACATGACCCTCGTTTTCAACAACCTTGGCTCGCATTTCCTGTTCGGTAGCAACCGCTTCTGCACGCCGTTGCTCGGCTTTCGCCTGAGCGACACGCGTATCAGCCTCGGCCTGGTCCACTTGCAGGCGTGCACCAATGTTCTCACCCACATCGATGTCTGCGATATCAATGGAGACGATGGCAAAAGCGGTCTGGGCATCCAGGCCGCGTTCCAGCACCGCCTTGGTAATACGGTCGGGATTCTCCAGCACATGCAAGTGATCCGAGGTGGAACCAATGGATGAGATGATGCTTTCACCAACACGTGCAATCACCGTCGCTTCGGTGGCACCGCCGATCAGTTGTTCCAGGTTCGTGCGGACTGTCACCAGAGAACGAACTTTTAATTCCACACCGTCCTGGGCTATCGCGCTGAGCGTCATCTTGCCACTGCGTTCTGGATCCGGACAGGCAATCACCTTGGGCTGCACACTTGTCTGAACCGCATCGCGAACGTCGCGGCCAGCCAGGTCGATTGCCGACGCGCGGTCAAAGTCCAGGTCGATACCGGCGCGCTCGGCCGCAATGATGGCATGAATGACATTCAAGACGTTGCCGCCAGCCAGGTAGTGTGCCGATAGCCGCGTTGTGCTGATACCAGTATCCCGGTCCATATTCATACCGGCCTGCTTGGCCCGAATCTTGGCGTTCACGATCATTCTCGAATCAACTTGCTGGAATCCCATGGCTACCAGGGCCATCATTCCCACGTCGGCCTGCGACATGTAAGCCTGGAACCAGAGTCGGCCGTATCGATAGACGAAGTAGAGAGTACCGAGTCCAAATAGTACGGCGACGCCGATCACCGTATACCAGATGATCTGGCTGGGGGTCGGAGGGGCAGCAAGTAACTGGTACAGAGCCATCGGGCACCTCTCGAAAGAGCACGCATGCAGTATTGGCTTGAGCCCGCTGGATGCGGGTAGCGGTCTATGATAACGGACCCCAACAACGTAAACAATGAAGCAAGGGGGTTAGAGGTTGAACCAGCTGCAACCTCTAACTCATTCGCTACCACCGTGATCGGTCCCGAACAGGCCGGCTTCCAGTGGCTTTTGATGTTCCGGCTGTTCGGCTTCCGGGCCGGCCAACTTCCCAGCCAGTTCGCGACCCGTCCCCTCCGGATCATCCAGCGTCGGCTTCGCTGCCGGCGTGCCATCCTGCTGGAACATGTGGATCGTCCGCGTGGGGAAAGCAAACGACAAGCCGAGTTGGTCAGCCAATTGCAGAACCTGCATGAACAACTCGTGCCGCTGCTGTAACTCCGACGCATAATCCTCGCATTCAATGAAGCAGTACATCAGGATATCGAGGCTGTTGTCACCAAAATTATTGAAGTAGACGTGGTAGACATCGTTGCGCGTGAAGCGTCCCCGTCGAATCAGCTCTCTCACACCTTCGCAAAAAGCGTCCAGCTGCTGGGGTGTGGAATCATACTCGAGACCCAGCACAACTCGCAATCGGCGGAACTGGCGCCGACCCATGTTGTTCACCACCGACTGAGTGAACTTGCTGTTGGGAATAATCACCTGGGAATTTTCAAACGTGCGAATACGGGTACTGCGAACACCGACCGATTCGACTGTCCCCTCGACACCTTCCGCCACGATCCAATCGCCGATTTCAAAGGGACGATCGGTGAGTACCAGCAAGGAACCGAAAACATTCTGCAGGGCATCCTGTGAGGCCAGTGCGAGGGCCATACCACCCAACCCAAGACCACCAATCAGTGCGGTAATTTTCAGTTGAAAGAGATCTGCCATCAGCACCAGCCCGACACAAACCGTGAAGACCTTGAGGGTCTTGGTAATCAGCGGGACCAGCAGATCATCAAACTTGGTCTCAGTGGATTCAGCTTTTTCCTTCATGAAACGGCCGACCAGATCGATCACCATGAACGCCGTCCAGATGCCTGCCACCACAGTGAAGAGCTTCAAGGCCACGCCCAGGACCACAGTAAGATTGTTTGGCAGGCCGATCAGGTCCGTGCCCCAGTACCAGATCACCGCCTGCCCCAGCAGCCCAATCGGCTTGACGATTCTGCGCCGCCCCTTTCGCTCCATAACGCCAAAAGATTCCTTGAAAAGCAACTTGCCGACAATCACCAGGATCCGCCGGATCAGCACGTCACCCAAGAAACCAATGGCAATCAGAGCCAGCAGGCAGAGCCATTGGGCATCGCGCAAACCGAAGTGTTCGTTGTCCAGGGCCGGCGGCAACAAGGCATCCAACCAGCCCACCATCTGCGGTGAATCCAATTCAGCCTCAGAATCCTCATCCGCTGCTGGCTGATCATCCGACGCCGGCTCCGTCGCCTGCTCGTCGTCAACCGCCACGCTGTTGGTCTGAGCCGGCAGCTGATCGGTGGTTGCTAGCGTAAGGAGCAGGCCGCTTGTGATTGCCAGGAGCAGAAACGGTGACAGAAAGGGCATTCGCCGAATAGTGCGCAACATCTCCACATCTCCCGGGGACGGATGGGGCCAGCAAGGGGAGGCGAAGTGTGCCAAAAAACAGCCTGGCAGGGAAGATCAGTCGCTTCTGGCTGCCCTGCTACTCGCGTTTATTCAGCTACTGCTTTGGGAGGCCACCGAGATAAAAACACTCGCTGGCGTCAACCGCCTGTTCAAGCATGCCGATCTCCTTCAGCTGCTCGGTCAGCGTCTGCCAGCGGTCCAGGGTCATCTGGCCCAGTTGCTCGGTCGTCATCCCAGCGGGCAGGCAAAGTGGCTTGAGTTGTTCCGCGCCGAAGGCCAGGATTTCAAGTCCCATGTTCTCATTCAACTCGTTGATCCGCTGGTTGGTCTCGACAGGATCCTGCAGGTACTTGTGCCAGCCGCGGATGGAGGCCCGCACCATCGCGTCCACCAGTTCACGGTCAGCCTGCAGTTGATCGCCGCTGGTAATCAAGATGCTGGTGTAGGGATTGAAACCGAGCGTGGAGACCATCAGGTTGCGAGTGGCGGCACCCTGCTGCTGAGCCAGGAAAGGTTCGCTGAAGATATAGGCCTGTTGGGCAAAGTCCTTGTCTGTCAGGAAGCGGGCCACGCTGCCTGAATACGATACGATCTGCACTCCTTCAAGCAGCCCCTGGTTTTCCATGAAGCGGGCATACGCCTTACCGCTGCCCATCGCTATCGTGAGCCCTTCGAGATCGTCAAACCCCTCCACGTCCGAATCGGCATGCAGCATGATTGAGCGAGGGCTGTCTTGCAGGGGGGCCATCAAGGCCACCACATCCGCCTGCTGATGTCGACCAATCACCACCTGGTCTGCATTTGCTACAGCAAATGTCACCGTACCAGCCGCTGCCTTCTGGATCACGCTGGCTCCCGGCCCGCCCGCAAGTATCTCCACGTCGAGGCCTTCTTCGGCATAGAAGCCCGCCAGCTGAGCTGTATAGAATCCGCCATGTTCAGCCTCGGGAAACCAGTTCAGCTGCAGCTGGATCTTCCTGAGCCGGGAGTCCGAGCTGGCTGGGTCCGACGTGGAGGCTTCGGGCTTGCAAGCCGTGGCCGCACAAAGCACAAGGCACAAGGCCATCCAGTAACCGTGGTTCATCGTTATTCTCGTTTCTGAGGAGACCTGGTGTCCTGGTCAAATCTCCTGAAATGGTACCAGCGGATATGACAGAATCCTAATGGGTTGACCTGGACTCCTGGCAGCTCATTCAGGTTGCTGCCAGGACAGCATCCCGATCGATCTCCCAGTCGCCGGTCGCTGACCGCTGGCTAATGCTGCTCCATTTCTGCGGTCCAGCGATCCAGCAGGTAGCGGCCGGCCAGTGATACGGCGGCGAACATCAGTACACCCAGCAGTGTGGCGCAGAGGACGCAGCAGATCAGCAAGTCGACCTTCAGATTCGGGACGCTGAACTGGATGAAATAGCCCAGGCCACGGTGAGTCAGTGAGTGGCTGACAAAAAACTCGCCCACGATCGCTCCCACGACAGCAAGCCCTGCTGCGGTTCGAGCCCCCGTTACCAGGTACGGTACGGCCGAAGGAACACGTAACTTGAACAACAGCTGCCAGCGACTGGCACGGTTCAACGTGAACAGATCAAACTGGCCCTGGTCGATGGATGTCAGTCCCGTGGTGACCGCGGTGATCACAGGGAACAGGCTGATGATGACTGTCACCAGTACAACGCTATGAAAACCCTCTTCGAACCAGATCACGATCAACGGAGCGATTGCCACAATGGGTACGGTCTGCAGGGCAATTGCATAGGGATAAAAGCTGCGGCGGATCAACTGTGATTGGCTAAACAGGAGCGCCGTCACGGTCCCCAGGCAGATGCTGATCAGCAATCCCAGCCCGGCCGCTTTGCCAGTCAGCCAGACAGCGGCCAGCAGGTCCCTGTATTCGCGGATAGCTGCCCTGGCTACCGAGCCAGGAGCTGGCAGCACGTAGGGTTTCACATCCAGCAGCCAGACCAGCAGTTGCCAGGCGAGAAGGGTCACCACGAGCAGCAGCAGGGGCGGTAGCAGGTTCGATTTCCAGCGTTGTCTCCCGGCACTCATGTCACCAGCTCCCTGAGTCGATCCGAAACCTGCTGGACCATGGCCCCAAATTCGGGCTCGCCGCGCAAGGCCGATTCACGGGGATAAGGGAAAGGAATCTCCACTTCGTCAACAACCAGGCCGGGATTCGACTGCATCAGACAGACTCGCTGACTAAGGAAGACAGCCTCGCTGACGTTATGCGTGACAAACACAATTGTCTGTTGCCGCTGCTGCCAGACTGCCAGCAGTTCCTCGTTGAGTTGCTGGCGAAGTATGTCATCGAGGGCAGCAAATGGCTCGTCCAACAACAACAGGTCAGGTTCCGTCACCAGTGAACGAGCCAGTGAGACGCGCATTCGCATGCCACCGGAGAGCATCCGCGGGTACTTGGTTGCATCGTCGTCGCTCAAGCCAATCAGCTGCAAGCTCTGGCGAGCGGCCTGCAGTTGCTGTTCAAGCGGCAGTTGCTGCAATTCCAGTGGCAGGCGGATGTTGTCCAGTACAGTGCGCCAGGGCAGGAGCGTGGGGTCCTGAAAGACAAAGCCGAGTTGCGGAGGTTGTTCCGACTCTCCCACCTCCAGCCTGCCTGAAGTGAGAGGCTGCAGGCCGGCGATCAGCCGCAGCAGAGTGGACTTGCCACACCCGGAAGGACCCAGCACGGTGACAAATTCACCTCGCTCGACCTGGAGATCCAGCTGGTCCAGGACAGCCGCCTGCTGATCTCGAAAAATAACCTGGATCTGGCTCGCGGATATCATGCTCAGCGTTCACTCGACCGATACCAGCACGCCTGCCGCAGCAGCGGGGGCTGTCTATAATAGAT
>CAUZOB010000197.1:0-8963 GCA_963581185.1 Planctomycetota bacterium | reverse complement strand
CGAGTGCATGGATGCCAAGTTGAAAGAGCTGTTGGGCGAGTAGCCAGTGGGGCCAGCAAGGCACTCCCGAGTCCCTCGGCGCGGCGGCTACCAGTTGAGCAGGGCGGGCTTCTGTTCTCTCCAGCCATCGTCGGACGGGAACAGTGTGCGCATCGCTGTAATCTCCAGCTCCCCAGCAAACATCTCCTCCACCGTACTTTTCCACTCCAGGAAATGTGGCGTCTCCAGGTGCGCCTGGAAGGCCGCTTCGTCGGCGTAAACCTCGTAGAGGTAGAAGCGGTGAGGGATCTCCTGATCCTGCATGATGTCAAAGCGAAAACAGCCGGGTTCATCGCGCACGGACCCCTCTGCATCGCCGGGGCCAGCTGCAATAAACGCATCGACATGCTCAGGATGGACGTTGACGGTTACAAAAATTGCATACATGGCAGCGTTCCTCAGTAAGAAACAGGAAGTTAGAGGTTAGACGTTGGAGATCACAAATGCGAGAGCCGACGGGTAACGTGATAACAATCTGGGCTCTGCCGTATGAATCCAGTACACTCGGACACGGCATGCTATACTTGTCGTAGATTGGCAACACTCTTGGAGCTGCATCCGTGTCACCGTCCCCCTTAGTTGGCCGTCGTCGATTTCTGCAAACCACGCTCGCTGCTGGTGGCATCAGCCTCTCGCTCGGCGACGTGATGCGTCTGCAAGCTGCCTCGGGAATCAAACAGCCGGGCCAGCAGGAGACAGCGGTCATCCAGATCTGGCTGGGGGGTGGCCATAGCCAGTTTGAGACATTTGATCCCAAGCCGGCGGCAGCCACTGAGATTCGTGGCCCTTACGGCACGGTCGGCACCTGCCTGCCCGGCATTCGCTTTTCCGAGAAGCTGCCACTTACTGGCCAGGTGATGGACCGGGCATCGATCATTCGCAGTATCTCGCACAACAACAACGGCCACTTTGTGGCCGCTCACTGGTGTTCCACCGGATACATCGGCACGAATAACCGTGCCTCGCATCCTTCCTCGGGATCCATCGTCTCCCGATTCCGTGGTCCCAACCGGCCAGGCTTGCCGGCCTACGTGTTGCTCTCCGAAGAACAGACTCGCAATCCTGAAATCGGTGAAGTGATGGGGCCGGGTTACCTGGGGGCCAGCCATTCCGGCTTCACCGTCCTGCAGGATTCCTTCCAGTCCGGCTGGCGCGAGGACAAGCTGCGGGATGCCACCTCGAATCTCCAACTGGCGAACGATATCACCATTGACCGGGTCGGCAACCGCCGTGCCCTGCTCAAGTCACTCGATCGATTGACCCGGGATGTCGACAATCGCCGCACCATGAAGGGGATGGACCGCTTTAACGAGATCGCACTGGACATGGTCACGACTGGCAAGGCCCGGCAGGCATTTGACCTTAGCCAGGAGAGCCAGGCAACTCACGACCTCTATGGCTCTCACCGCTGGGGCCAGTCAGCCCTGCTGGCACGTCGACTGGTCGAATCGGGTGTGACTTTCGTGACCATCAACACGGCTCCCGACTCGCTCTGCTGGGATTGGCATCTCAATATCGTCAATGACAAGCGGCCGGCTGACGGTTCTGAGGGACCAAGTCGAGGTATGGATATTTCCGGGCCACCACTGGATCGCATGATCAGCGCACTGGTCACCGACCTCTACCAGCGTGGACTGGACAAAAAAGTTCTACTCGTGGTCTGGGGCGAATTTGGCCGCACACCACGCATTAACAAAACCGGTGGTCGCGATCACTGGGGACAGCTGATGAGCATCCTGCTGTCGGGCGGTGGCATCCAGGTGGGACAGGTGATTGGTGCTTCCAACGCCAATGGCGAAGTGCCCAGCGACCGGCCAATTCACCCCAACGACATACTGGCGATGATCTACCAGCATCTGGGGATCAACCCCAAGCTGCATACGGTCACACCGGAAGGACGGCCGATTCCGCTCCTGCCCGGGGGTCAGCCGGTCGCCGAATTGCTCTAGGCCGGGAGATGGAGTGATGTTTCAGGTAGGCAGTTTCAAGGCTGGTGGCTGCGGCGGAACTTCACGACGGGCATTCTTGCAAGCATCGCTGGGGATCCCCTTACTGGGCCAATCACTGTTGGCAGCGGAAAAACGCCCGGCAGCCAAGGCCCGCTCGGTTATCCTGCTGTGGCTCTGGGGGGGACCGAGCCACCTGGATACTTTTGATCCCAAGCCGACTGCTCCCAGCACCGTTCGGGGACCGTTTGCCACAATACAAACCAGGATTCCGGGGATTCACTTCAGCGAGCTGTTTCCGCGATTGGCAGCACGCAACGACCGCTTCTCGCTGGTCCGATCCAATGTCAACATCTCCAACGCCCACCATATCGCCGGCTCAATCGCACTCTGTGGATCTCCGGGGCGTGGCGGGGACAAGGATTATCAGCCAAATTTCGGCTCGATAGTGCAACGACTCGATAAAGGCCGCCAGGACCTGCCCGCATTCATTGCCGTCGGACCGGGCCATTTGAACACAGCTGCCGGTGACATCGAGGCCTATGGAGGTGGCATCTGGGGCCCCGCCTACGATCCCTTTCCCGTCCGCTGCTCGGAAATCGATAACGTGGAGCTACCGAGTCTGAAGCTGCTGGAAGGGCAGACGATCAGTCGACTCTCGGATCGCTCACACCTGCAACGGGAACTGGAAGGCATCAACCGACTGCAAAACCAGCAGCGGCCGCGGCAGTGGACGATCGATCTGCAGCGCGCCTTTCGACTGGTCGCCTCCAAGGAAGGCCGCCACGCTTTTGATATCTCGAGTGAAGACGAGCAGACTCGTGGGCGATACGGACGGACGCAATTCGGACAGAGCTGCTTGCTGGCACGGCGACTTGTTGAAGCCGAGGTGCCTTACATCCAGGTCAACTGGAGCGAGTACGTCGAAAATATCTACGACAACCGTACGGACTTTGGTTGGGACACCCACTGGCTAAATTTCGAGAACATGGCCGATCGCCACGGACCGATCCTGGACCGTTCCCTCTCTGCCCTGCTGGATGATCTGGCTGAACGAGGATTGCTCGATTCCACCCTGGTGGTGGCAATGGGTGAATTTGGGCGTACGCCATCGATCTCCGCCAAGGGTGGACGCGATCACTGGGAACGATGCTACTTCTCGATCTGGGCAGGGGCAGGCATTCAGCCCGGCATTGTCGTCGGGGAGAGTGACTCCCAGGGAAATGATCCCCTCGCCGATCCGATTACTCCGACGACGGTCGGCACCACGATCCTCGATCAACTGGGGATTCACAGCGAGCAGAGAGCCAGCCTGCGCGTGCTGCCAGGCGGCAAGCTGATCGAGCCCTTATTATAGTCCTCACTGGAGTTGACCGGTTCATGTACCGCAGCCAATGCCTCCGCCAGTCCCTGCTGATTCTGCTGCTGCTTGCAGCGTCGCCAGTCCCGGCAGCAGGACCGATCGAGCAACTGACCGATGACGGCCTGCTCAAACGCGACCCCTGCTTCCAGCCGGATGGCAGCAGCATCCTGTTTGCCAGCCGGCATCGTTCGCCTCGGATGGTCTTGATGAAGCTGGAACTGGCGAAGAACAAAGTAATCCGGCTCAATCCAGCGTCCAACCTGGTAGAACTCGCTCCCTCTTTTGCCGGCAACGGCACCGTGCTCTGCTACCAGCGAATGACCGGCAATGACCAGACAACCTTTGTCATCGAGAACAAACAAGCAGGCAGTTCCCGCCAATTGAGTGCCTCGGAGGCAGTCAGCTGGAACGTTCGCATCAGCCCGCTGGGTGACGCCGTAACTTACAACCTTTCCGGACAGATCTACTTGCGGTCACTCGAGTCGGACGCAGAGACCCAGCTGACCAAGTCCGCCGGTCGCAACGACTGGCCGGCCATTTCACCGGATGGTAAGCAGATTGCCTTTTCTTCCAGCCGGGATGGTGACTACGAACTGTACCTGATGGGGCTGGACGGATCCCAGCCACGTCGACTGACAACTGCCAGCGGACTTGACATGCGGCCCCGCTGGTCGCCCGATGGCAAGCAGATCCTGTTCACAAGTAATCGCGACGGGAATTACGAGATCTACCTGCTCGATCTCGAGAGTGGCAAGCAGCAACGGCTTACGAGGCATCAAGAGCAGGATAATTTTGCCTGTTGGCATCCTGATGGCAAGCAGCTTGCCTGGGTCAGGGAAAACCAGGGCCGCTTCGATATCTGCAGAATGCCGCTTGCCAATTCCGCCCGCTGACTTGCTCGACGCCAACCCAGCAGGCCACAATACAAACTGCATCGCACCCTTTTCTTTCCCAAGGCTGGTCCATGCCGACTTTCTGTCAGACTCTCCTGCTGAGCTTATTGGTGCTGACTCTCTCCAGCTCCAGGATCACGGCAGCCGACCGAGTCGACTTTGAAACCGAGGTCCTGCCATTGCTGCAGGCTCACTGTTTCCGCTGCCATGGCAGCCAGAAGCAGGAAGGAGGGCTGCGACTCGACAGGCGTGAGGCTCTGCTGGCGGGTGGCGATAGCGGCCCGGCGCTGGACCTGGAAGATCCTGCCGACAGCCTGATCCTGATTCGGATCCAGTCAGCGGATGAAACCATTCGGATGCCGCAGCAATCGCGAAAGCTGCTCAAGCACGAGCTTGAGATACTGCAGCGTTGGATCAGCGACGGAGGTAACGGGCTGAGAGATGTGGACGACCGCGTCGACCACTGGGCGTTCCAGCCGATCCGCTCACCGCGGCCGCCCGACACAGGCGATAGCAGCTGGCCAGAAAATGCCATCGATAGTTTTGTCTGGCAGCAGCTCAGGCTGCATGACCTGCAGCCGGCACCAGCGGCGGACAAGCATGTGCTGGTCCGCAGGCTTTTCCTGGACCTGCTCGGTATCCCGCCGACGCCTGACCAGTTGCAGCTGTTCCTGACAGACAGTTCGCCTGACGCTTACACCCGGCTGGTCGATTCGGTGCTCGCCTCGCCGCAATTTGGTGAACGCTGGGGCCGGCACTGGCTGGACCTGGCCCGCTATGCAGACAGTGCTGGTTACGAGGCTGATGTTCCGCGAACGATCTGGCGTTTCCGCGACTGGGTGATCGGCAGTCTGAACCAGGACAAGCCGCTGGACCAGTTTGTGATCGAGCAGCTGGGGGGTGACTTGTTACCAGCTGCCAGCATCGACGCACAACTGGCAACTGGCTTTCATTGCAACGCCATGAAAGACAATGGTGTTCGCCATGAGTCCGTGTTTGATCGGGTCAACACGACCGGTGCCGTGTTCCTGGGACTCACGCTGGAATGTGGGCAGTGCCATGATCATAAAACAGACCCGCTGACTCAGCGGGAATACTACCAGCTGTACGCCTTTTTCAATTCCAGCCAGATCACGCCACTGGATCTCAGTTCGGACGATATCAAACAGCAGCGGGCGGTGCTGCAGACACAGATCGCGGAGATTGACAAGCAACTGGCTGAGACAGTCAAAAAGATTGAACAGAACCTCGATCAGCAGATTGCTGACAGAAGCTTGCTCAGGGAGGGCCTGACCGATGCCATCCTGGCCTTGTTTGAGATTCCGGCTGACAAGCGATCCAAGTCCGATCTGACTCAGCTGCTGACGTTTTTCCGGCTCGAGGACAACCGGCACAAGCAACTCAGTGAGTCCAGGGACAAGCTGCTGGAGGCATTGCCTGCTGCAGATACCAGCCTGGCACTGGTCGAGAGCCCGCAACCGACGCACCTTTTCATTCGCGGCGACCACACTCAACCGGGCGACCTGGTCGAGGCATCCACACCGGCATTCCTGCCACCGCTTGAGTGGGACAGGGCCAAGCGACCGCAGCCCAATCGAGCAGACTTTGGACGCTGGCTTGTCGACCACAAGAACCCGCTGTTTGCCCGTGTGACCGCCAACCGCTTCTGGATGCGGTTGTTCGGCGCAGCCATTGTCGAACCCGAAAACGACTTCGGCATCCAGACGCCACGCCCTCGACATTACCAGTTACTGGACTTTCTGGCTGCCGAGTTGCAGCAGACGAACAGCATCAAGTCCTTTGTCCGCCTGCTGGTAACTTCCGCCAGTTACCGGCAGTCGTCACAGTTGCAGAATCGTGGGGGAGTTCCTGCCGGACTTTTCGCAGGCCAGCAGCGGCTGCGACTGGAAGCGGAATTGCTGCGTGACAACGCGCTGGCCAGCAGTGGTTTGCTCGTCAACCAGATCGGCGGTCCAAGTGTATTTCCTTATCAGCCGGAGGGGATACTCAATTTCCGAGCGACTCCTGCCAGCTGGACAGAGAGTACCGGAGCCAACCGGTACCGACGGGGTATGTACACGCACATCTGGCGGCTGACTCCGCACCCCATGTACACGCTGTTCGATGGCCCAGAGCTGACAACGACCTGTACACGGAGGACTCGATCCAACGTCGCAGTTCAGGCGCTGGGCTTGCTGAATGATCCCAGCTTTGTCGAGTGCGCCCAGGCTCTGGCTGCCCGACTGCTGGTCGAAGCCGCGGGCAACGAGCAGCGTCTTGATCGGTTGTTCGTGCTCTGTCTGGGCCGACAGCCAACGGCCGAAGAACGGGAGCTGGTCATGCAACTGTTCATCGAGCAGCTGCAAATCTTCATTGCCGATAAGCAACTAGCGATTGCCGCCGTCGGTGATCACACTCTTGCTAATGCAGATCTCAGCACGCAGGCAGCCTGGGCAGCGGTCAGCCGGGCGATCATGAACCTGGACGAATTTGTTACCCGCGAGTAAACCATGCATCCACGTCGAACTTTCTTTTCACGTAGCGGCCTTAGTCTGGCAAGCCTGGCGATGCCGGCCATGATGGCCAACGAAGCTGCTGCCGGACCACGAAAGGATCCCTTTGCACCCAGGCCGGCACATTTTGCATCCGCTGCCAAGAACGTGATCTTCATGTTCCAGATCGGTGCGCCGAGCCAGCTGGACATGTTCGACCCCAAGCCCGAGCTTAACCGCCGCGCAGGTGACCCACTTCCCGATTCCTACCTGGAGCGGGTCAATTTTGCCCAGATCCAGGATGCCAAGCCAACATTCCTGGGCAGCCCATACAAGTTTGCCCAACATGGCGAGAGTGGCCAGTGGGTCTCGGAATTGATGCCACACACGGCGAAGATCGTCGACTGGTTATCTTTCGTCCATACCTGCCAGGCGGACGACACAAATCACATGTTCGGTGAGTTGCAGATGAGTACCGGTTGGCGCCGCTTCGGCAGGCCAAGCCTGGGTAGTTGGATCCTGTACGGCCTCGGCAGCGAATCCCAGAACCTGCCAGGTTTCATGGTCCTGCGCAGCGGCATGCATCCTCGCAGCAAGGGTGCAAACTTCGGCAACGGCTTCCTGCCTGCCACGATGCAGGGAACACCGCTGCAATCGACCGGCGCAGCGATCCTGAATCTTGACACGCCGGCAGGGTTTTCTGGCGGCATCCAGTCCTTGACAGTGGACGCGATCAACAGGCTCAACACGATTCGTAAACGGAAGGTCGGGGATCCGAACATTGATGCCCGGATTGCAAGTTATGAACTTGCCTTTCGCATGCAATCGAGCGCTCCAGAGTTACTGGACCTGTCGGGCGAGTCGCAGCAGACATTGAAGATGTACGGGATCAACGATCCGCAACAGCCCTCCTATGCACGGAACTGCCTGCTGGCACGGCGGTTGATTGAACGCGGGGTCCGTTTTGTGGAGTTATTTCACGGCGACTGGGATCATCACACTAACATCTACAAGCGATTGCCAAACGAGTGCCGAACGACGGATCAACCGTCAGCCGCGCTGGTACTGGACCTGGCCCAACGCGGCCTGCTGGATGATACGTTGATTGTCTGGGGTGGTGAGTTTGGCAGAAGCTCGGTAGCACAAAAGAGCCAGGCTCCCGGCGAGCCGGTCGGCCGGGATCATCACATCGATGCCTTCACAATGTGGTTCGCCGGTGGTGGAGTGAAGACTGGTACGTCGATTGGCGAAACCGACGACATTGGTTTCGATGCCGTCACCGATCGCTGGCATATCCACGACATCCATGCCACCTTGCTTCATGGCCTGGGCCTCGATCACAAGCAACTCACTTACCAGCACCAGGGCCGCGACTACCGGCTGACTGACATTCACGGCACAGTCAAGCACGAGCTGTTTGGCGGCTAGGCGATTTATTTTGCCGCGGCGACAGACAGAACGCCGAAAGATAAATAGCACGAACTGCCGTAAATCAGCAGATTCCCAACCCCTGTGCGATCTCTGCACCTCAGCGGTTCCCTGGCAGCGGTGAGGTTCGTTTTTCAATCACGATACCGGCCTATCCGCCAGGCTGCTAAACTAGATATCACAAGGACGCTGCCTTAACTCGAAAGACAGTTGATGCTCAGGTTTCTGCACGGTCACGGCTCTCAATCACGTCGCCAGTTCATCCAGCTGGGCGGCCTCTCGGCACTGGGTCTGGGCCTGCCAGCCTGGCTGGCTAACCAGCAGACCCTGGCAGCCAACGCACAAAAGGACGTCAACTGTATCCTCGTCTGGTTGCTGGGTGGCCCCAGTCATATCGACATGTACGATCTCAAGCCCGACGCGCCGGCCGAGATCCGTGGCGAGCTGAATCCAATTCAAACGCGAACTCCCGGACTTGAGCTTGGTGAGTTGATGCCCAACATGGCGGCTTGCTCGGACAAGTTTTCCATTATTCGCTCGATGCACTCCTATTCGCCCACGCATGGACAGGGCGACTTTCACCTGATGAGCGGCAACAAGCTAAGTACGGAACTGGTCCCGCCGGGATTTGGAGCGATGCTCAGCCTGCAGCAGGAGCGTGGACGGGCCCGCCAGGTGCCACCCTTTGTGCAGGTCGGAACGATCAGCAGCCCCCGCTATGGCCAGCCAGGTTTCGGTGGATTCCTGGGCCACGCCTATGATCCTTATGTCGTCGACGATCCCAACAGCAGCAGCTTCAAGG
>CAUZOB010000196.1:0-8982 GCA_963581185.1 Planctomycetota bacterium | reverse complement strand
TGGACCTCCGAATCGGCTGGCGTCGGTTTCAGAGTCAGCTGGCTGTCAACTGGATCACTCCCGCTGGGGATCAGCAACCAGGCGACAAGCAGCAGCGACGCTGCTATGGCAAGCAATGCCGTCAGTCGGCGAGTTGGGAAAGAAGGCTGGTGCTGCAGGGTCACAGGTGAGGCAGATAGCCGATCAAATTCTGGCTGCAGAACATCCTGCAGCGAGCCGCTCTCTACTGACGGAAGAGAGGCACTGAGACCATCCAGCATCATGTGCTGGCCCAGCATGAACTGGCTACAGTCCTGGCAGTCAGCGGCATGCTGTTGAAGCCGGGGGTCGTCCTGGGGTCGTTGCCGACTATCCAGTAGCTCGTGAACACGAGTTTCAAACTGGGTGCATTGCATTTGAAGGGTCCAATTCAGGGTGTCGCCGTGCCAGCCAGCGGGCTGTTGCCAGGCGTGCTCGGTGGATCCATGTTTTGATGGTTCCCACCGGACTCGATAATGTCTCAGCGATTTCGATGTAACTCAGTTGCTGTTCATGGAACAGCACGAAAGCAATCCGTTGATTTTCGGACAGCTCTGCCAGGGCCAGCTGAATCTCTTCCGCAAGGTCCCCGTCAGGCTCCTGCCCGATCTCGCCATCCAGCATCTCCTCAATCAACTGCGAGCGTGGTTGTCGCGATCTCTTCGAGAGCAGCGTGCGACAGCGGTTGCCGGCGATGGCGAACAGCCAGGGCACAAAGTCGCGGCTGGAATCCCAATGATGGAGGCTACGGAAAACGCGGATAAAGGTCTCTTGCGTTGCATCCTCAGCATCCATGCGATTACCGAGCATGCGGAAACAGAGGCCAAAAACCCGATGCTGGTATCGTGCCAGCAACTGCTGCATACTGTCAGCATCTCCCTCGAGGCTCCCAGCCACCAGCTGAGCAGTCGAAAGATCTTCGGGAGTGCTGTCACTGATTACAGAGGGTGATTCAATCACATCAAGCCTTAGTCCTTAGGAGGGTATACCGTTGGTTTGCCACCAGAGTTTCAGCAACTCAAGAAAAACGGCTGGCAGGGATGTGCTGCGCAGGGCAATCATCCGCTGCTACGGTCACTAGCTGCGATTGAAGTATTTTCGCAGCGTGTCGGTGGCGGCATCGCGAGAGTCACCGACTTCATCCTCTTTGTCTACCTTGGGAAGCTTGCCAGGCTCCTTCTTTTTCTTCTTGAACCAGCGAAGAATGCTGGAACCGTCGTCGTCCTCATCTCCCTCAGCTTCACCCGGATCGGTATCGTCATTCAGGGCGTCTTGGGTGTCTTTGGCTTTGGAATCAAATGTGAACTGGCGGGTGATCGTTTCCTCAGTTTCCGTTTCTGCCAGCGCGTCTTCCAACCAGCTTGCCACATCCTTGTCATCGGTGGTCGACTGGGCAGAGCGTTCCGCCACATCGGCCAGGCTTTTAACCTTGGGCCGCTTGCCGGTATTCAGGCTCGTCTCCATCACGATTTCAAAAGTCAGTGGTCCGACACCGAGAACATCGCCTGACTTGAGGATACAAGCACTGTCAATTCGCTGGCCATTAACGAAGGTGCCGTTCTTGCTGCCAAAGTCGCGTATTGCCACCTGGTTATTGGTACTGACAATTGCGCAATGATGGCGACTGATTGCGTCGCTCTTGGGGCGCAAGTGGCAATCGTCCCCACGGCCAATAAAGAACTTGGCGGTGGGGATAGGGATCATTTTACCGATCCCTGCGCCCTTCAGTATTTTCAGTTTCACCCGCATCGTTGACCCGTTGTGCCCAAGGAGGGCAGAGAAATGTCAAGCGTTACGAAAAATAAGTCCGTCTGGCCGAGTCGGAGTGGGTGAATGCTGTTTGATCAAGTGACCGTCTTGTCACTGGGAATAGATATGAAAATCGCAAATTGCAGCCGTCAGGGTAACATGATGGCTTGCTTAACGGAATACTAGGGAATAGATAACGCCTTGTCAAATAACCACACTCCTGGGGGGGTTAACGCCGCCTGATCCAATCCACGCTGGAGAACTTTTCGGTTTCTAGCTGTTGTGCCGTTTCGGCCTCCCGATCATCCAGTTGTGCGGCGTCAAAGTTGAGATGCCAATTCCCGGCCAGTTCTTGTTGCCATTTTTCAAGTAGCTCGTCGGCCTTCAGTGCGATACCAGTTTGTTCATGCAGACTCGACAATTGAGGGGCGCAGGGCGAGTTGTGCAGCAGGACACTACCGTGTTGCAGCAAAGCGCCACGGTGCCGTCTTTGGGCGCTGCCAGCGATCTTGGCGTCTCCACAGATCACATCACCGGGGCTCCGTCTGAGAAAACAGAGGAACGGTTCAGCGGATGCGGTGGTTTGTTCAGCCTGCTGCCACAATCGCGCCTTGATACCGACGGAGTTCAAGAAGTCAATCAGCGACTGGTGAAAGGCCTGGTAGAACCGCTGGGTATCAATCCCGATAGCTGGGCAGCTGAAGCTATAAGTCAGTTCATGGTGATGCAGGATAGCGCCCCCACCACTGCTACGGCGGACGAGCGGACATGCTGCACTCTCGTCATGCTCGTGCCGGCTGAGGTGGCTTTGGAAGTAGCCCAGCGAGAGGGTCGGCTCGTCCCAGCTGTAGAATCGGAGGGTTGATATGCCCTGGCAGGCGGACTGCAGCAAGGCCTCGTCGACTGCCATATTCCGCGTGCCGGATTGTGGCGGATCGACGATCAGCCGTATCCTCTCACCAGCGTGGATCACTCGGCCGTCCATTTCATGATCGGCTGTCGTGCAGCCTGAACTTCGTCCGGTCGACTTATCTGAGTGGAGTGGGGCGAATCCTGCAGCAGGGCTGGCTCTTCTTCGGTGATACGAAAGAGGATCTCAGCGAATTCATCGAGCGTCGCCTTGCTCTCGGTTTCGGTCGGTTCGATCATCATGCCTTCGGCAACCGTCAGCGGGAAGTAGATGGTTGGTGGGTGAATACCGAAGTCGAGCAGCCGCTTGGCAATATCCATCGCCGGGCGTTTCATTCCCTTGGACTTTGCCAGTGCCTCGGCCGAGGCGACAAACTCGTGCATGCAGCGATCGCCGTGCGGCACATCGAGAATGTGCTTGACCCGGCTGAGCAGGTAATTTGCATTGAGCACGGCATTCTCAGCAACTCGCTTCAGCCCCTCCGGGCCATGCGTACGAAGATAGGTATAGGCGCGGACCAGCACGCCTGTATTGCCGAAGAAGCTGCGCACGCGGCCGATCGAATCTGGCCGGTCGTCATCCAACTGGTAATCGTCTCCATCCCGCACAACGACCGGCGCTGGCAGGTAGGGCTCAAGCGCCTCGCTGACACAGATCGGGCCAGCCCCCGGACCGCCGCCGCCATGCGGGCCACTGAAGGTTTTGTGTGGGTTGTAATGCATCATATCGGCGCCAAAATCTCCTGGGCGGGTGATACCGAGAATGGCGTTCATGTTGGCGCCATCGAGGTAGATCAGTCCACCCTGTTGATGAACCAGGTCGGCGATTTCCTGCACCTGCACATCAAACAGTCCAATCGTGTTGGGATTGGTGATCATGAACACGGCAACATCGTCCGACAGGTTTTCTCGCAGGTGGTCGACATCAACCAGGCCAGCTGGCGTGCTGCGAATTGTGACTGTCTCAAAACCTGCCATCGTGGCACTAGCTGGGTTGGTGCCATGCGAGCTGTCCGGAGTCAGAACCGTGCGGCGGACCTGTTGCTGGTCCTTGAAGTAAGCTGAGGCGACCAGCAGGGCCGTCAGCTCTCCGTGTGCGCCGGCGGCCGGTTGCAGGCAGACGGCCGGCAAGCCGGAGATCTCAGCCAGCATCTGCTGCAGCTCATACAACAGCTGCAACATTCCCTGGATTGTCTCCGCTGGCTGGTAAGGGTGCAGATGGGCGAGGCCTGGCAAGCTGGCCAGTCGTTCGTTCCGCTTGGAGTTGTACTTCATCGTACAGGACCCCAGCGGGTAAAAGTGAGTGTCGATGGACATGTTGAGGGTGGAGAGATTGGTGAAGTGGCGGATCACGTCCGGCTCGGCAAGCTCCGGCAACTCTGGCGGTTGCGCTGCCAGCATGCTGGCCGGCAGCAGTTCGTTGACCGGCGGGGCATCGACATCGCAGTCGGGCAGCAAGGTCGCTCGGCGGCCAGGCTGAGCAAGCTCAAACAGCAAACTGCTGGATTGTGGATTACGCATCGACACTCACCTGTTCACTATCTGCGCTGGCCAGGCACTCCACGAGGGTATCGATCTCGTCTTTGGTGCGCTGTTCGGTGACAGCGACCAGGAAGCAGTCTTCCATCTGCGGGTACCAGCGAGCCAGCGGGATGCCGGCCAGGATGTTCTGGCTGGCTGCCTTTTCCAGTAACTCGCTGACCTGCGCCGTTCGATCGCGAATAACAAACTCCTTGAAGACTGCTGCATCAAAGCGACGTTCAAAGCGATCCAGCTGACAAAGTTTTTCGGCCAGGTAGTGCGTCTTGCGAGCGCACAGGCTGGCGGTCTCAGCCAGTCCGGCGGGACCCAGGCTGGCCAGGTAGACCGATGCTCGCAGCGCCAGCAGGCCCTGGTTCGTGCAAATATTGCTGGTCGCCTTCTCACGCCGAATGTGCTGTTCGCGGGTCTGCAGGGTGAGCACCCAGCAACGTGTGCCACGCCGGTCGACCGTCTGACCGGCAATCCGGCCAGGCAAGCGTCGCACAAAAGATTCCCGGCAGGCCATGATCCCCAGGTAGGGACCTCCATACAGCATCGGCACGCCCAGTGACTGACCCTCGGCCACGGCAATATCGGCGCCCAGCTCGCCGGGACGTTTGAGTATGCCGAGGCTGATTGGATCAAAAACAGCAATCGATAAGGCGCCGGCATCGTGGGCCAGCGTGCTGATTGCCTCTAGATCCTCGATACAGCCAAAAAAGTTGGGACTCTGTGTGACGACACAGGCGACCTGGTCGTCCAACTGTTGTTCGATTTCTGCCAGGTCAGCTCGACCGTCAACTGCTGGTATGACGACAAGCTCGAGATCCAGGTTGGCCAGGTATGTTGCCAGGATCTGGCGATACTCGGGATGAAGTGTGGATGTCACGATCACTCGACCATTCCGCCGAGTAGCATTGATCGCCATCAGAACCGCTTCTGCCGTGGCCGAGCCACCGTCGTACAGACTGGCATTGGAGACATCCATACCAGTCAGCTGGCAGATCAGGCTCTGGTACTCAAACATTGCCTGCAAGTTGCCCTGGCTGACCTCGGGCTGGTAGGGAGTATAGGAGGTGTAGAACTCTGACCGGTTGGCGATCGCATCAACGACCGCCGGGATAAAGTGGTCGTAGCTGCCGCCGCCGAGGAAGCAACTGGAATTCCCCGAGTGCAGGTTCTGGGCGGCTAGCTGCTCTGCCAGCCGAGTCATTTCCATTTCGCCCAGTGCCGGCGGTATATCCAGTGGCCGCTGCAGCTGTAATTCAGCTGGCACCATATCAAACAACTGCTCGATGGAGTCCACACCGATGGCCTCCAGCATCTCCCGTTGTTCGTCGGGGGTATTGAATATGTAGGGCATGCTGACCGGCAGTTAGCCGTCCTCGCTACATTGCCTCTGGTAGGCGGCTGCATCCATCAGGCTCGCCAGGCCGGCATCGTCACTGAGGCGAATCTTGACCATCCAGCCTGCCTCGAAAGGGTCATCACTCAGCAGCTGCAGGTTGTCGATCAGGCCATCGTTCACCTCCAGGATCTCACCATCGACAGGGCTGTAGAGTGAGCTGACCGCCTTAACCGACTCAATCTCCCCGAATTCTTCCGCTGCCGAGACAGTCGACCCGGCTGGCTGGATTTCCAGGTAAGTGACATCGACCAGTTGCTCGACGGCAAAAGCGGTGATTCCGACCACCGCCACTTTTGTTTCAGCGTCGTCCTCGATCCGCACCCACTCGTGCGATTCTGTATATAACAGGTCGTCAGGATTCACGGCGTGTTCCATTCTGAGATTGTTTACTGAATTGTTCCTGGCCCAATTGGGCCGCCCCGGTTCTTCTACTTGTCTCGCTTGTAGAACGGCAGCTTCACCACGCGTGCCGTCTGCCGACTGCCACGGATGTCGACTTCCAGTTCTGTACCGACCGTGCCGATGGCAGGATTATCTTGGACATTGAGATAGGCCATTGCAATCGGGTGTTCGAGCGTTGGCGAAAATGATCCGCTGGTCACGCTCCCTAGCAGCTGGTCAGCGAGGAAGACCTGGTAGCCTTCACGTGCTGCCCGCCGACCTTCGAGGGCCAGCCCGATCCGCTTGATGGCCCGCGGTTGCTCGGCCAGTTCAGCCAGTCGCTGGCAGCCGATGAACTCTCGCGGCTGACCGTCAGCATCTTTCAGGCTGACAGCAAAACCAAGTCCCGCCTGGTAGGGATCTGTCTGTTCGTCCAGCTCGTGGCCATAGAGCGGCAGGGCGGCTTCCAGCCGTAGCGTATCGCGGGCACCAAGTCCCGCGGCCACGATGCCCTTGTCGCGTCCGGAGGCAAACAGGTTGTTGACCACCTGCTCCGCCTCTTCAGCTCGAATGATCAACTCGACGCCATCTTCACCGCTATAACCTGTCCGGCTGATGATGCAAGGCTTGCCCATTTGCTGCGTCAACGTTGAATGGTAATACGGCAAAGCGGCCAGATCGGTATCGACCAGCGGCGCGACGATATCGAGTGCCGCTGGGCCCTGCAGCGCGACCATGGCAGTCTGCTCAGTCTGGTCCAGTAGGACGACCCGGTCCTGGGGACGCAGTTGTTGCTTGAGCCAGCTGACAATCTTCGCCCGATTCGATGCATTGACCACCAGCATGTGGTAATCGTCACCACTCGGCTTGTGCTGGTGATAAACCAGTACGTCATCCAGCACATGGCCCTCGGCGTTGGTGACCAGCGAGTAGCGGATGCGGCCCGTTTCGAGGTCGATCACGCGGCGCGTGAGGATGCGGTCCAGGAAGGCAGCAGCGTCTGCTCCGTCAAACCGCAAGCGGCCCATGTGAGAGACATCGAAGAGTCCCGCCGCCGAACGGGTTGCAGCATGTTCTTCGACGATCGAGTTGTACTGGACTGGCATCGCCCAGCCGGCAAAATCGACCATCCTGGCACCTCGATCGACGTGCCATTGATGAAGCGGAGTCTTTGCGAGGGCGTCGTTCATAATCCTGTCTGGACGGCCGGTCAGATCTGCCGCTGAAGAAGTTGCGGACATTTTATCGCATCGAACAAACTTTCCCAGTGGGC
The DNA here is from genome assembly GCA_963581185.1 of Planctomycetota bacterium. GTDB lineage: Bacteria > Planctomycetota > Planctomycetia > Pirellulales > Pirellulaceae > SAT2750. The sequence goes on along the minus strand of CAUZOB010000196.1, from coordinate 1,723 downwards.
AGGGCGCGAGATCTGTCGCCTCCCTAGCCACGTCGCTTGCGCCGGCCAGCACCTCGCTTGCCGGACTTACTGGACTTACTGGACTTGGCTGACTTGTTGGACTTGTTGGCTGTCCGTCGTCGACCCGGCGAGTCCTCCTGTGTGCGGGCTGTTCGAGGTCCGCCTGGCTGTTCGAGGACTTTTACCAGGCGGAAGTCGAGTTCGCGACGGTCCACGTCAACTCGCATTACCTTGACCTGCAGTCGGTCACCAAGTCGAAACTGGTTTCCCTTGCGAAAGCCTGTCAGCGAGTAGGTCTCGGCAGCGAAGCGATAGGAGTCTTTTGGCAGTGAATCGACTCGCAACAATCCGTCCGCAGGTATCTCCGTCCCTTGCACAAACAACCCGTATTCCTCCACACCAGTGACAACAGCCGGCAACTCCTCGCCGATTCGGTTGGCCAGGTAATTCAGCAGCTTGAGTTTTGTCAGCGTCCGCTCCGCCACGGCAGCCCTCTGTTCCATTTCCGAACAGTGCTGGCTGACAGATTCCAGTTCCGGCATGTCCTGCCTGGGCTTGCGGCCGGCTGCCATTTGATCCAGCAGTCGATGGACGGTGAGGTCCGGGTAGCGACGAATGGGCGAGGTAAAGTGGCAATAATTCTCCATGTTCAGAGCAAAGTGGCGTTCAGGCTGTGGTCCGTAGACCGCTTTCTGCATGGAACGCAGGATGGCCAACATCATGGCGGGCTCCTGCGGTGAACCGCGAGCTGCTTCGACCAGCTGGACGATGTCCTCGCGGCCCTTCACCTTGTCGCACTGAAAGCCGACGTCTTGGGCGAAGCGAGTCAGGTCGGCCAGCCGCCGTTCTGCCGGATCGCCATGCTGGCGGCGGATAAACAGCAGGCCTTGATCCATGATGTACTGGGCCACCGCCTGGTTGGCAGCCAGCATGAACTCTTCGATCATCTGGTGGCTGACCGTGTTGACTACCAGCTCCGCTCCGTTTACCTGTCCCAGCTCGTTGAGCTTGATCTTGACCTCCGGCACCGATAGCTCCAGTGCGCCTCGATCAAGTCGTCGTTGTCGCAGGATCATTGCCAGCTGATGCATCTGATCCAGCAGATCCCAGACAGTCTCGCTCAGTTTGTCTCGCCAGCTCTCGGGATCTGCCAGGAACTGGTCAACCTCCTCGTAACTGAAGCGACGGGCACTCTGGATCACTGAATTGGTGACTTCGATATCGACCACCGCGCCGCCATCTGTCATCTCGATGAATACCGACTTGGCATAACGACGCCGATCCGGCTGCAGGCTGGCGAGATTATTGGAGATAATCTCCGGTAGCATCGGAATCACCTGGTCCGGCAGGTAGACGCTGGTGGCTCGCTGGTAAGCCTCACGGTCGAGCTTGGAACCGGCGGGCACAAAGTGGGAGACGTCGGCGATATGGACCCCCAACCGCCAGTGGCCGTTTTCCAGCCGCCGCAAGGAAATCGCATCGTCAAAGTCTCTCGCATCGGCCGGGTCGATCGTGATGATGGTCGAGCGAGTCAGGTCGGCGCGGCCGTTGATCTGTTCTGGATCGAAGTTGTCGGCCTGCTGGCGGGCATTCGCTAGGACCTCGTCTGGAAAGTCGCCGGGTAACTGGAATTCCCGAATCACCAGCTGTGTATCAACACCAGGGTCGCCCTTCTTTCCCAGGACTTCCAACAAGACGGCCTCACCCGGCGTACTGGCCGAGG
>CAUZOB010000195.1:0-9186 GCA_963581185.1 Planctomycetota bacterium | reverse complement strand
TCCGATGCTGTTTGTACGCACGATTCGGCGGCGGGGAAACTATCGTGAGGCACGCGATCGCTGCTGGGATTTCATGCTCTCATTGAACGTGCCCTATTACTTCAAGCTGGGATTCCGCGGCAGCATCTGTGCAATTGCCTGGCTGTTGATTCCGGTCCTGTTATTGATTGGTGGCACGACGATACCGAACGGCGGGCTGGCTGGCCTGTCAGGGCTGCTGGGATACGTGCTGCTGACTATTGTGCTGTTATTCCTGCCATTCCTGCAGACGCGATTTGCCTGCGAGCAGACATGGTCCGCGATGTTTGACTGGCGCGGCGTGAGGCAGCTATTTCAGCGCGCCCCGATTGCCTTCTGGATGTCATTGACTGTCACGCTGCTGTTCGCCACCCCGCTGTACCTGCTGAAGATCGAGTTGACCCCGCGCGAGGTCCTGATTCTCCCCAGCATTGCCTTCGTGGTTTTCAGTTGGCCGGCACGGCTGCTGTGTGGCTGGGCGGTAGGACGAGCCGAGCGACGAGAGACACCCCGTTGGTTCGTCTCACGCTGGTTTGCCCGCCTGGCAATCGTACCAACGGCAGCCATCTTCGCCCTCGTCGTCTTCCTGACACGGTATACTTCATGGTACGGCCACTGGAGCCTGCTGGAACAGCATGCATTCCTGGTCCCTGTGCCGTTCCTGGGCGGCTAGCTGCCAATGCAGCTGAGTCCTTCCGACCTGACCCCTGGTGCCTCGACACATGCCGCAACGCAACATCCTGGCGATCTCCTGCCTCAGCATCTTTTGCCTGATCTGTTATGCCAAGGCGCCGACCAATCGACATGCGCGGATCTTTGAGCGGGCCTTGCAGCTGGTGGACCAGCTGTATGTGACGCCACAGAACAAGCGGGAGCTGCTGGAAAACAGCCTGCACGGCATGATGCGCGGCCTGGATGAGCACTCAGCCTATCTTCCCCCGCAACGATTCCAGGAAGTCAACGAGAAACTCAACCAGGGATATGGTGGCATTGGCATCCACATTGATTTTGACCAGGAAAACCACATCTTGCAGGTTGTTCGACCGATCATCGACTCACCTGCTTTCAAAGCCGGAATCCTGCCTGGCGATATCATCGTGCGGATCAACAATATCGGCACGGACCTGCTAACTGGGGAAGAATGTGTCAGCCAGCTGAAAGGACCTGTCGGGGAGGACGTGCGGCTTTCGATCGAGCGTGGTGAGGAAGCTGAGCTGAGGGAATTCACGCTCACACGGGCCCAGATTTCGGTCCTCACGGTGCTCGGTCATAGCCGCAACGCCGACGGCACCTGGGAATACATATTGGACGACGACAGACGCATCCTTTATATGCAGATGACGGACTTCAGCCGGGACACGGCCGGCGAGATGCAGAAGATTTTCGATCGCCAGGATGAGCTGGAGTTCGAAGCATTAATCCTGGATCTGCGTGACAACGGCGGTGGCCTGCTGGATACAGCCGTCAAGGTCTGCGACATGTTCGTGACTGACGGTGTGATCGTCAGCACGCGGGGCCGCAATGGCCGGATCATCACACAGTCTCTGGCTCAAGCGGAGACAGCTATCTCAGCCGATATGCCGATCGTCGTGTTGATCAACGGGGCTTCAGCCAGTGCCAGTGAGATCACAGCCGGATGCCTGCAGGACCACAAGCGAGCCGTGGTTGTGGGACAGCGATCTTATGGCAAGGGAAGCGTCCAGGACATCGTGACCCTCGAGCCAGGTAACAAGTCGAGTGCTCTCAAGTTGACGACTGCCAGCTTCTGGCGTCCCAGCGAACGGAATATCCATCGTCATCCGAATGACATGGAGGAGGACGAATGGGGAATCCAGCCGGACGAGGGGTTTTCCATACCGTACAGTGAAGAGGAGTGGAAGCAGTACCGCAACTATCGCTATCGCTATCGCTTTATGCCGGCCTCGTCCCAGCGGCCACCGGCTGGCATCGATCCCACGGAAGATGGCGACCCCACCGATGTGACTCCACCACTGGATATTCCACGGGAGTTCAATGATCGCCAGTTGTTGCGGGCGATTGAGCACCTCAAGTTGCAACTACAGCAGCAACCGGTGGTAGCACTCTGATCGCTAACGGCACTCCGCCAGCGATGAGATTGAGTGGGTTCATTCTGCAGCGGGAGCTGCCAGTTGCCGGTAGCCACCCTGGTAGTACAGCAGCGGTTCTCCCTCAGCCAGTTCACCGGCCACGATTTCGCCGAGGAAAATGTCATGGTCACCTGCTGCAAAGATCTCGCGAACTTCGCAATCGACATGGCCGAGCGTGCCAGGCAGGATAGGAGCTCCCGTTACAGCCCTGCTGAGTTCAAGCCCGCTACAGTCCTTGGGACCCAGGTAGGCATATCGATCCGAGAGATCTTGCTGATCGGCAGCCAGGATATTCATGGCAAAGCTGCCCGCCTGCTTGAGTCGCGGATGTGTCTGGTTATCGCGTTGCACGCAGACCAGCACCAGTGGCGGATCGAGCGAAACACTGGTCACTGCGTTGGCAGTCATGCCCCAGGTATCGTCGCCATCTTGTAGCGTGATTACCGTGACACCGGTGGCAAACTGGCCCATAATCTTACGTTGCAGTTGGCTGTCAAATGTCACAACTCACTCTCCTCACAGCCCGTCCGGCAAAGGCTGCGGCGTGGCTTGAGTGGGAAACTCGTGCAAATTCGCTTCAGTCACCTCGTACTAACTGCCAGGCACCCTTGATCCTGGCCGATCAGCGTATACTGTGGTGAGCAGATCAATCGACCAGCATACCCCACTCCCCCTGTGTCGGCGACATGACTGACACCGTGAAAGAATTCGTCAACAAGATCCTCGAATGCGAGTTGCTGGAAAAAGAGCAGATCCAGCAACATTGCCAGGGGCTGTCCAGTGACGATCAGCCCAGCGACGCTACCTCACTGGCCAGGAGCCTGATGGAAGAGGGTTTGATAACTCGCTTCCAGGCCCGTTGCATCCTCCAGAATCGGCACCACCGACTACTGCTGGGGAACTACCACCTGATCGAGCAGATCGGTCGCGGGGGCATGGGCGAAGTTTTCATGGCCCGGCACCGCCGCATGAAGCGGATCGTGGCAATCAAGATCCTGACCGAAAAAGTGACCCGCTCCGAGGTCCGGCTGCGTCGATTTCAGCGAGAGGTCGAAGCAGCAGCACGGCTGGTCCATCCCAACATTGTGACCGCCTTTGACGCCGACAAGGATGGCGGACTTTTTTACCTGGTGATGGAATTCGTGGATGGCCAGGACCTCGGGCAACTGATCAAGCAACAGGGGGCACTCGATGTTGCCACCGCTGTGGATTACACCATCCAGGCCGCCCGCGGACTGGCCTACGCCCACGAGGAGGGTGTCGTTCATCGGGACATCAAGCCGCACAACCTGCTGGTAGACAAGCAGGGCGTCGTCAAGGTGTTGGATATGGGGCTGGTCTCCTTCGACACGGACCAACGCACGACCGAAAGCAGCGAAAGCCTGACCGAGAACAACCAGATCATCGGTACGCTCGATTACATGTCGCCAGAACAGGCTGAGGACGTCCACCGTGTCGATTCGAGAACTGACATTTACAGCCTCGGCTGCACCCTTTTCCGTATCCTCACGGACAAGCCGCCATTTGAAGGCAAGAACGCCATCCAGAAACTGATGGCTCACCGTACACACCCGATTCCCTCACTACGACGTTGCCGAGGAGGTATCCCGGAATTGCTGGACCGCGTGTGCCAGAAGATGCTGGCCAAGAAAGCCGAGGACCGCTACCAGTCGATGGAAGAGGTGATTGAATCACTCGAGGCCTGCTCGCTGGCACTGATCTCAGTCACCGCCAGCCCGAACACCGTCAGCGCCAGTGGCGGGAACGACCTCTTAACTGATCAATCGATGGCGAGCGCCTCAACACTGGACATCCAGGCCAGCGGCAGAACGCTCTCGGAGGTGGCGCTGGTTGACACGCCAAGTGGAACGTCGCGGGCGGTACAGATCGCATCCGGCAGGCCATCGAACTCGCAGCGTCAGCGCCAGCGGCGGCGATCCAGTCCGATCTTGATCGCCATCAGCGGCCTCAGCATCCTGCTGCTGCTGGGAATGGCCTGGTTCCTCTCGCGGCCCACGCTGTTGCTGATTGAATGGCCGATCGCGGACCGAGCGAGAGCGACGCTCAGAATCGATGGAAAGAAAATTGACTTTGGCGACAGCATGCCGCTGGAGTTTCATGTTATCCCGGGACGCCACTTGGTGGTTATCCAGCGATTCGGGTTCTATCCGTTTGAAGATGACGTGTTAGTTGCCAAGCGATCACGCGTCTCGGTGACACCGACATGGACCGTCTTTGATGTGCCCACAATAGAGAGTCCGTTTGGCCGGCAGGATGAGTGAGTCGATTCTGCTTCGCCAGGGCTTCGCAGAACCATCCCCGTCCCGCAGCTCTAGTCGCCCGCCAGGTCCCGCCAGACCGGACCGTCTGGATATTCAAACTGTGCCAGCGACTCCTCCTTCATGCTGATGCTGTAGCCCGGTTGCTGGGGCGGCATGTAATGCCCATCGCGGATAATGACAGGGTGCAGGAAGTGTTCATGCAGGTGGTCCACGTACTCCGCCAAGCGATTCTCCAGCGATCCACTCACGCAGATAAAGTCAAACAGCGCCAGGTGCTGGATGTACTCGCAGAGGCCCACGCCGCCGGCGTGCGGACAGACCGGTACGGAAAACTTGTCGGCCATCATGATCACCGAAATGACCTCGTTCACTCCGCCCAGGCGGCAGCTGTCGATCTGGCAAAAGCTGATCGCGCCGGCCTGCAGAAGCTGCTTGAATATAACCCGGTTTTGACAGGCTTCGCCGCTCGCAATCCCAATCGGTTTGATCGCCTCGCCAATCGCCGCATGCCCCAGAATATCATCCGGGCTGGTTGGCTCTTCGATCCACCAGGGTTCAAATTCAGCCAGTTCTTTCATGTTGGCAATGGCCTGGTCGACATCCCAGACCTGGTTGGCATCCATCATCAGTTTGCGATCCCAGCCGATCTCCTCGCGGATGATCCGGCAGCGGTGCTTGTCGTCCTCCAGGTCGGCACCCACCTTGATCTTGAAGTGCGACCAGCCCGCGGCAATCGCATCCTGGCACAGTTGCCGAAGCTTGTCGTCTGAATAACCGAGCCAGCCGGCCGATGTCGTGTAACTGGGAAATCCGTCTGCCAGCATCTGCTCAATTCGCTCGCCACGTGAGGAGAACTTGTCCTCCAGCTGGGTCAAAGCCTCCGCCGGACTGAGGGCGTCGCTGATGTAACGAAAGTCGATACAGCTGACAATCTGCTCGGGTGTCATGTCTGCCAGTAGCTGCCACACCGGTTTCTCCTCGGCCTTGGCGTACAGGTCCCAGACAGCATTCACGATAGCCGCGGTGGCCAGATGCACGACGCCCTTTTCAGGTCCAACCCAGCGGAGCTGCGAGTCGCCCGTCATGTCACGCCAGAAGCCAGCCATGTCGGCCACGATCTGATCCAGCCGCCGTCCCACCAGACGCGGCTTGAGAGCTTCCACCGCCTGGACACAAAGCTGTGTTCCGCGACCAAGCGTGAAGGTCAGACCATCCGCCGTGAGTGAACTATCGGTGTGCAGGGTGACGTACGCCGCCGAGTAATCCGGATCGAGATTCATGGCGTCCGAACCATCAAGCTCAAGGGACGTTGGAAAGCGAATGTCGCGGACGGTGAGATCGGTAATCGTAATGGTCATCGTGCTATTTCTTGACGCCCCATGTCTCTTCGATCATCCGTAAGCCGGCCAGGTCGTGAGCACGTAACTCAGATCTGACAAATGGAAAGAAGTCGTTGGTACCAAAGTAGCTCTCGGTGAGTTCCGCGAAGTACTCCATCGGATTGGTGCAGGCATAGTGACGCTGCGCCCTGCCCTTGGCATACAGTACCGATTCGTAACTCCGCTTGTCCATCGCCGCGGTAAACGCCTGCTTGACTGTGCCATTCTCAAAACCACCAAGAAACTGGTCGTGATAAGCATGCGCCAATTCATGAAGCACCATCCATGGCTGCACCAGCGTCCAGGTGCAGAATGTGCCAGCGTTGGCAATTTCCACGCAACGGGCCTTTTTCGGGTTCATCTGATTGTCGATCAGCCACTGCACATCCGGATGATAACAGGCGCAGGGATGGTGCGGCTCGAACTTCTCCAGCCAGATCGTGACCTGCCGTAATTGAGCCAACGCTTCGCCAGGAATCGTCTGGGTGATAGCAAACAGCTGCTGTCGCAAAACGGTCATCGTATTGCGATATTCGTCGGCATTTCCACGGACCAGGTCCCGATGGACAAGTATCGTCCAGCCGAGCACATTGCGCGAGAGGTAATGCCGAGTCGGTGCATAGGGCAGATTTCTGAGCTCAGTCTTGCGGACTAAACCGACTTGCTTGGCAGCATCCACTGCCTCCTCGGCAGCGGACTCGTCAGACTGTTGCAGGACAGCCAGCTCGCCCCCACAAGTCGCCTGGCAACAAGCCAGGCTCCATCCGACGACCAAAACAATAAGACCGAATCGCTGCAACATGATGAAATCCCCCGAGCCTCCGCTGGCCAGAATCGTGATACACTGGGTGTGCAGGCAATTATGCTGGGGAGATCGACCTTCCGCCAGCAGGGTGGAAATGCAGGAAAGGAAATAGGACGCGATGACATTGCAACGAGAACAGCTGCACACGGTTCAGCTGGTTCCAATTACTGCCTTTGACACGGATGGGAACCTCAACCTGGAACCGATGCGGACGCTCATGTCACGCAGCTACGAAGCAGGTATCCGCGTCTTCTTGCCGTGCGCCGGCAGCGCAGAGTTCCACGCCCTGCAATCATCCGAGATCATCTCGGTTATCGAGATGACCCGCCAGCAGGTCGGCGATGATGCAATCATCGTTGCACCAACCGGTTACCACGCCGAGCACGCAATCCAGCTCGTCAAGCAGGCACATGAGGCCGGTGCGAACGCCGGACTGGTGATGCCACTCAGCTTTCCCTACCTCTCTGACGCCGGTGCGCGTGACCACCTGGTTCGCATTTTCGACAGCAGCCCGCTACCGATGATGGTCTACAAGAAAGCGGATATTCCCAGCGATGACCTGCTGCTGGAGCTGGCCGAACACCCCAACCTCGTGGGGGTCAAGTATGCCGTCAATAACATGGACCTCTTCACCCGCGTGATCCAGGCGGATAACGGACGGATCGACTGGTTCTGTGGTACCGCCGAACGGTTTGCTCCCTTCTATGCTCTGGCCGGGGCTCCGGGATATACCAGTGGAGCTGGGAATATCTGCCCACGCCTGACCCTGGCAATGCACGCCGCCATGTCTCGAGGAGATTGGCAGCTGGCACTCCAGCTGCAGAAAACAATCCTGCCAATCGAGCACTATCGAGCCCGCGAAGGGGACTCCTATAACGTCAGCATGCTAAAGCACGGTATTCGCCAGACCGGCGTCGACTTTGGAGCGCCCCGGCCGCCGCAGCGGCAACTGACCGATGACGAAATGCGCGAGATTGACGAGATGCTGCCGCCGATCCTGGAAGCCGAAGCGGCGCTGGCACCGGCTGCCAGCAGCAGCTAGTAGCTAGCCAACGAGCTCTCGGTGGTAAATCAGCGGAATCGGCCAGTCGCCATGCTTCATTCTGTACCACCAGTAGTGCAGGTGACCAGGTCCGCTGTCATACAACTGACATGGCAGGGCTTGCGTTCGCCATGACCGCTGCCCATCTTGAGTCTCCCATGCAGCGGAACAGGCAACCACGGTCCAACTGCAGGACGAGAGATGATCAGGTCAGTGACCCTTGCACTCATCAACCGCCTGCTCCATGCCCGGCACAATCACCCGCGTCCACCAACCACTTTCAACCTGCTTCCCTGGTGGATCGCTGAGCAGCTTGTGATCTCCAAACGTCGTCCGGGAAGAAAGCGGCGGCGAGCCAGCCAGCTGTTGAGATTTCCCCCCTCCGCCACGCTAACGCTTGGCCTGCCGGGCGACCGCAACGCTCATTGTCATGCCCTGCTTGGTCCCCGCCTCTTCTTCTCACCTCGCGGCGTCCCTTCCTCAACCACGCTCGGCATTGCCAGCTCACGGCTGCCGCGCCCCTGGTACAGGCAGCCCTGGTGGTTCAGGCGGTTGGCCAGTGCCTGCCAGTTCGCTCGCCAGAACTCAGAGGTCGTGGTCGGAGTTTCTGGAGCCACCGTTACTCGATTCCTGCCAGCCTGCGACCGCGTTCACGGCACAACCAGCTGGCTACTCAGCCTGGCCCCGCAGCGACAGCAGCTACCGCAATGGCTCGCATCACTTGCCGGAGCAGCCAGCCAGACCCACCATGCCACCCGTTGGCAGACCTGGATAAGCCCGCCACTCTCGGCTGAATCCTGCCCTCACAATCCAGCTTCTTCACTGCCGCTGGCTGACTGCCTGCTGGTCAGCCTGGCCGACCAGCTCAAAATTCTCAGCTGTCGTCCTGCCGGTCGGCTCGGGCAGGTCCTAAGGCAACTCGCTCCTTCCACAGAAATCCCAGTCAGCGGGCCGCTGGAGGAAGTTCGCCCTGCCAGCACGATCTCGCTCAGTGAGCAGCAGGACCAGCCAGCGAACGACGAGTCCATCCTCACGCTTGAGACCGCCAACATCAACTGGCAGGACTACCTGGCCCACTGGACTCGCGACCAGGACGGTCCCTGGCCGAACGAGTTACTGGAGGACTGGCTGGCTCAGCTTGTGGGAGCTGACCCCTGCTGTCACCACAGTCCACTGGATGCACTCAAACGCATCGTCCAGCAGCAGCGAATCGTTGCCTCCGCCAGCGCTATCCGGGGCAGTATACCGGTGACCTGTTTCACCGCTCTACCGGTCACGGAATGGCAGCAGCAGCGGGTCTATCGTCCGCACCGTCGACGCTGGGACTTTCTCCCTTTCGCAATTGGGATCAAGAAATCATGGCTACTGAGTCAGGGTGCCGAGCCAGTCCGTTACGGCAAGGAGGCCGACTGGCAGCGATTGTCCACCAGCCAGCAGCCATTCTTTCAACGCTCAGCGAGTGAACGGCCGGCCAGCCCAATCAGCTGGCGGCAGGAGCAGGAGTGGCGAGTCGTCGGAGACGTGCAGCTGGACGACCTATCCAGCCAGGATG
>CAUZOB010000194.1:0-9300 GCA_963581185.1 Planctomycetota bacterium | reverse complement strand
ACATCCGCGCTCCTGATCCGAGTTGGGTTCGTCGGCGAACTTGGCTATGAAATTCACCTGCCAGCAAACCAGGCCGCAGCTGTCTGGGAAGAACTCATGCAGTCTGGTCAGGATCAACAGATCCGACCTTTCGGCGTGGAGGCCCAACGACTGCTGCGACTGGAGAAAGGGCACCTGATCGTCGGCCACGATACCGACGCCCTGACATTACCCAGCGAGGCAGACGTGGAATGGGCGGTTGCTGCGGACAAGCCATTTTTTGTCGGGGGACGCAGCCTGCAGATCATCGCCCAGCGACCCCTTACCCGCAAACTGGTCGGTTTTCGCTTCGCCGACCAGCACCCTGGCCCCTGGCCTGAAGAATGCCAACTGGTGTTTGACGGGACTGAGATGGTCGGCCGGATCACGAGTATTAGCCGGCAGTCGACACTTGGACACGCGGTTGCGATGGGTTTTGTGAAACCCGAACTGGCATCCGCAGGGACGAAACTTGAAGTCCGGGTGTCCGACGGCAGCCGCGTTGTTGTTGCGGTTTCCGATCTGCCTTTTTACGACCCACAGAATTCACGCCAACAGCTGGAATCGGACTGACACATGGCCCAGACATTTTCCATACAACGGAGTCCCTTGCAGGCCTGGCATCAGGCTCGTTGCGACGACTGGTGTCAGCTGGGTGACACCTCGCTGCCAAGACACTTCACGGAATCAGCGTCGGAAATGGCTGCTGCTGCAGAGCTGGCGCTTTGTGACCTGAGTGGTAGCCCGTTGGTAGAGATCAAGGGGCCATCTGCGTCGCTTTGGCTGACCACTCATGATCTGCCAATTCCGCAGAAGATTTACGACGTTACCAGACTGGACGAGCGAGCATGGATACTGCGTACTGGCGGCGACGAATTTCTGTTGCGTGGTCTGCCTGGCGCGACCATAGCTGAATTGACACCCCACCTGCCGCCGGCTGGCTTTCACGATCGCATCCTCACAACTCACCGTCAGGATGCCCTGTTGTTACTGTCTGGCAGCCGACTGGCGGAACTGATGTCCCAGACCTGTGCCCTTGATTTTAACCAGCTGGAAACCGATCGCGTCTACCTGTCACGCGTGGCGACGGTCAATTGTGGCTTGATGAAGGACCGGCTGGGAACATGCCCCGTCTGCTGGCTTTGGGTCGACCCCAGTTACTCGCTCGACTTGTGGAGTCAACTGGTACAGATCGTGGACGAGCTTGGGGGACAGGTTATCGGGGCTGGCTGTTTTTATCCGGAGCTGGGCTAGGCATGTTTCACGTCACGTCCGCCTGTTACGAATTGGGATTGCGAGCGGCGGCCATACTTCACCGTGATGTGATAGTTGGGCCAACCACCGGCGAATTCCGCACCGAGGTGCAGCGGGCAGCCGCCCAGATCGAGGCACGATTCCAGGGCCGGGCGGAGATACGCCAGTTACCAGAGGTCGCCCAGTTGTACGGCATCCTGCGCCAGGTCGGAGTAAAACCACGACGTCATCCACCGTCGAACCAGAAGCTGCTGGAATACGGACTCAAACACGGAACGCTCCCAGCGATCAACAATCTGGTGGATGCCTACAATCTGGTGTCGGTCCTCACCCGCTGTAGCCTGGGTGCTCACGATGCCGCGACAATCTCGCTCCCCGTCGAACTGAGGATTCTGTCAGGCGAAGAATCGTTCAGACCTCTGGGAAGTCCGTTGCCGCAGGCTGTGGTGGCAGGCGAATTTGGATATGTGGACTCGGACCAGCAGCTCTTGTGCCGTCTCGATTCGCTGCAGGCGGACTTCAGCAAGGTGACAGAATCCAGCAGGGACGTTCTGGTGATCGTGGAGGCAACAACTGCCATTTCGGAAGAAGCTCACCGGGCGGCAGTTGAACTCACTCGGGAGACCATTCAGGCAGAATGTGGCGGTACAGCCGAGGTAACCTGGGGCTCGATGTGAGAGCAGGTGAAGCGACACAAAGAACTCCCCCATCTCGACTCACTTCCTACTTTTCTCTCGATGGGCTATGATCACCTCGCACGCCAATTATGGGTGGAAGAGACAGCTGGGGCGTCACACGAGTACTGATTCTCAAGGGTTACCATGAATGCTCAGAATGTCTACAAGTTCAGCGCGGTGGCCAGTATCGTCATGGTCCTGCTGGCGGCGGTGATGACATTGATGATGATCTGGGGCGATCCATTGGGGATCGCATTCAAGACCGAAGTGTGGGGGACGATTGCGACTCTCTTTGCAACCTCGATCGTGGTCTTTGCGATCACCCGCGAGATGGTCCGAGTTGCCAAGGCCAAGGCACCGGCTGACGATCCTCCGACGGAAGAATAATCTAATACCTCCCGGCTGGCTGTTTCCCTGTGCTGTTTCCCTGTTAAGGGTGCGCGTCTCCTGCGGTTAGAGAGGTGGCAAGAGAAAGCCACCTATCAACACCCTTCAGCCAGGAGCAGAACGATGAACGCCCGCTCATTCCACCTAGCATCCTCTCTTTTCACCATTGCCCTGGTGATGTTAGCCGCCTTCTTGGCGATCCTGACCATCTGGGCCGGAATCGGTGGTGAAATCATGGGCCGCATCTGGGCCACGGTCTGGGCGCTGTTCGGCTGCTCGCTGGTGATTTCGCTGCTCTCTCGCGAGGTCATCAAGCTGAACACTCGCAAGGACCGCGGTTGAGTAGCATGACCTGCAGCCTATTCAACCACCGCAGCTTCGATCAAGACGATTGAGTCATTAATGATCACTGCATCGTGCTCTTCGACCAACCCTCCCGGCCAACGAACCGTCAGCCCGGTCATCTGGCTGTCATCGGGATAACCCCAGTAAAGTCGGTATTCGCTCTGTGACATATAACTTCCGCCCCCTTTGACCATCCGCAGCTGATCACCTGACGAGGTGTGCAGCACCACGGTAGCCCCGACCGCATCCCTGGCACCGTTGCGACCGATCAGTCGGACACTCAGCCAGGCCCCAGCAGCCGACGATTGATTGGCAATCACTGCGCACGGCTGCTGGATATGAGAAATCACAATCTCTGCTTTTCCATCTCCAACCAGGTCACCAATGGCCAACCCGCGCCCGGCGTGCGGAGTCGAGAAGTACTCTCCAGCCGGAAATTGTCGGCGTTGAAAACGTCTACCCTGGTCATTCACAAGCAGCAACGGCAACTGTTCCACTCGTCCGGACAGCGGATACTTGATGACATGTCCGTTCGTAACAAGCAGGTCCTCATCACCGTCCAGGTCAACATCGAGGAATGCTGTGCCGAAGCCGACGAACAGTCCGCCCAGTGACGTGATTCCTGTCTTCTCACTTGAATGCAGGAACATGCCTCGGCCATGGTTCTCATACAGCCCGAAGGCTTCTTGTTCAAAATTGGAGACCCAGAGGTCTGGCAGTTGATCGCCGTTATAGTCTCCCAGGTCGATCCCCATGCTTCCGTTGGCTCCACCCTGGGCATCGAGCGCAACGCTGCGAATCAGGCCAACTTCCTCCAGCAGCCCGGAACCGTCATTGAGGTAGAGATAGTTTGGTGTGGTGTCATTGGCGACATAGATATCGAGGTCGCCATCCAGATCGATATCCGCCATCAGCACACCGAGTCCCTTGGAGTATTCTTGCTCGGTACCGGTGACCAAGCCAACCTGGTCGCTAACATCACGGAAGGTCCCATCGCCGTTATTGAAGAACAGAACGTCGGGCAAGGCGTCGAACAGTTTAGGGGGGCAGACATCCGGCTGGTCCTGCGGACCGACGCAGGAGGGGTCATTTTTGAAGGACCAGTTCACATAGTTGCAGATATAGAGGTCGGCAAATCCATCCCCATTGATATCCCCCCAGGCTGCGGCAGTACTCCAACTGCGATTTGCCAGCCCCGCTTGCTGATGCACCTCCAGGAAGGTCCCATCGCCCTGGTTGTGATAGAGCCGGATATCGCCGTACCCGGTCACCAGCAGATCTGGAAACCCGTCATTGTCCATGTCGCCAACATGACAGCCATGAGTGTAAAGCTGGCCTCCGTCGACACCGGCGAGGGCGGCAACATCCACAAACTGCTCGTCACCCAGGTTCCTCATCAGAGCCGACCTGCGGCCGACAACCACTTTGTCGCCAAAACCACCACCGCCAGGCAGAAACAGGTCCTGTCTGCCGTCCGCATCAAAGTCAACAAACGTCACACCACCGCCAAGCGATTCAAGAATCGAATTCGCCTGATCATCCGCACCGTTCTCATAGAAGAATTCGATCCCTGTCTGTGCCGATACATCCCTCAGCTCTATTCCAGCTCCAACGGATCCAGCTGGCACTCCCCCGATTGGCTCAGTCAAGCTACCGAGCTCAGCGGAAATACCTTCCCCGCTGTCGCTGCTGCAGCCCGTTGCAAGCAGGCAGCCGACGCAGATCAGCACGAGCTGGATGGGTTGCCTGGTTGTCCGCGCGCTCAGATGCATCTGTTAACCGCCCAGTTGTACGAGCAGATTTTTGAAGTTGTCCAATGTCCGTTGATAATCAGGCACGTCCGGATACCGCTGGCTCTGTTGTTGATAATACAACACAAGTTCCTCGACCGTCGGCCGATGCTGTTTGTTGACACTGTATGACCGCAGTAGCCACTGCAGCCCTTCCGCCCGCGACCCGTACTGAAGATGAATACGGGCAACCCGCAGATGTTGATCGGCGCTATCCGGTCCCGACCCCAACGTCTCGGCCAGTTCGTTGGCGTGGGCCAACTGGCGGTTGGTTTCGATTACGAGTGAAAAGTGGTGGTCGGCAGTCTCCTCGTCTCCCAGTTGCCGCAAGGCCTGGGCATAAGCATAGCGAGCATTGACAAGTTCCGGATGATCCTCCACCACGGGCTCAAGGAGATCGGCAACAGTCTGGAACTCGGCAGCTTCAAGTTTGATTTGTGCCAACTCCACCGTGGCGGCCGAATCGCCCGTCTCTTTGACCAGCGACAGCAACAGCTGCTCAGCTGCCTTTGTCCTGCCGAGCGTGCGATAGCATTGTGATCTCGCCAGGTCGGCATCGGCCCGCAATTCCGGCTTATTGGCTGCAAAAATCAGCAACTCCACTGCGGCCGCTGTCTTCTGTTGATCGATCAGCACGATACCGAGCGAGTACGCCGCCTGGTGATGTTCTGGGTCCAGTCGCAGTACTTCTCGGAATAGTGCTTCCGCTTCCTGATCACGATCTTGATCCTGGTAGACGGACCCCAGCAGATAGCGTGGAAATGGATCGTCCGGATAGTTCTCGCACCATCCCACCAGCAACTCACTCGCCCCATCGTAACGTCTCATGTGTAGCAGCCCGATCACGAAGGCTTCGAACACCTCCAGCACATCCGAATCGGCTTCCTTGAGGATCGGGCCGAAGCGGGTTGTCAGGATCTGCACATCTCCCTGCTGGGCCATCGCCAGTTGTTTTTCTCGTTCCAGCAGTCGCACTTCGTAACCCAGCTCACCAGCTCGCTCAAGGTGCCGTTTCATTGCGTAGAAGTCGGCCCGGCGCCTGGCGAGGCGTGCCCGCAGAAAAGCCTGATGTCCACGCCGAATCGGTACCCAGGCTGACCACTGCAACCAACTTTCCGCCGCCTCCAGATCGTGCTTCGCCATCGCACGCTGTGTTTGCTGCAGCATGTACCAGCTGGAGGTAAAGACCCCGGCCAGCAGCAATAGCACGAGCACGATGATCCGAACAGTTCGGCTGCTGCGACGGCGACGGCGTTTTCTCTTGCGTCGTTTCATGAAGTCCGGCTTGAGGGGACGGGTCCGTCGTCCATTGTACACGGAGGGGTTGAATCTCACGTGCTGGCCGAACAGAAAGCTGCCGAGGCAGTCGCGGTGCAGCTATTCCGCGTCTTCTTCCCGAGCTGGCAGGCCGACGAGTTCTGTACTGATAGTGCCGTCAGCACCCGGGACGAGCCGGATGATTCGGTCTGCATTATCCTCGAACAACTCGACATCGTGATGGCTGATCACGATCATCTGGAAATCCAGTTCCCTGGCTGCCTTGGAAAGCAGGTTGACGAAGGCCGGCACCCGGTCGGGCCGCAGCCAACAATCCTGTTCATCCAGGATCAGCACCTTGCGATGTTCAGCCCCCAGTTGCTGCAGTGCGAAGATTCGCAGTCCGACCGACAGGACATTCGCCACGGAACCCCCCTGCCCTCGCAGGATATCCTCCAGTTCGCCAGCTCGTTCGATCTGAAAATCAACGGTGGCCGAGTTATTCCTCCAATCGACCTCGGCCTTCAGCTGGATCGGCTGTCCCAGCACATCCTGCAGGGCACGCGTCAGCAGCTTCTCCACCAGGCCAATTTCTTCACGGAAGACTTCTTCGGACAATTCCGCCAGCGCCTCGGTGACTCGCCCGCCAATCTCGCTGCGCTGTTCCGCATCTGCCAGGTTTCGCCGATCCAGCTTGATCGAATCCTGCAGCGCATCTCGTCGGCCCCGAAGGCGGCTACAGCCAGACGAGAGTGCCTCGAATTCATCATTCGGATTAGTCGGCGTGGCAACTGGACCGTTCACTCGAGCTCCTCCTCGATCGCATCATCCTCGTCTCTGCCGTCATCATCCTGCTCAGTGGCCGCCTGCAGTTGTTCCAGTTGATCCTGCAGTTCCACCAGATGCTTGGCATATTTGTCGCAGAGGAGGGTGTTCTGATTTTGCTTTTCGGCCAGCAACGTCTCAAGTTCTTCTACATTGTCCGTGCCAAATTCCTGCTTGGATTCGGCTTTCAAGGTCTGCAGGGATTCGGCGAGTTGCTTGATTTCACCAGCCAGCGTATCTCGGGTCGATTTTAATGTGGCAAATTCACTGGTGAGATCTTCCAGCGTGGGTGTCCTGTCGTTGTCGTCACTACTCATTTCTCGAATACCTCATCGGCAAGCTGGTTAATTTCGTCTTGGACATCCTGCTCGTACTTGGGCAGATTATCATCCAGGAATTGTCGCAAGCCCGCGCCCGATTCCGTCCGGCGGGCTTTTAATTCGGCCAGTCCTCTTACAAAAGTTGATTCGCCAACGTCCTCTTCGTCCTCAAGTACGGCTGCATGAAACACCTTTTCAAAATGCAGGTGCGGCACCTCGACCCATGCCGGCATCCAACCCGCAGAGTCAATATCGACCCGCAAAACCGACGGGACGTGGTCTCGAGTCGCATCACCTCGACTCACGCGGGCAATATTACCCGGCGTAAACCAGCTGGTAGATTCCGCTTGCACCGTCTCCAGCCGCCGATGTATGTGGCCATTGATGACAGCGTCGATACCAGCCAGCGGCTGAGGTCGAATCCTGCCATGTTCCTCATATCCCGGCACCTTGAGATCATGGTGGGTCATCCAGAATACCAGCGAGTCCTGCTGGACGTATTCCGTGGGCATTTTCAGTCCCCAGGATGTACCACCAATCACCACCTTTCGACCCCCGATCTCACCCTGCCAGGGAGAGCCAGGCTCGAGCAACTGGATGGCACCCGACGCTGCCACCACGCTCAAAGAATCATCCATCGTCAACTGGTTTTCATGGACATCGTGATTGCCATAAATGGCCAACGGGCATTGCCCCGAGAGAATATCGATCAGGCGTGCCAGCAGGCGATTTGCATTGTCGCGAGGAAAGTGAAAGAGGTCTCCAAGGATGGCGGTTCGCAGTTCTTCCTGCTGCGCATAATCCATACACCAGGCCAGCTTATCCAAAACGACGTCGGGATAATCATCGCAGCGGAAGCCCGGCACACGGCTGGCAACATGTGGATCACCGATAAAGAGAATGCCCTTATGGGTCATGACTTTCTCCCTTCTCTACCAGTTCGAGCACTTCGGTTTCTGACCAGGGCCGTTCGCAGTGCGGGCAGACCGATTGCTCTCTGGCAAACTCGCGTATCCGCTGACGACACTCGTCCAGCTGGGTATCACTCGCTGCCAGCTGCGCCTTGACCTTTGCCAGCTGGCCTTGCTGTTTTGTGAGCTTGGCGATACGGCTGGCGATATCGGCCGTCTCCTCAAGCTGGGGCGGGTCCTGCAGAGATACCAACAGCTTCTGCTGCCGCTCCGCCTGCTGATGTTCATCGCCGATCCGATTGATACGCTCCAATGCGTGTTTCAATTCCACAGTCGGGAAAAGCTGCGGTGGTTCTTCCAGCAGCTCCAGCAGATTGGCCCGCGCCTGCAGTCGCTCTAGCTGGTTCTGTTTCTTACGCTGCTCCTGTGCAGATTTCACCAACAGCTGCTGCTGGCTGGTGTTCTGCTGGATTTGTTTGCGTTCCGTGGCAAGTGTCTGCAGTTCGTCCTGCATCCTGTCGAGCGGTTCAAAATCCTTGAGGTCCCCGGATTTCTCTTCGATCTCCTTGGTCAGACGTTTGCAGTCCTTGCGGGCGTCACTCAGTCTATGCTTGTGCAGCTCCTGCATGGCAAGCAGGTAATGGGCGTCGGACGCTGAAGCGAAGAAGGTGGCAATTTTGCTGCCGGGTTCATCGAGCAGGAAGATGGGATCTTTTTGCAGGCCCAGGTGGACGTCAAACAGGCCCTTCTTGTCCTGGGATCGGACTTTCGGCATGCGCAACAGCTGGTGCAGTTTAGCTGGCAGCTCACCCCGCCCAATGCGAGCAATCTCCTCGTCGTTGAGCAAGAACTTGGCACTGGTTTTCGTCCGCTGCCATTCAATCACGTCGCCCTCGATTGTCTCCACAATCACGTGGCAGCGTTTTTCTCCATGGCGGATCATGAAGTTACGTTTGGTATGTTCGCAGACGGCTCGCAGAGCTTCGACAATGGCGGACTTGCCACAGTTGTTTGGGCCGACCAGCACGTTCACGCCCTGATGCAATTCGAGCTCGGTTCGCTCATGCGACATGAAGTTGACGAGTGTGATCTTCTTGAGCATGACGGTTCGGGCTTCCTTCCCAGCTGCTCTGGTTGCGGCGACGCTCGCATATTCTTACAGAGATGCCCCGCCTGGTTCAACCAGGTGACACAATCTTCCCGCCGTCTAGAGACGACGGGCGCTTGATCGTAGATCCTGCCGACTCCGCGATTCAGCCTTACTGTCCTAGTGTCCAACGTGAAGTGTAAACTGCGTTAACTGTTGATAGAGGGCGACAACAGCTGACGTGGAAGACACATCATAGGGCTGCGGCTCTGATCATCTAAGATGTGTGAAACCTGTAAACAGGACAGCAGCCAGCGACTACCACCCTGGGGGAGAGAAAATGGTCACCCAATGCGTTTACTGCGGTGCCGAGTTAAGCGAATCGCCAGTGGCGTCCGATCAGGGTGGTGACAGTTTTTCTCCCTGTCC
>CAUZOB010000193.1:0-9354 GCA_963581185.1 Planctomycetota bacterium | reverse complement strand
GCCGGCCATGGCGCAATCTGGGCGAGCGGCCCGGTCGCCCTGCCCTTGTGGAATTCCAACGGGTATTCCCAGCTGCGACCAAACCAGCGGACCGTGCTGGCCGCCATGTAACTGCTTGTCGAGAGGCCAATGTACTGCCCGCCCTTTGCAATGAATTGACGCAGCGCCTGTTGACCGTCGTCTGCCAGGCAATCTCGTAGAATACGGTGGTCACCGGCCGGCATGATCACCGTTGAAAGTGACGAAAGCGTCTTTGCCCGCATATCGGTGTGCAGCAGCGGCAGCAGCTGGATGCCGTGGCCGTCCATGATGGAGGCGATGCGGGCCAGACTGGCATTCTCCACACCGGCATCGGCAAACAGACCAACCCGTACCTTCGAGACAATCTGCCGCTGAGGGGGTATTCGATCGAGCAACCAGCGAAGGTTCTCTTCCAGGTTGATGCGGTCCTCCCGAGCCAGATCCCGGATGTCGACCCAGTCGGTCGTCGTGCGGTCGATCGCTGCAGCTCGCGCAGATGCCGCTGCGCCGTCAAGCTGCAGCAGCGACTTGAAGACAGCACACGCAGCAGCTGCCGGTGGTGGGACACGATCTGTGCTTTCCATCTCGTCGGGAGGCGGTCTTTCAAAATGAATTCCGTTGAGGACAACTTCTCCCTGGCCAAACGGTCGTGAGATGATTGCTGCCTTACCATCCTGGTACTGGGCAAGCACGTCATAGTCCGTCCCGCCGTGAAAATATGGGCCACCCTTGTAATAGAAGTTGCCCTCGGCTGACCCGGTTAGGCCACGCTGGCGGCCTGCCGCAGTCAGCTTCAGCGAGACGCCGGCATCCTGCGGCCACTGGGCGATCTTGTCGAGCGCTCCCTCTGCTGTGCCGTCAAAGAGGGCCAGTGGATAAGGGAAATGCTCTTCTTCCCACAATACATCGCGCGTCGCCATGAAGGCACCAGCACAGATTCCCAGGTAACGGCCACCGTCGTTGACGAACGAGCGAATCGCCAGCAGTCCCTGGCTGCCTGTGGCAGTGTGCTGGAATGTGGAATAGCCGCCCGGGACAATATAGGCCTTGAGCTTGGCCAGGTTGCCTGCTGTTACTCTCGAACGATCGAGCAGCTGGCAACCGATCCCTTGCCCTTCCAGCAAGGAGACAATGTTGCGATTCAGCAAGTGGTTGGTGCCGGCATCCACAAACAGAGCGACCTGCGGACGCGGGCGCCCAGTCCGGACCGTGCGCTGGCGGGCAATCATCCAGCGGAGATTGGATTCCAGATGTCGCCGCCACTTGAGATCCAGCGGAAAGACGTCCGAGACATAAGCCCACTGGCTGCCGGCCGAGACGACCGGCTTGCTATTGCTGGCGTCCGGGCGCTGAGCAGCGACGTTGGCCGCGGGCAAGCACAATAGCAGCACGACGACCGGCCAAAAACCAATCCGTCGATCCAGAGCAGCCCTGGTCAAATCGTCACGCACGGGAATCTCTCTGTTGGCGGGGAATCGTGCCACACCTGGCAGCCAGTTGTTGAATTCTAAATCGCTGCATCCGCAGGCTGCTAGCGGACAATCCCCCTTTTTGCCTCCTCCTGTCTCCCCGACTGATGGAATAAGTGACTTTTTCGAACAACCAGCACAATAAACCGAACCTTGACGCGAAGATATCATAATGATATCGTTTCGATATCTCTTGCCGTGTTAAGTGCTAGGAGAAGTAGTCATGGCCGAACAAGAATCTGTCCAAGAACAACCGTTTGCACCGAAATCGGGTTGGCCAGTACTGCTGTTCATACTGGGAGTCCTGGTCTTCAGTTTCTTCCAGTGGTTCATACCGTTAAATAAGACTGTATTCCATGTGTTCATAACCATCTTCTCGGCCCTATATATCCTGGGCACTCTCTTTGGATTTCAGGCGATCGCTCCCAACAACTGCCGAGTCTACCTGCTGTTCGGGGTCTACAAGGGAACCACTCGAAAGTCCGGCTTCTACTGGGTCAATCCCTGCTTTTCCAAGCGCAAGCTGTCGCTGCGGATTCGCAATTTCGAGACGGGGTCGATCACCACGCCCGAGAAGAAGGGGCCTGGTGGCAACGTGATCCAACATAAGAGCCGCACCGCAGGCAAGCCATCCAAGGTGAACGACCGGGATGGTAATCCAATCGAGATCTCCGCCGTCGTGGTCTGGAAAGTGGTCAACACGGCCGAGGCCCTTTTCGAAGTCGACGACTATGAGGACTTTGTCGCTGTACAGAGTGAAGCGGCACTGCGGAACCTGGCCAGTCGGCATCCCTACGACAGCGACGACGAAAGCGGAATTTCCTTGCGCGGCAGCATGGCTGAGGTTTCCGAGCAGCTGGAACATGATATCCAGGAACGACTCGACCAGGCTGGAGTAGAGGTCTTGGAAGCTCGCATCAGTCACCTCGCCTATGCCCCGGAAATTGCCGCCGCCATGCTGCAACGTCAGCAGGCCACAGCCATTATCGCCGCCCGCACACTGATCGTGGACGGAGCCGTTGGGATGGTACGGATGGCACTCGATCGATTGGAAGAAGACGAGACGATCCAGCTCGATGAAGAACGTCGCGCGGCGATGGTGTCAAACCTGCTGGTCGTCTTGTGCGGCCACCAGAATCCCCAGCCGGTAATTAACGCCGGCACATTGCATCAGTAAACAACGACCGGCACCCCTCGCAAGTGGCAGGCGGCGGAACTAGCTGCGGCTGACCGCCGCCATTGTCTCCTCAGAGTTAACATCGACCCAAGTAAGATTGATGTGCCATGGCAAAACGAAGCTCATTCCTGTTCCGCACAGACCCGCGGGTGCTGTCAGCACTCAAGCGATGGTCAGCGGACGAGTTTCGCAGCGTCAATGGCCAGCTGGAATTCATCCTCTGCCGGGCGCTGCAAGATGCCGGTCGGCTGAAGTCATCCAACCCCGGCGACAACGACACGGAACCCGACGTGACCGAGAGCGAAGCATAGCCCCACGGTAGCCAAGCCAGTTCAGCTGCTACGGGCAATCCTTATCCACCACCCAGATCGGGTTTCCTTCCGGATCGGTGAAGCCGCCATACCAGAAGTTGTCTTTTTCATTGAACGATGGGCCAAACGTCACCACTCCCTGATTCTCTCCAACGTGCTCAAGGAACGGAGTGACATTGTCGACCTCGAACTGCAACACGACGGTATTGTTGGCCCGATTGCCTGGTTCGATACCCATCTGCTCAGCGGAGCCGATGCCGATCTTGATACCGGTTGCAGTCTCCAGGTTGCAGAACAGGTAGGACTCTTCAAACATCTTCACGACCGCGAATCCCAGCACATCTCGATACCAGTTCACCAGGCCAGAAAAATCGCTGGCCAGGATGACCGTTTCACGCGCTCGGATATCCATGCTTAACAGGTCCTCATATCTGGCCGGCCCCTCGCTGTCAGGCTGCTTTCTGAATCACCGCACTGAGTGAGTCGGCGTCGAGCCGTCGCGGGTTATTGGCCAGCCTCTGCAGGTTAACGTTGTCACAGATCTTGTGAAGATCCTGTGATGAACAAATCCCCAGTTCCGTCAAGCTGGCAGGCAGTCCAAGCGATGTAATCAAGGCCCGGATCCGATCACAAGCGGCCTCCGCATCGGCACACTCGAACAGGTCACAGAGCTGCTGCATTGTCTTCTGTACACTCTCCACGCCGCGCGGATCGACAACATCGTCCGCTGTAACCTCTGCGTTGTACGACATCACTGGCCCCAGCAGCAGTGCCACGGCATGACCATGCGGTACGCCGAACTGGGATGTCATCGTGTAGGAAATGGCATGGGGTGCCGTGGTCTTGGTAATGTTTATCGCCTTGCCTGCCAGGTTGGCCGCCAGGCTCATGCCGGTCCGATTGGCTGGCTGTGGCCGGTGGACAGCATCCGCCAGGTGCTCCAGCACAAGTTGAATAGCCTCCACTGAATACTGACGGGAAGCATCCGTCGCGCCGACCGACCACATCGACTCCACCGCCTGGCAGAGCGCGTCGAGGCCTGTCACCGCTGTCTGGTAGGACGGCATCGATTCCGTCAGAGCTGGGTCAACAATCGAGCAGGTCGGCAGCAGCGAGTCGTCTGCCAGTGAGTATTTCTGGCCGTCAACGTAGACCACGGCAAAGTGAGTCGCTTCACTGCCGCTGCCAGCGGTTGTTGGTATCGCAATCAGCGGCGGCGAGGGCCGATCGACGGCCGTATCTGCGACGATGATATCCCGCGGGCTGGCTTGCTGAACCGAGAGCAGGCCGATCAACTTGGCCATGTCGATCACGCTACCGCCTCCGACCGCAACCAGCAGCTGGCAACCACTCTGGCGAAACTGCTGTACGCCACGCTCCACATCGGCCAACTGGGGATTCGCTTGAAACTCCGAGAACTGCTCGATCGTGAAGTCCCGACTCAGTCCCTCAATCGCGTCCGCCGCGCCGCTGGCCTGAAAAGAGGCTCTGCCTGTGACCAGGAACAGGGACTCTGTATCCAGCTCACCGAGCACCTCCGGCAATTGCCCAAGGGCTCCGCTACCAAAAATCACTGGATCCTTCATCTAGGCAACTTTCTTCTGGCCTGACTTGTTGAACCAGGCAGCCGATTCGCCCACGACCCGGCCCATTTCATGGCGACCGATGGCTGACAGTTCCAGTTGAGCATCACCGACGATTGAGCCACCGATACGCAGCACCAGTAAGCTGCCCTGTCCACGAAAGGCATGGGGAACGAACGGTTTGAGGTAAAACGAATCTCCAGGACCGACCGTTTCGGTCCTTTGACCATTGTCCGTATGCCAGTGAATCGAGAGGGGCTGGTCTCCCACGTTGTAACCATACTGGTGCAAGCCGACCGTCAAGTCCGGCGGTCCAGGGCTGTCATCCTCGACATGAATCTCCAGCGCCTTGGAATGCGGCAGCATCTGGGTCCCAGCCAGTTCAACCATCTCGTAACGCGGCCGGGATTCCGGGTAGGGCCACCGCCGGCCATCCGCATGGGCCTGCACGACAACCTTCTGGTATGGCCCGTCGGGCGGCAGCAGATCTCGCAAACTGACATGCAGACCAGTGGCAATCTGCTGCAGCTGAGTCAGATCGGCAGACCACTCACCCGATTCAAAAGTCTGCAGCAAACCTTCAGCAATGTCGGTCCGATCTGCCAGTTCGGCCATCGTCAGGCTGGCGGCAACACGATGAAATCGCAGCAACTCTGCCTGGGCACTTTCCGGAGCCGAAAAATCGAGTGCATAGTCGGACGAAAGTTGTTCGCCGATGGCAGACAGCTCCTGCTTGGCCTCGCCAGCAACATGGTTGCCATAAGTTAATGCCAGGATCAGGCCGCTCTGCCCCTGCTGGTTGCGTCGCGTGGCAAAACTGTGCGGCACAAAGGGAGTGATATACATGGTGTCGCCGGTGTTCATGACCGCGACCTTTTTTTCGCCATCATCTCCCTGGTAATAGAAGTTGACCGGTCCCACAAAGTAGGTGAACTGGTGCATGAAGTGGCCATGGTTCCATTGCACCAGTGAGTTAGCCGGGTCGTCATCGTCGACCACGCACAGTTCCTTGATCCATTCGGGTCGAAACGGCGCCACGCTGCTCATTGCCGTGTCACGATATTCATAGTAGGGCTGGCCAGCCCTCATCATCACCCGTCGACTTTGGCTGGATGCCTCAGCTCGCATGATCGAAAATCCGTGCGGACAGTCATCACGCTTGATAAAGAAGTCGCCGGCGCTAACCGGCCAGGTCTGTGCTGCACGCGTCGCCAGCCAGGAGGGGAGCGCCTGTTCGCCAGCGAGGATCGATGAAATCAGCTCGATCGGGACATCGAGTTCGCGGGCAGCGTCTTCAGGGCGACGCTTCAGATCGTTGAGCATGGTGCGAAAGTGGCGACCCTGCCGCACCCACTCGGCTCTCAGGTAGCCCGACGTCTCGTCGCGAGCGGCCAGCTGCGCCTCGGCGCGGCGATAATCCTCGATCGTGTCAATCTCGCGCCATCCGCCGTCGATCCATGTGGGCGAAATTACATCCCCCTGGTCGATCAGCTCCTGCAGTATGTCGGTGAGATAGGCGACTCGAAACGCGCTGGCATGCTGGAAGGGCTGTTCAGTGCCACCCTGGAGTTTTTCGTGATAGACCTGTTTCAGCCGCTCTGTACCGGCTGCCCGGAACATCGCCATGCCAATAAACTCGCCACTGGCTACGTCCACGCCAAGGTGTTTTCCCATCTGCGTAATGCAACCAGCTTCAGCAGATACCTTTTCAGCCTCGTCCAGGGGGTGATCCTGGCGACCGACATAGCTGGCCTGCCAGTCTCGATCCACCACGGTACAGATGTCGCCGTCGGTAGCGATTAATGATTCGACCACGCTCTGTTCAAACAGGATGTCCGAATAGGAGACGATCACATCCCCGCTCAACATCTCTTCTGCGTAAAACAGCGACGCCAGAATGTTGTTGTTGCGAAAGTCATCGTTGAAGAAGTAGTTGATGCCGGGACACGAAATCTTCTCCGCCTGGTAACCACGGATAATGGAGATCTCGTCAATCCCAAGATTGCGATAGACGTCCAGCTGTCTCTGCAAGATCGTCCTGCCAGCGATTGGCAGCATGCACTTTGGCAAATCATCGGTCAGATGCTGGAGCCGGCTGCCAAGCCCGGCGGCGATAATAATTGCCTTCATATCGAGAGCGACTCCATGAATTCGTTCCTGACCTCAAGCGACGTCCAGCTTGGCTGCCCCACGGTCAGGCTGACTCCCGGCTGTAATCGTGGCCCACTTGCGCTGCCTGCTAATCGCCACATGGGCTCTAGGAAGGGAGCGAGCTGGGATTCGATTTCCGCACAAAATGCCGGAAATTAGGCCTCAGGATGTTAGTGAAAGCACCCTGACCGGTCAACGTCAAAGGGAGCCGGCCAGCTAGCAAAAGTGCCAGCATCGGCCGCTCGAACGGGCAGCCTGTTATGGGTAGGAATACCACTGCCCTTGATTGCAGCGCAGGCCCCTGGCAACCGTCACAGCAGCCTTGAAAGTGCCGTCACCATTACCCATCAACAGCGACGCGCTCTTGTGCCTGTAATTAGCCGTGACAATATCCAGCTGGCCATCGCCATCCAGGTCGGCCACGTCCACGCCATAGTTGCCGCTGCCCGTTTCGTAGTCCCTGCGGGCGGTAAAGCTGCCATCTCCGTTATTGAGAAAGACCGATGCAAAGTCCTCGGTCCAGTGGGTGATAACAAAGTCGACATCGCCATCAGCATCGAGATCTCCGGTCGCCAGGAAGGCGCCGTTTGTCCCCGCTTCGATCAATCTACCTGGCGAGAACGATCCCTCCCCTGTGCCCAGGAAGATCCCCACGGTCGAGGTGCCAAGATTGGCCGTGATGACATCCTGGTTGCCGTCCCCATTAATATCAGCTGCGCGGACATCGTTGACAGCATGCGACCGCTTGCCTGGGATCTGCGGCACTCGCAGGATCTGCGGCGCAAGTGATTTATTAGCGGAGAAGACCTGCTTGCCAGGATTGATAAAGAAAGTCACACAGCTGTCGTGCTCGTTGGGCACCAGGATATCCGGGTGGCCGTCGTTGTTTAGGTCTGCCGTTTCCACATAGTAGGCAGATTTTCCAGCCGGCGATTCGGTAGCGTGCCCAAATTTGAAGTCACCCATTCCGGCCCGGATGTAAAGCCGGCCGACGCTAAGATCACCCGGGTAGCCGGAACCGCGTGCTGTATACAGCAGGTCGAGCGTGCCATCCTGATCCAGGTCGGCAAGCCGGATTCCCTTCGCCTCACTCGGCACCAGGTACTCGACCATCCGCTCCAGCCTGCCCTTGCCGGCGTTTCGCGCCAGCACCACTCGGCCCGGCTTACTGATTCCCGCGCCGCCAACACAAAAGGCCAGGTCCACCAGGCCGTCACCGTCCAGGTCCCCCGCTGCCAGGTTATGAACATGCGGCACGGACCAGCTCGCGTCATCCGGATTCAGCCTGCGGTTGTGGTCAGAAAAATGGTTGACCGCCAGGGACATCAGCTGACCATCTTCTCCCAGCCGGTCAATCGAGACGATCCCAAGCTGGTGGTAAGCGAGCACAAGATCCAGTTTCCGGTCGCCGCTGATATCCGCCAGCAGCACCTTGTAGGGCCCACCGACGTAACCATGCAGCCGGCTCGGAAGCGGCTTATCAGCCATCACGGGGTGGAGTGCAGACGCTGCCAGGGCAACCAGTACCAGCTTGTTGAGCCTCATCAGATTCCAACTCCTCGTCGCTCATGGATCAGCTGTCTTGTAGCATACTCGCTGGTTACATGCTGAGTGTTTCGCCGTCAGCAATATTCTGGCTGGTCACCCTTGAGAGTATGATCAAGTGACAGGCAGGAACCCTGCAGTCACCTGGTGAGAGTATCCTCATGGCAACACAGCTGGCAGAACAATTCCAAGCCCAGCGTTTCCCCAACGGGTATGAGCTAGTGGATGGCGTGAAAATGCACGCCCAGAATGGTGAGCAGTTCCAGGTCCCGCCTGATGTCTTGAAAAAGCACATCCAGAACGGCCATTTTGTCGAGCTACGGATCGACTCGCCACGTTTCTCCGTCCATGAAGAGGCGGCTGAGAAGTGCTTCTGCCCGAGCTGTCATGGAGAAGCGACCAAGCCGATTCTACGGCACGAAGAACCCGCATCGCTGGTCCCGATTCCGCCCCAGCAGATCCCATCACGTGGCTGGGGGGAGGATTTCTGGGTAGAGATCACCGCACGTGAGGGCGACTTCTTTGAGGCACTGATCGACAACTCGCTCTACGAGACGCCGCTGCATGAACTCCGTCAGGGCGACATGATCCTGTTTCACGTCGACCATGTCCTGGCCGTACATGCCTCGCACCGCCAGCAGATCGTGGCCGGCATGGACGTCATCGATCTCAGGGTCATGGCCGAATGGCTTGGGCAGCAATGACGCCGGGGACAACAGTCCCTAGAGCAACTCGTGAATTGGCTGCCGTCCCTCGACCAGGAAATGCGGCCGACCTGCCGAATCCTGAATTGTGGTGCGAGCCACATCGATGCCGAGGTTGTGATAGAGCGTGGCAAAGACTTCCTGCAAGTGCACGGGGCGATCGATCGCTCGCTCTGCGTTCTTGTTTGTTCGCCCGATCACCTGACCGGTCTGCATGCCGCCACCGGCCAACAGGCACATCGCGACTTCAAGCCAGTGATCACGGCCACCATTGTTGTTGTTAACGCGCGGTGTTCGCCCAAACTCACCCCAGATCACAACACTCACGTCCTTGTCCAGACCACGTTCATGGATGTCCTCGAACAGGGCACTGACGATCGTGTCGAACCGTGG
>CAUZOB010000192.1:0-9411 GCA_963581185.1 Planctomycetota bacterium | reverse complement strand
TAAAAAATCTCCGGGCGGGACATAATACTCCTGGGGGCCGCAGTGGGGGTTCTCCCGGCGGGGTCTTGAGCAGGAAGTTGTTACAATCCAGCCACGAGGATTCTCTTAACTGACTGCTGAAGGTGCTGCCATCGAACAAGATAGCCAACCAAAATACGACGTAGTTCTCCCACGTGACGTGGAAGCGGAATTTCCGGATCGCTGCATAGGGTGCGGCGCGGAATCACCCACAGCCAAAGTCAAAGGTTTGGCACGTGGTGGGGGTGCCATCAACATGTTGATTCCTTTCTTGTCTCGGAAGGTTGTGGCATATGCCCCAGCCTGCACCTCATGTCGGAAGGCACACCGTTGGTCAACTGAACTACTTGAAGCTGCACTGGTGGTGGCCGTTGTCGGCGCGATAGCCTTACTGTATTACTTGCTCCATTTAGTGAATGCACTACAGCCCATAGTGGATGCCATACCGAAATTCATCGGGAAACGCCTCGGCATCATTGTCGCACTCATATTGGTTTTGCCCATTTGGTTCACATTGCACAAACGGATTAAACCACCACTCTTTGAAATGGACATCTCCTCTGAGGGTGTGGAATACAAGTTTCGCGATGAGAAATATGCGAATGACTTTGAAAAACTCAACCAAACAGATGGCGTGTCGAACGAACTAGACGGTGAGCCGTCTGGAAGTGACTAACCCCCCACCATCTCCATCACGGCCGTCTTCACGCTCTCGGGGAGCTCGGCCCAGGCTTCCAGCAGGACCCTCAGCCGCTCGTCATCGCCAAATAGTGCGCCGGATTCTGCGCCGCCCTGTTTCAAAAGTGGCGTTTTCTGCGGGGAAGAGGCCTCAGGTTCGAGTCCTGTATCGCCCACTTTGACGAGCCACCGATTTCCTCGGATTCCTGATCTCATCCATAACATTCCAGCCAAAAAAGACTTTGAGCGATTTACCCAGAGTCCTTTTTCTTTACGGTGCCGGCCTTTGATTGTTCCCGTGAAGAATATAGGGAACGCGGGCTAAGCAAAGATGTCTAGCGGCATTCCATCACACATGATCAAAGGGCGGTCTTCAGCATCGTGAATCTGAAAACCTGCCGGGATTCCTAAAGCATGAAATATTGTGGCATGGATATCGGCTGGCGAGCAACCTAACTCTGCCGGCTCAGAAGCAGTAGAGTCTGATTTTCCGTAAGCTCGTCCTCTTTGGATTCCTGCCCCTGCAAAGGCGACCGTGTAACAACTGGGGAAGTGATCGCGACCTGCTCCTGCATTGATTCGCGGTGTTCGACCAAACTCAGTTAGAAACACAACAAGCGTATCTTCGATTCGCCCACTCTCGATGAGATCGGTCATTAAGGCGTGAGCTGAATGATCCCAGGGGGGGAGTAGATCATCTTTGAGGCGATTAAAGTTGTTTCCATGAGTATCCCAGTTGTCACCTTGAGAACCATTGAGATCCCCGACCCCCGCGTTCACAAATACCAGTGGAACACCGGCATCGGTCAAACGGCGTGCCAGCATGACGCTTTTGCCTGCAACATGATCGCCATATAAATTTCGCACGGATTTGGGTTCGCGTCCCAACTCAAAGGCCCCCTGTACTTCGGGTGATAGCATCATGTTGAACGCTAATTCCTGAGATGCCTCGGTAAGTGCCGGACCGGATTCCGGCCCTGCCCATTTCAAGTGCTTATTGAGGTCCCTTAACAAGAGCGAACGAGTGGCGATACGTCGTCGGGTCACTCCCTGGGGGGCCAGCTTGACGGTCCCTGATAAAGGTGATTTCCCTTTGAATTTGACTCCCTCACCCGGGTGCACGAAAACAGGATCGTATTCCAATCCCAGGAATCCTCCATATTGCCCATTGAGCAAGCCTCTGTCTGCCAGAGGGTATGGCAGGCTGATGCTCCGCGGCAAGTTTGCGGCAAGGGATTCGTCGACTTCCTGTGCTTCCAGTTCAATCTCATCCTTCGGTTGGGGTAGGGCAGGAAGCTTTCCTTCGACTTCGATGAGGGTTGGCTCAGCAAACACCAGGTCATCGAAGAACGTGGAACTGTCTCCATTAAGCAGGGCCATGGTTACGAACCTGGCTCCTTTATGGATGGGGGCTTCCAGCAGAACTGAAGGGTCATCGCGAACAAGAAGTTCGCTGGCACAGGCAAGTTTCCCATCGACCCAGATACCGCCCGTTCCAGCTGCTGTGGGGTGTACCCCGGGATTTCCACAAACTCCAAAACGAGTGCTCAGCACAAATTCACGTTCTGTCCCGTTAAAGTGCTTTTTGCGGATCTCGTCGATGTTAAAGGTAATGAATTTGTTGGCGTGGCAACCAAATCCAGTACGAGGCTCATTCGGACCTCCATCACCGATGAGCCACAGATTGCCACCACGACCATGAGTGTCACAGCCCCAGTCGCCAGCGGTTCCGTCGCCAGACACTTCGTTGGAACAATCGATGCGCAATCCATTTGCGGAACGTGTGACGGGGCACTTTCGAGAGGCAACCTGGCTGATCATCCCGATCATTTCGACGGTCGAATCGTTTGAATATCCGTCTTGCGCATTAAAAGTGCCGCATCGATAATGTCCGGGAGTCAGAACATCGGTGCTCAAGCTCACCGAGTGGTGTTTTTTGATTTTACTCCAATCAAGAACTGGAGCGGTTGGAGATTCTTCGAGGTCCTCAGGTCTAATCCTGGATAAGGACTGCTTACGTGAATATCGGCTATCGTCCTTCATTGCGATAGCAACCTGAGCCCCGATGCTCGGCCAGTCTTTACGGGATGGTAGAACCGGAGCTGCGACGCCAGCGCCGACTTCGACTGGCGCATGACCGGTGATGTTCCAATAGGCAGCTTTGCGATGATCGCCAGCCGTATGGTGTACACTGCGGACGACCGTCAGTTCGTGAAGCATTTGAGACATATTGGGTAAATGTTCACAGACTTTAGTTCCCGGGATCGACGTGGAGATACGACTAAATGAACCACGTATCTCCGCCCCGGCTTCCGGCTTCATATCAAAGGTGTCGATATGACTCATGCCTCCCCAGGTGAACATGACGATTACATTTCTGGCTTTACCAAAAGCCGGTAGAGCACTTGTGGTTGCCGCTGACACCGGCATAGGAGCTAAAGCTCGCATGCCGCTTACAGCCAGTCCTGAAATGCCAAGTTGTAGTAACTGTCGTCTGTTTGTCATGCAAATTGAGTTTCGTTGGAGCGTTGTTAGTAGATTCCCCATTCCAATAGTCTTGCCTGGCGAGTCGATGGTCACATTACGTTTAGGGTCGTAGGTACCATTGCCTGGCCTTTAGAATTCCTCAATTCCAAGAAGCCGCTTGACCTTGAAGCTATCGTACCGATTGTTCGGCCTTCCTGATCACGCAAGCATTTGGTTACTTTAGTGTAATAAGGCAGATACAGTAGCTTCGTGGATTCGACAGTTTTTAGCCAGAACTATACTGCCCTTCGCGATTTTCAACCAGTCAAATGGTCCAACGCCCCTCTCTCCTCATTCGACATGCTATCTCAGTGGTCGATAAGTCGTTTGGTTAGCTCTCTCAGGTCCTATCTGGACCCGCTTTGGGCCTCGCCTGAAATCCGTTATCGCGTTTTACTCTATGACTTAAGCGAACCGCGTTTGCTGGTTCAAGGCCCTCATCGCCCACTCCCATACCACAACAGGGCTCACGGCTGATCACTCCTGATCAAGTGAGCCCTTCTTTTATGGGGTCGTCCGAAGGGCGATGTACTAGCCAGTTCCCTCCAGACCATCCGGGAACGCCGGAGTGCCTCCCCTAGAGCCACCCCTAGATTCGTCAAGAAAAGACGGTTTTCATAAAACAGGTGGCGGCGACTTTATACTTGACCCTACTGGGCACGGAGTCGAGTTATTGTTTCGAGCATTTCCAATAGTTCCACGTGTGCCCGCTCAGCCCAGCTGTCGTCATTCCGAAGTTCGTTCAGGCGCGAGAGATAATCGTTGAGCGTTTTCTCCGCCTTCCGGACATCGGCATGTTCCGACCGGCCCTCTTTACTGGCGGCCTTCACCGCATTGCGGAGCATCCAGCAGAGCTGGTAATCTTCGATGCCGGCTCTGTACGCTTCCAGCCGTTTACTGGAAATTATTTCTCCCTCTGCATTATCGTAAACGACCCCGTAGCTTGGCGTCCCTGCATAATCATCCCAGGGATCGGCGTCGTCGGTGTAACACCAGAAGGCATTCCCGCTCGCACCAACCTGAAAGGCCTGCCAGAGCTTGTGCCGGTAATGGGCTGTTGGTGATTTCGACTTGTCACTTGAAGAATCGTAATGCCAGTATTTCTTCCCTTTCCAGAAATCCCAGTGGACCTTCTCGCTCGCCGGGCACCACAAGTCAGCCAGGTCGGGATATTTTGAGATGCTCTCTTCTGTGTTGTCACCTGTAATATCAATCCAGACCTGGGCGTTCGGATCCACCTCTCTCAGTGCCCGCGTGGAGGGCGCAACGATTTCCGCAATGCGTTTCTGACTGGGCTCATCCACCCACAAGAAATTGAACTCATCGTAGGTCAGCCCCTTCTCTTTCATGTGAGCGATCACCTCTCTGAGCCACTGCTGAAAAACCTTCTTCCGCCTTGGTTCATCCTCCTTGGGATACATTTTTCGGTAGTCCCATTCAAAACCAAGAAACATGGTCCAGCGTTTCGCTTGTGGAATCCTGGCCATGTACTCGTCGAGCATGGAAAAGTCCATCGGCCCGATGGAATCCCCGTTAGCGTTAACCCGCGGGTGCGGCAGGTAGGAAGAAACAATGATGTGATTGTTGATGTAGTGCTCGTGCATGTTGCGGGCCGTACCTGCAGGATCCGATTTCGGCACCGGCCAGTGCATGTAGCCAAAAGCGTTTATGTCCAGGGCTGTCTCTTTCGGGAAGACAATCTCTGAAACGTCAAATCGCAGGGGGCTACTGACCTCTGTCCCGGCTCCTTTCAGTGTTAAAGCGCCGAGATATTGTCCCGGTGGAATCTGCCGAGTATCGATCGTGAGCCAGATTTGCGACGTCATGCCGGGGGCCAGCGTGATCGACTCGGCAATGGGCATCAATGCATCTGCCCGTGTTCGAAATCCAAAGGCCTCCACGAATATGACCTGGTGCAGAGAAATCGATCCCTCGGGAATCCCGGATACAGCGACATTGAGCTGCATACTCTCGGAACTGGCGTTGGTGACGTTCAACGCAAGTTCTGCCCATTCGCCTTTCATTGCCTTGAGCCGTTCCAGGGGAGGAGGGTTGTCCTCACGCTGAAAGGGCAAATGATGTTTCCATGGATTGGCGGGTGACATCGATAACGGTGGCATGCCTGTTTTTTGAAGAAGTTCTCCGATCACCTGGCAGACCTGGTAGTCAATCACCGTGAACGGAACGCCCCGGCGGAAGTCCACCTTTTCCGATGTGGTTCGCCGATTCAAGTCCTCCCGAAGGACCACCAGCTTTTCCCTGGCTGCCTGTGCGGCGATGAAATGGTCTGCCTCCTCCTTGGTGACCCGATTCAAGGCCTCCCCCAGCAGCACCAGGGAAGAATTGAACTGTCGCAGGAACGGCAGTCGCTTGCGGGCAAAGTCCAGGGTTTCATCCCTGGTCATTCCCTGGCTGGATACTGGAGATCCAGATTCCATGCCAAATATTTCCACCTCCCTGCAGAAGACATAGAAGCCTCCCCGCACCATCAAGAGACGGACAAACCGACCACTCGCCTTGATGCCGGCAAGCTTGTATGTATGCACCACGTACGTACTCTGGTCGACCGCCTCGTTGATGAGTTCGCCGGCGTACCTGTAGGACTTCCCGTCATCGCTGGTGAATACCATCACCGAGAGTGGAAATGTTCCTTGCGTTCGCGCATCCGCCGCGGTCTGAAAGGTGACACTGGTAAGATCGAACTTCGCTTCCAGGTCCATGTCGATGGTTTTTAGCTGTTCTCCGACAGCCCATCCCACGGCACCTTTTTGTGTCCACAGCGATGTCCCTTTCGGGTCATGGAAGAGGCCGTCCGTCAAATCGGTAGCATCACCCTCGTCCGTGCAGTACGGATAATTCGGGGCGTGGCTGAACGTGTAGGATTTGTTCCGTGCAACATTCGTGTCTGCACGAACTACGACGGGCAGCATGAGGAGAAGCACGGTCAGAAAAAGATATCGCATGGACTCATCCAGTCATGAAAGAAGTATTCTTTACATCGTGAATGTCGGGCGTTCAAGTCCCTCATCGCCCACTAACCCATCAAGCACGTTCGTGCACTGCGGTGCATGGACCGGCAAAGCGGGGTTTTCTCATCCGCAGGGGAAGTGCCTTGCGAGTCGGTACGAGCCGAAACGTGCAGGTGCTGCGCCGGATTCTGCACCGCTTTTGACGAGCCTTGAATGGCCCGCTCAAAATCCTCGTCGGTCACCTGCCAGTAATGCTTGTTCGCCACCGCAGTGGAGTGACCAAGGAAGGCAGCCGCAACATAACCGGGATGCTCGCTGTCCAATTCAGTTGCCCGGCTGGTGAAGGAAATACTGGCGTAGTCGGTCGCCGCACAGTGCACCCAGGCACGGTCACGCACCCGTCTCCCCAGCGAGTGGCCTATAAATCAAGACCTAGCCAGACTGCGGTTAAACTTTCCCCGGCTGCCTGGATCTCTTCGGCGGGTCCCGTCTCGACAAATCCCCACGATGTCAGGGTAGCTCGTTTCCCCTCATCCAGCGTCGCAACCTGAACCCGCATTTGCCCGGCCCCCTGTCTCGTGGCCCAATCACGGCAGCAGTCGAGTAACTCGCTGCTGGCGGTCGGAAAATTGGGATGGCAAAAAACATCCGCCTGCACCACCTGCTGGTCACGGATTCCAACACTGGCCAGGCCGACAATCGACCCACGACCGGTCCGGGCAACAAACCATTGACCTGCCCTCTCGGTAGCGAGCTCCTGGTAACGTGGAAACAGGCCCATGCAGGAATTTTGCAGGGTAAAACAGGTTGAAAAGAGACCCAGGTTAGCATCCAGCACACGTTCTTCATGAGGCCACACAATTAACGGAATCATCCCCAATCGGTCCGCTGCGCTCCCCACCTCCACGGAGAAGCCGGGGACGGGCTGAAAGTAGTCCGCAAAAAACTCGTCGCTACTGCCATCATTCCTCACCAGGCACATCACGTTGGCCCCGGTTAACCTGCGCCATCCGAGACTCTCGTAAAGCGGAGCAGCCTGCGGATTGACTGTCCCCAGGAAAATAGCGTCGCCACCAAGCTTCCAGAACTCGTCGCGAGCCACCTGACTCAATTGGCGGGCCAGGCCACGACGTCGCCAGGCGCTGGCCGTAGCCACTTCGCCCAGCCCACCGAGTCGCGAGTCAGTACGGCTTAACGTTAACTGCGTCGAAGCGACGACCTCGGCGTCGTCCTGGATCAAATAAAGCAGGTTGCGATTGACCTCGCTTTCAGCCCCGGTCAGTACGTGCTGAAACTGCTGGTAGGAAGCGCCGAAAATATCCTCCCAGAAGCTGGCCAGTTGACTGGCCAGCGCCGGTGGCAGGGGAGTTTCCAGGCATAAGGGCGTCGGTGGCACGTATCAAAACCTTGAACCGGTAGGCCGAGGGTTATCTACTTTGCTTCGAGCGAGATCCGGCGAATTTCAGAATCGTTACGAATAATGATATGCCGGTTGGCATAGGCCGGCTGTACCCAGTTGACCAGGTCATCGGCAAACCGTCGCGGCCCGTAACCACAATTTGTATCCGCCTTGATCAGCTTCGTTCTCCCCAATACGGTCGGACCATTTGAACTGAACTGCATAATCAACAGTTCACCAAGATCGTTGTTGACGAAATACCGGTCACCATTCTTCACCCAGAAGAATGAACCCCAGCGTCCCTGGCGGGTAAACTTCTTGTTTTCCCAAATGCGGTTCCCATCGCTCAACTGCAAGCCCCGCAGTTCACCGTAACTGCACGTCCCGTAAAAATGTTCGCCGTCGGTGATCGGCGTGGTGATCACCGCGTGCAGGCTGTCGGTCTGATCCGGGTTCTCTCCGCTGCCCGAGTTGCGCCAGACGACCTTGGCCCCCTTCTCGGTCACCTCGACCAGCATCGAGCCATCGTAAAAGCCACTCACCAGCAAACGGTTCCCGATCTGCACCGGTCGGGCCAGCGCCATGTTCGACTGGGCCACGAACGGCACCTGCCAGAGGACCTGGCCGTTGTCCGGATTCAGACCGCTCAGCTGTTGCTGGTCCCACTGGATTAACTGTTGTCGACCACCAATCGTGAGAATCACCGGTGAGGAATAGGGCATATCGTAATTACCAGGAAGTGCTTTCCACTTTTCTTTGCCACTCACCTTGTCGAACGCCCGCAGCAGCCCCTCGCTACCACCACAAACAAAGATCACCGTATCCTTCCAGGCCAATGGTGAGGCAGAAACCCCGAAGACGGGCACCTCAGCATCAAATGCCTCCAGGGCATCGTACTCCCACTGAACCTTGCCCGTTTTGGCATCCAGGCAGTGCACCATGCCGGTAGCGCCGAGCGTGTAGAGCCGGCCGTCACTTACCAGCGGTGTGGCGCGGGGACCGGTGGCGTAGGAATGTAGCTGGCGACGATAGTGGGTCTCCCACTCGTGACTCCAGATTTCCTTACCAGTCTTTTCATCGAGACAGAGGATCCGCTCCATTGCTTCGAGGATTTCGGTTTTCGGTTTTGGTCGATAGTCCGTCACAAAGACCCGTCCCTGCCAGACAACCGGGCCCGAATATCCCGAGCCAATCGGAACCGTCCAGACGGGTTTCAAGCCATCCTTGGGGAACGTCTTGAGAATCCCGCTTTCGTTCCAGTTACAGAGCCGGTCATTACCGGCCCACTGGGTCCAATCGTCGGCGACGACGAATCCGGGAATTACCAGAAGAATAACGAATAAAGCTATTGAACGGTGTTTCATTGCCACCCTCGTGAATCATGGGAGCGATGGGATCCAGTACCAGGCCCCTATCTTAGCGTTGCAACTCCAACAGGAAAGCCATGATTCCCCTGGCATCCTTCATCGAGTTTGGGTATTCGAGGGGTACGTGCTTCTAGGCGTCGCAGGTGATCTGTTTTCGAATGGTCTGTTAAACCGAGAGGGCAGGGGATCATGGGTCTGGACCCGGTTTTTTTGGCCCGAAAATGTGTGCGATTGGGGCAGCCTTCTTCTTATCGATCGAGAGGCTGCCTTTTTGAACCCCCCTGGGGGGGGAGTTTGCTGCCCCACTTGGCGAGGGGCTACAATCAGGGCACGAGGATTCTCTTAACTGACTGCTGACCGGTGCTGCCATGAAACGACTGCTTGTCTGCCTGCTGCTGGTCGGTGTTGTGGCAGTCGGATGTGGAAAGAACACGCAGCGAGTTGAGATTGCCAG
>CAUZOB010000191.1:0-9414 GCA_963581185.1 Planctomycetota bacterium | reverse complement strand
AATCTGCCAGGTGCTGCTTGAGCGCATCACGTCGACCCGCGGGAACGCGGATTGTGAACTGGTTCCAGACATGCAGCATGCCATCCTCGGCCCAGGGCAGCTGGATGTCGCCAGCCTGCTCGGCAGCTGCCAGCTGCTGCTGGTAAATCTCAGCATTCTCCTGGCGGCAGCGGTTGGCCTCTTCCAGGTGCTTGATCTTGATATTCAGGACAGCTGCCTGGATGGAATCAAGTCGGCTA
This sequence comes from Planctomycetota bacterium, assembly GCA_963581185.1. GTDB lineage: Bacteria > Planctomycetota > Planctomycetia > Pirellulales > Pirellulaceae > SAT2750. Next base: position 9,175 of record CAUZOB010000191.1, on the reverse strand, counting down.
TTGATACCGACCACGTGATGTTCGTAACGGGGTCTCATGCCGTGCGCGGCATACAGCCGCAGCTGGTCCGCGATCTCTTCGTCATCGGTCACCAGCATGCCACCGTCGCCCATGCCACCGAGATTCTTGGTGGGATAAAAGCTGATACAGCCGATCTGGCCCCAGCTGCCGGCAGGTTTTTCCTGCAGGGATGCGCCCAGCGACTGAGCGGCATCTTCCACGACCAGCAACTGGTGCTTGTTGGCGATCTCCATGATCCGTGGCATCTGGGCACACTGGCCAAACAGGTGGACCGGGATGATCGCCTTGGTGTTCGAAGTGACAGCTGCCTCGATCGCCGCCGGATCGATATTGAAGCTGGCAGGGTCAATGTCCACAAAGACAGGTCGAGCTCCCAGCCGCCAGACAGCGCTGGCGGTGGCAAAGAAAGTGAAGCTGGGAACGATCACTTCGTCGCCCGGTCCGATCTTGTGCATCATCAGCGAGAGCAGCAGCGAGTCGCTGCCTGAGGCACAGCTGATTGCATGGTCGACGCCACACCAGCCGGCCATCGCCTGCTCCAACTCGGCAACATCCGGTCCAAACAGGAAGCGGCCGGAGTCGCAGACTCGTGTGATCGACTCGAGCAGCTGGTCGCGCAGCGGCAGGTTGCCAGCGGGCACATCCAGCAGTGGAATCGGTTTGTCCGGATTGTTATCGGAACTGTTCATGGACCGGCCTCCCTGCCATTGGTCAATGATCATTCAAGGTTGCAGGCCAGGACAGCATGTCCTGCCATTCGTGTGGCAGAGCATAGGAGGAGTCGGCGGCTGGGGTCAAGACATATTGCCGCGTTAGTCGGCTAGCTGGCGACGCAGTTCGTCGACCAGCGCCTGGGCTTCATTGGCCAGGCTGACTCGGCAGCTATCACCACTCTGCATCTGCTTGACCTGGCACTCGTTGTCCGCCAGTTCATCGGGCCCGGCAATGATCACCAGCGGGTAGCCTCGCTGGTCAGCATATTTCAGCTGCTGACCCAGCTTGCGGGCCTCGGGATAAAGTTCCACGGCCAGTCCAGCTGAGCGCAGCTGGCTGGCGATCTGCAGGTAACGTTCCAGGCCATCCATACTAAAGCAGGTGATCATCACATCGGCTGGCGTGCCGACAGACTCGATCATGCCCAGCTCATCCATTGCCGCCAGCAGTCGGTCAAGTCCCAGCGAGGCGCCGATGCCAGGCAGCTGCTGCTTGGTATAGAGCTCGGCCAGGTTGTCGTAACGGCCACCCGAACAGACGCTGCCGATGCCCTCCAGGTCATCCAGGAAGGTCTCGTAAATGGCGCCGGTGTAATAATCGAGTCCACGGGCAATCGAGACATCCAGCTGCACTCGTGACTCGGGAACGCCGGCTGCCCGCAGTCCGCTGAGGATCTCGGCCAGCCGCGCCAGACCCGCTTCGCCCGTCTCGCTGCCGGCGACCAGCGGCTGCAGGCTGGTAAGCAACTCGTCGTGCTGGCCCTGCAGGCTTGATAATTCCATCAGCTGGTTGGCCTGCTCGCTGCTCAAGCCAGCCGTGGTTTGCATCTCCGCGGCAACTTTCTCAGGCCCGATCTTGGCCAGCTTATCGAGCGACCGCAGGACCGCTGTGGCCTTGTCGCTCAAACCAAGCTTCTCCAGCAGGCCGTTGAGGACCTCGCGGTTGTTGAGGCGAATGGTGAAGCGTTCGAAACCGAGTGCCACCAGTAACTCGTGAATCACCGCGCCAGTTTCGATGTCGGCTGCTACCGAGAGACTGCCAATCGTGTCAAAGTCGCATTGCATGAACTCCCGGTAGCGACCTCGCTGGGTATTCTCGCCTCGCCAGACCGTGCCGACCTGGTATCGCTTGAAGGGTATTCCCAGCGTCTGGATGTGCTGGGCTGCGAAGCGGGCAAGCGGGACGGTCAGGTCAAATCGCATGCCGACAGGGCGACCACCATGGTCCTCGAAGCGATACAGCTGGCGGTCGGTCTCATCGGAGCCCTTGCCAATCAGGATTTCCAGGTGTTCCAGCGCTGGTGTATCGATCGGACTGAAGCCAAACGAACGGTAGACCTGGCGAGCTGTCTCGATCAGCTTTTCACGCGGGATCATCGCAGCCGGTAGGAAATCACGAAAGCCCTTGAGCGTGCGTGCTTGTATCCGCTCATTCATGTTGCCAACTGCAGTCTTCGGACCGGGTGAAAGTGTGCTTCAGGACATGCCTGCCTGGCGGCAGGTTCGCAGCCGGCCATTATGGCAGAAAATATCCCGGCTGTGATGGACATCAGCGACCCATTTCAGGCGCACCCGGGCGGCAATGCCCGCTGCCGTGGCAGCGTGCGCCGAACGGACTCGGCTTGTGTTTCAGTCGCGGAAAGGTACATTGTGGAAAGTCTCCCTGAGATTCTCCGGGCGGGACTTGTCAACCCAGTTTGAGGACCATGCAAGACCATGCCGAAGGTCAAATTTGTTAAGGAAGACATCGAGATTGAGGTTGCCGACGGTGCAACCCTGAGGAAGGAATGTGGCCCCGCGGGAATTAACACAAACCAGGGTGTGAACGGGTTTGGTGCCTCGGTCAACAAGCGGGTCAATTGCTTCGGAATGGGAATGTGCGGCACCTGCCGAGTTAACATCGTCAAGGGTGCCGAGAACTGCAATGCCATGACCCTCCGAGAGCAACTCAAGTTCAAGCTCTTGCCGGTCCCCGATCCCTTGCCCTGCCTGGCTTTCGTCGGCAACGAGGACACCATGCGGCTGGCATGTATGGTCAAAGTGCATGGCGATATTGAGGTCGAAACCGGCCCGGAACTGGACCTCTTTGGCGAGAATTTCTTCAGCTGATTCTCTCTTCACTGTGCCGTGAAACAAATCATCGCCATCGTTAAGCCGTTCCTTGCCGAAAAGGTCATCGAGGGACTGGAACGCGCACCGCTGGAAGCCCTGCAGGTGCGAGAGGTCAAAGGCTACGGTCGTCAGAAGAGTTATCTGGACCAGTACGGCGACAGCGAGTACGCCACCGCATTTCTGCCCAAGGTTGAGATTATCATGTGGGTCGACGAAAGCCGCGTTGAGGAAATCGTCGATCGAGTGGCTGCTATTGCCCAGACTGGCCGGATGGGTGATGGAAAAATATTCGTGATCTCGGCCGATCAGGTCGATACCGATCAGGCGACTCTGTTCCATCCGAGCGGCGACCGAAACGCGGATCTCGACGATGAATGACCGTTCTTCATACCAGAACCGGATGATCCGGAACTATTACCAGAACAGGGATGCGATCGCCCTGCAGCGGGCCCAGGAGCTAGTCACCGAGCTGTACCTGGCCGAAGGGAAGAAACGTGAGCGATTCTGGCAGCAGCTGGTACCACACCTGGAAAAACTGGATGCCAAGCCGCGGCTGATCAAGCACTTTCTAGAACAGGATAACCCGGAAACCGTCGCTCACTGGATCAACAACCTGCTCAATAAATGAACGCCGCCTGCCATGAACCACAGCTGGAACTATTTCTCCACCGCCCAGCTTAGCTTTGGCCCCGGTTCAGTCAGCCGGCTGGAGCAGGAAGCGGCCCGCCACAACTGGCAGCGGGCATTCCTCGTGACAGATGAAAACCTGGTCTCAGCTGGACTGGTTCAGGCCGTCGCCGAACCGCTGGCGGCCGCCGGCTGCCAGCTTGAGCTGTTCAGCGGTGGTCAAGCGGAACCATCCATCGAGGTCGCCAGCCAGGCGATCGACGTTGGCCGGCAGTCAGCTCAGGATGTGGTCCTCGGGCTGGGTGGCGGCAGTAACATGGACCTCGCCAAGATCGTGGCCGCCGTGCTGACTCATGGAGGAGATGCCAGCAGCTATTTTGGCTCCGAGCAGGTGCCGGGCCCAATCATGCCGCTGGTCTGTATTCCCACCACGGCTGGAACCGGCAGCGAGGTCTCGCACTGTGCCGTGCTGACGGATACCGACAACGAGATCAAGGTCAGTAGCCAGAGCAACTACTTGCGCCCGATGATTGCCCTGGTCGATCCTCAGTTGACCTACAGCTGTCCCCGCCAGGTGGCCGCTGATAGCGGCATCGATGCACTCACGCATGCGATTGAAGCCTACACGGCAGTCGAGTCAAGTCGCTTGCAGGTTCCCGAGGGTCAGAGCTGTTCGTACGAGGGGAGCTTTCCGATCACCGATTGCCTGGCAGAGAAAGCGATCCAGCTGCTCGGCGAAAACCTTGTGGCTGCTGTCAATGACGCCTCCAATACCGCCGCCAAGGATGCCGTGGCATTGGCCGCAACGCTGGCCGGACTGGCTTTCTCCAATGCCGGTGTGGCACTCGTGCATGCACTCGAGTATCCGCTCGGTGGAGTCCTGCATTGTTCGCACGGTGCAGGTAATGGGTTGCTATTGCCCTATGTGATGCGATTCAACCTGCCGGCCCGTGTCGAGGTTTTTGCCCGGATCGCAGAACTGCTCGGTGTTGAGACTGACGGTCTGCCAGCTGCCGACGCTGGTCTGCGGGGTATCGAGCATGTCGAACAGATCCGCCGGCAGATCGGGATTCCCTTGCAGATCCGTGAGCTGGGAGGTCGCCGTGATCAGCTGGAGCTGTTTGCCGACAAGACTTTTGAAATTCAGCGACTGTTCTGGCTCAATCCGCGCCAGGCCAGCCGTGAGGATGTGCTGGAGATCTTGCAGAACGCGTTCTAGACAGACTCGGAACGTGAGCGACAAAACGATCAGCTACAGTCGCTGGACTTGCTGACCGGCATGGCGCACTACCAGCCGGCGCGTCTCCAGCACACTTAGCGTGGCCAGCACCTGTGCCGCCGATAACTGGCTGGCACGAATCACCTGGTCGACCAGGGTCGGACAGGTGGGGATGGCATCCAGCACTGTTCGCTCGGTCTCGTTCAACGTTAGCTCACGTGGGTGCCGAACCGCCTGGCCATTGTTGCCGGTGGTGGGGCGCATCAGCGGCCCCAGCTGTTCGATCACATCATCCAGCGACTCTACCAGCGTGGCGCCGTCACGGATCAGCTGGTGGCAGCCCCTGCTGGCAGGGCGGTTGATCTGGCCCGGTACGGCGAAAACCTCGCGGCCCTGTTCCAGACCCAGTTGGGCTGTGATCAAGGCCCCGGACCGGTCGGGTGCTTCAACCACGAGGATTCCCAGCGAGAGCCCGCTGATTAACCGATTGCGGCGGGGAAATGCGCCCGCTGTGGGGCGCGTCTGGGGTGGCAATTCAGTCACCAGCAATCCTTGCTGGCTGATCTCGTTCGCCAGGCCAGCATGTTCCGAGGGATAGATCTGAGCCAGTCCGCCAGCCAGCACGGCAATCGCTCGACCTCCGACTTGCAAGGTAGCTTCGTGAGCTGCGCCATCAATCCCGCGTGCCAGGCCACTGACCACGCTGAAGCCCGCCTGGGCGGCGGCGCGAGCCAAGCGAGCTGCCGTTTCCAGCCCGTACGGTGTGGCAAAGCGGGTTCCCACGATAGCCAGCGTGAGCGCGTCCTCGGGGGCCGGTCTGCCACGCAGATAAAGGAGCGGGGGGGGATCGTGGATTTCCTCGAGCAAGGCCGGATAGTCGTCCGACTGGCGAGTGATAACGTGCACGCCGGCCCGCTGGCACTGCTGCAGGATCTCAACAGCCTGGTCGCGGCTGAACCGCTCCGAAAGGGGAGGGAGTTGCCAGCCTGACAGAGGCAGCTGGACAGCCTGGCAGCCGTCCATCATCTCGATCGCCTGGCGTGCTGAGCCAAAATGCTGGAGGACTTCTGTGAACCGGCGCGGTCCGATGCCCGCTACCATCGAGAGCTGGACCTGGGCCAGCAGTTCCTCCTCGCCATCGTGCTGTCGATCAGGCATCCGCGTCCCTCGCTGTGGCGGCCAGATGCTGGCAGCCTAGCGGATTGCCTGGCCCCTGCGAACGACCAGCGCGAGCCTGCGCCGGCAGTCGCTGACATGCCCTTGTCAGCCAGTGACAGGCAGCGGGTTACTTTTCAGCAGGGTGACGCCACAGCCAGGCTGGTCTGGATAAAGACAGGCCCCCTGGATCACCTGGGCACCCTCGGCAATGTCATCTGAAAGCAGCGCGGCACCGTCCATGTCGACGAAATCAAGCAGCGGCAGCAACTGGGCAATCGCCGAAATACCGACTGTCGATTCGGTCATGCAGCCGACCATCACCTGCAGTCCCAACTCGCGCGCCGTGCTGATCATTCGTCGTGCTGGCGTCAGCCCAGCACACTTGACGAGCTTGATGTTGATCACATCAAAGCCCGCCTGGCAGAGCTCAACATCGGATTCGACGATACAACTTTCGTCGGCTACCAGTGGCAGCGCTGAGTGTCGTTTGACTTCTGGCATCTGATCACGCAATTCGGCAGCCAGCGGTTGCTCGATAAACTCAACTCCCAGGTCTTTCATTGCGCTGGCATTCTGAATGGTCTCCTCGGCGGTCCAGGCACAATTGGCGTCGACGCGAAAGACTGCCGAGGAGTGTTCCCGCAGCGCGCGGATGATCTCCAGGTCATGGGCCGTTCCCAGCTTGATCTTGTAGATCGGCCAGTCCTGATACTGCTGCAGTTTCTCCACCATGCGCTCAATCGAGTCGATGCCGATCGTGTAATTGCTGACTGGGACGTTGTCGGTCGCCAGCCCCCACAGCTCATAGACCGGCTTACCGAGCGTTTTTCCCCAGAGATCATGGACCGCCATATCGAGGGCGCAATGCGCGAACGGATTATTGGCCAGCAGCGGTCGCGTCTGTTCCCAGAGTTGCGGCGGGTCGTCCGGAGTCGCTTCTTTTAGCAACGGCCTGAGCCGGTCGAGGTCGGCAGACATCTGCTCGATCGTGGCGTTGTAATAGTCATTGGTGGTTGCTTCGCCGTAGCCAACCAGACCCTCGTGGCGCAACTCCACGATCAACGTTTCCTGTACGTTCAGCGAACCACGAGAAATTGTGAAGGTATGTTCCAGTGGCAACTCGAATTGGTGCAGGACCAGTTCCATCAGTTCTCCTCGCTGGCCAGCCATTGCTGACGTGCCTGTTCAACCGCATCCACGATCCGCTGCGGTCCGTTGCGAAAGATGTCACTGACTGGCAAAGCCAGCTCCTCTTCAAGGCTGGCCCTGTATGTTTCAGCCTCCTCGCTTTCCAGTCGGCGGCCATTCATAGCCACAGCCACAACCTTGCAGGGATGTTCGAGGCTGGCCATCATCTCGTTGATCTCGATCAAGCGAGCGAGGGATGGCAGGCCGAGGTGTTCGACACCGGTCACGGTTTCACGGCCCGCTTCGAAACACATCACCAGCGCATGTGGCAGGGCACCATGCAGGATGCCCAGCGTAACGGCTGAATAGGAGGGATGGACCAGGCTTCCCTGTCCCTCCACGACCAGCACATCGTGGTGCTCGTGTTCCAGCACCAATCGCTCCATAGCGCCACTGACAAAGTCGGCAATCACCCGGTCAATCGGGTAACCATCTCCCTCGACCATGATGCCGGTCTGTCCGGTCGCCAGGAACTTGGCGTCCAGTTGGCGGGCCGCAAGGCCACGAGTGATTTCAATCGCTGTCACCATCTTGCCGACACTGCAGTCATGGCCAACGGTGTGGACGCGAAAGCAGCCGGGACGAAATCCGGGACGCCGCGCGATCGTCTCGATGTCATTCTTGCGGACATCGATCAGCTGCACTCCCTGCTGACTGGCAGCAGCCGCAAATTCATCGTCCTCACTGATAAAATCATGCAGGCCGGAAATCACGTCCATCGAACGATCGATCGCCTCAAGCACGATCGCTCGCCAGGGATCCGGGATCTTGCCGCCAGGGGGCGCGATACCGATCAACAAGGTGTTAGCAGCCGGCACATCGTCCAGGCTGGCGACAAACGTGAGTCCCTCACCGACACCCAGCACCTGCTGGCAGTCGTTACCCGCCTGGGTGCTGTCGAGCACAGCCAGCACGTCCTGTCGCCGGTACCGAATCACACTGCAGGCCGTTTTTGCTGTGTGCGGATTGGAATGTCCTTCGGTCAGGATGACCATTTTCCTCGACATGCATCAAGCTCCCAAAAATACCTACTGGCCGACCGCGCAATCCAGCGAAGCAGGGATTCGCAGCGGATGGTCCGAATATATCGCCGTCATGGTGCAATCGCCAGAACCCACGGTCAAGCATGATCCTCTATAATAGCCCACCTCACTTCATCACCTTACTACAGTATATCTGAGGTTATCGGTGTGACTCGCGCGGCCCCTCGACAACTTGTCCCGCTGCTGCTGCTGCTCCTGGCCCTGGCACTGCTGGCCGACCCGCTTCAGCTGCCGGCGCAGGAGGCCCGCCCCAACGGCTTTCAGCAGGGCGTGCTGATTCGTTTTGAAGGGCCAATCTTCTCGCTCACTGAGCAGGTGCTGGTGCGACAGCTGGAGCGAGCTCGGGAGATGGGCGCCGACCTGGTCGTGATCGAGATCGACAGCCCTGGCGGGGAAGTCGAAGCCAGCTTTCACTGCGCCGAGCTGCTCGAGGGAGTGAATTTCGCCACCACCGTTGCCTGGGTGCCAAAGATGGCACTCAGCGGGGCAGCCATCATGGCGCTGGGCTGCGACCAGATCGTGATGCATCCGCAGGCCCGACTGGGTGATGCCGGCCCGATCTATGCCAACGACTATGGAATGTTTGAGCACGCGCCTGAAAAAGTTCGTACCGATCTGAGTACCCGGATTCGCAGCCTGGCTGAGCGCAATGGCCGCCCAGCGGCACTGGCTCAGGCCATGGTCGACAACACGCTGGAGGTGTTCCGCGTGAAACATGCGGACAGCGGTGACGAACGATTCCTCACGGACAATGAACTGCAAGCGATGCCGGATGCGGCCCAATGGGTCAAGCAGGAGCAGGTTTTCAAGCCAAATGACAAGGACTTCCTGGAAGTAACCGGCCAGCAAGCGGTCTCGATGTCGCTGGCTGATATGAATGCAGAGGACAGGCGTCAACTGGCTGACCAGCTGGATTACAGCGGTTCCTGGCAGGAACTCCGTCGCACCTGGGTCGACACCACCGTCTTCATCCTCAACGCACCGCTGGTCACCGGTCTGCTGTTCCTGGTCGGCATGATTGCCCTGTTCGTGGAATTTTCGGCTCCCGGTATCAGCATTGGCGGCTTGATTTCAGCACTCAGCTTCACACTCTT
>CAUZOB010000190.1:0-9453 GCA_963581185.1 Planctomycetota bacterium | reverse complement strand
TCGAACCGTTGACTCGCTTCTGGCTCTGGATTGGCGACGGCGTGATCAAACGCTGGCGTACGGTGCTGGCGCTGAGCGCGATCGTGCTGCTGGTGGCCGGCAGCGGCGTCTTCAAGATCAACACCTCGGTCCAGTTGCTCAAGCTATTCGACGGCAACGCCAAGATTGTCAAGGATTACGAGTGGCTGGAGGAGAACTTTGGCAAGCTTGTCCCGATGGAAGTTGTGCTCAACGTTGACAGCGATTTTCAGCTGCCCTTCCGCGCGGCGATGCCGGACCTGGACAACATGCCGGCGGTCGAACGGAACCGGATGAAATACCAGTACTCGTTCCTGGAGCGGATCGAGTTGGTTGGCCGGGTTCAGACGGCGGTCGAAGCGGTCTTTGGTGAAGGGGCCCAGGATGTCATCGGCCGCGGTATTTCCGCTACGTCCTTTGCTCCGCGACTGCCCTCGGCACAGCAAAGGACACAGCGGATCAGCACCAATGCGTTGCTGGAAAGAAATCGAGATCGGCTGATGGCCGAGGACTACCTGGCCATCGACAACGACGACCTGGAGACAGAGATCTGGCGGATCAGCCTGCGGCTGGGAGCGCTCAACGATGTTGACTATGGCCTGTTTGTCGATCAGCTGCGAGATGTGGTTCGTCCCATCTCGGCTGCTTACAGCCTGCGAAACACGTTGCTGGAGAAGTTCGAACAGGACCTCGGTGAGTCGGGCGTCTACAACGCACCCAACGTGTTCTTTGATGACAATCGGGTTCTCGTGCTGGGAGCCCACCCGCAGGGAAGTTTTGTCAAGGAAGATAGCGAACAGCCGGACAGGATCCAGCGATTCCAGGTTGACCATCACAAGCTGATGGTGCAGACGTTTAATGACCTGATGCAGGAGAAGGGATTCAGCAACCGTTTTGGGAGTCCCAGCGAGTTGTACTGGGTGGATCCCGCCGAGGAGCCATTCCAGAGCAGATTGAAAGAATGGGATGACGAGCAGTGGGCCGGTTTCCTCGGCAAGTACCGCTACGTGATCCTGCTGAGGGACCATCCGCTACTGGATCGAACTCTGCTGGGACGGCACTGCCAACAGCTGATCGACGCGGTGCCGGCATCCGAGCACGAATTGATCCATGCCTCGCTGGTCGGCGACCCGGGCTTCAGCCCTGTTTTCACCGGTGCCGTACCGATCGTCTACAAGGCCCAGGAGACATTGTTGGAGAGCTTGCAGCAGAGTATCGGCATGGCCTTCGGGATGATCTGCGTGGTGATGGTGTTCCTGTTGCGTAACGGCACACGGACCTTCAGCCGCATCACCTTCTGGGTGCCGATGGTTGTCTTTGCAGTAGTCGCCATTCCGCTGCACCAGTTACTCGACCTGCCGATCCTGGTTGCCATGCTGGCTGGTTGCCTGGCGGTTTCCATGGTGGTCTACGGAAACATACTTGGCGGCCTGGTCTCAATGGTTCCGAACGTCTTTCCGGTGGTCCTGGTGTTTGGTCTGATGGGTCACAGCGGCATCATGGTGGATATTGGTTCGATGATGACAGCCAGCGTGGCGATGGGAGTTGCGGTTGATGACACGATCCACTTCCTCAACTGGTTCCGGATGGGATTGAACGACGGCATGGACCGCCAGCAGGCGGTGCGGCAATCATACAAGCGCTGTTCTGCGGCGATGACCCAGACGACACTGATTGGCGGCTTGGGTTTGAGCGTGTTTGCCATCAGTACTTTTGCACCGACTCAGCGATTCGGGATCCTCATGCTGACACTGCTATCCGCCGCACTGGTGGGCGACTTGATCTTCCTGCCTGCCTTGCTGGTCAGTCCGATAGGTCGTTTGTTTGTTCCCCGCGTAGCCGCCAAGCAGGCCGCAGGGGATCTCGAGGAGGGCCCTGGGGAGGAAGTTGAGCAGGGGGATGAGAGTCTCCAGCCTCACCTGGATGCCGCATCCCAGGCTCGCCGCCGGCATGACGCCGCTCATCGGCCGAGGCCTGGTTAGGGCCGGGACCTGGCCGCTATTGCTTGAGATCTCGAAGCGGCTGATCGATTGTGTAACAATAGAGTAAGCCAGGTGTCGCAGAGCGAAGAACGGGTTTTCCATTCGGCCGGCAGCGAGAATGCTGGCTATCCCAAGTAAAAGCGAAGCAGTCAGGATCGGCATGTCCAAGGTTGTGATCGAGCCGGTTGTGACAGGTCGACAGCGGCGCCAGTTCTTCGACTTGCCATGGACAATCTACCAGGATGATCCCAACTGGATCCCGCCGCTGCGGATGAACCAGCGGGAATTACTGGGCTTCAAGCGGCATCCTTTCCACGATTTTGCCAGCATGCAGCACTTCCTGGCACGGCTGGATGGCAAGGTGGTGGGGCGGATTACTGCGATCGACAATCCTCGCCATGTCGAGCGATACAACGAGCAACTTGGTTTCTTCGGATTCTTTGAATCGATCGATGATCAGCGTGTGGCCGATGCGCTTTTCGACTCAGCTCGTGGCTGGTTGTCGGGCCGCGGGATTGACTGGATCCGCGGGCCAGTCAACGCCTCCCTGAACTACGAGCTGGGACTGCTGGTTGACGGCTGGCACAGTCCTCCCAAGTTCATGATGACTTATAACCCGCGCTACTATCAGCGACTGCTGGAGGATTACGGCTTCCAGCAAAGCCAGGACCTGTTCGCTTTTCGTGCCGGCATTGATATCATCGATTCGCTCGAAGCTGACGAGACGGTGATGTATGTCATCCGCAAGGCCAAGGAGATGTTCAACGTCAGCCTGCGACGACTTGATCGCAAACTATTCAAACAGGACGTTGAATCGTTCATCCAGATCTACAACGAGTCGTTGGTTGGCACCTGGGGTTTCACGCCGCTGTCCGACGGAGAAATAGCCCACCTGGTCAAGGGGATGAAGCAGCTGATTGTGCCCGAGCTGACGGCGATCGCCGAGATTGATGGTCAACCGGTGGCCGGGGTATTTGGCTTGCTCGACTACAACCCACGGATCAAGCAGATTGATGGTCGGTTGTTCCCGCTTGGCTTCCTCAAGTTGCTTGGTAACCGCCGCGGCATCAAGACGATGCGAATCCTCAGCACCAACGTTTTGCCGAAGTACCAGAAATGGGGACTCGGGATGGTCGTGCTCTCGCGACTGCGAGATGACCTGCTCGATTGGGGAGTTGAGGAGCTGGAGCTGTCCTGGGTCCTGGAGAGCAATCACCTTTCTTTCAAGTCGCTCAAGCGGGGCGGGGCCACGATCGACAAGACCTACCGACTTTATGATTACGGCGATCCCCAGGCGACGAGTGGGGATGAGGATGGAAGCACGTAGACGGGAGCGCGTGACAAGATGACCAAGTACCTGGTCACTGGTGCCAGCGGTTTCATCGGTGGGCACCTTGTCGAACGACTGGTCCGCGATGGCCAGCACGTCCGCTGCCTAGTACGCAGCAGCTCGGACCTGACCATCCTGCGGCCACTGGACCTGGAGTTGGTGACCGGGGAGATCACCGATCCGAGGGCGGTCCAGCAGGCGGTCGAGGGAGTCGATGTGGTGATCAATGCGGCTGGCATGACCAGCGCTCATCGTTACTCGACGATGCTCAAGGTGAATCGTGATGGCAGTGGAATGGTTGGCTGGGCCTGTGCCCAGCAGCCGCAGCCACCCGTACACCTGCTGGTCTCTTCGATCGCCGCATCCGGTCCGGTCCAGCGCGGCATGATCCGTCAGCGGCGGACCCCGCCAACTCCGGTCTCCAAGTATGGATCGAGCAAGCGGGCGGGCGAGCGTGCGGCCGAGATGTTTGCTGGCACTGTACCGACCACGATCGTGCGGCCGGGGATTGTCTTCGGGCCCCGTGACCGGGAATTCTTCACGGTCTTTCAATCGGTGGCCGAGTGGCGAGGACACGCTGTGCTGGGGCTCTGCCCACCCCGTATCTCGCTCATCCATGTCGAGGACCTGGTCGAGATCCTGCTGCGTGCCGCCCGCCAGGGTACACGCATCGTGCCTGGCACTGCTCCTTCAGGTTGCGGCCAGGGATTCTACTTTGCTGTCTGCCCGGAATATCCCGACTATGCCCGACTGGGAAAGACACTCAAGCACCTGCTGCGTGAAGACGGCCGTGGCATGCCGATTTTCATTCCGTCTCCATTGAGCTGGTTCGTGTTCGGATTGATCCAGCTGATCTCGGCCTGTCGCGGCACGCGTTCCACACTTAACCTGGACAAGGTTCGCGAAGCGACCGCGGCCAACTGGTCCTGCAGCACCGAAGAGCTGGAAAACGAACTCGACTTTGTGCCAGCCGATTGCCTCAAGGATCGGCTGATGCAGACGGCCCAATGGTATCGCCAGAACGGCTGGCTCTCGGGCTGAGAGCGGGGCCGTGGTCCGGAGTTTGGGGGGTTTCCGCCTGCGGCGGAAAATCCTGCAGTATCAAGCGGCCTTAAATCGAGTGGTATTTGATACTGATTGTGGAAACTCGCCAATCCAAACTGGCATTCCCCCCCCCAGAGTCGATAATATATATAAGGCTGAAGCGGGTCGGAGATGCGGGCCTGTTAGACCGCGTTCCAATGAACGGAACTCAATCCCACCTAGGCGAGTCTTTCCTGAACCGAATAAGGACGACAGCATGTTAACGATTCTCGGTCGAAAGCAAAGCGCAAACGGTTACTGCGACGGAGTCGGTCGCCGCGACTTTCTGACTATCGGTGGCATGGCCCTCTGTGGTCTTTCCCTGCCACAGGTTTTACGAGCCGAGGCGCAGCAGGGAGTGGGTCGTTCGCACCGCGCGATCATCAATGTGTTCCTGCCGGGCGGACCTCCGCACCAGGATATGTGGGACATCAAGCTGGATGCGCCCAGCGAGATTCGCGGCGAGTTTCAGCCGATCAAGACCAACGTTCCGGGCATCGAGATTTGCGAGCTGTTTCCCCGCATCGCAGCGATGATGGACAAGTTCGTACCGATTCGCTCAATCGTCGGTGCATCAGGTTCGCACTACTCGCACCAGGCGATCACGGGTCGTCACCATAACAATCCTCCGACCGGCGGCTGGCCCTCGATCGGGGCCTGGGTATCCAAGGTCCAGGGTCCAGTACGGACCAGCATCCCGCCGCATCTGACGATGTTCTACAAGACCAGCCACGCTCCCTGGGGAGATCCAGGCAACGGTGGATTCCTGGGCATGGCCCATGCACCTTTCCGCCTGGTGGGTGGCAAGAATGAAACCAGCAAGACAGAGAACATGGTGCTCAACGGCATCACCCTCGACCGCCTGCAGGATCGCAACCGTCTGCTCGGTTCGCTCGATGGCTTGCATCGGTCGATCGACAACAGCGGCGCGATGGAAGGGCTCGATGCCTTTACCGAGCAGGCGCTTGGTATCCTGACGTCCTCCAAGCTGGCTGCCGCCATGGACCTCAGCAAAGAGGATCCCAGCGTGATCGAGAAGTATGGCAAGAACGATGAGACCTTCCGAGCCGATGGTGCTCCCAAGATGAACCAGAACCTGCTGATTGCACGGCGACTGGTCGAGGCCGGGGCGCGTTGCGTATCGCTCAACTTCAGCCGCTGGGACTGGCACGGTGGCAACTTCAACCGCGCCCGGCAGGACATGCCGATGCTGGACCAGGCAGTCTCGGCGCTGGTCGACGACCTGCATCAGCGGGGAATGGATCGAGATGTCTCGGTGGTGGTCTGGGGTGAATTCGGCCGCACACCGAAAATCAACAAGGGAGCCGGCCGCGATCACTGGCCGCGAGTCTCCTGTGCCCTGATGGCATGTGGCGGCATCCCCACCGGCCAGGTGATTGGTGCCACGAATCGGCTGGGTGAACATGCCACCGATCGTCCGGTCACGTTCCAGGAAGTGGCTGCCACGTTGTATGACAACATTGGCATCGATCTTCGCCAGGTGCGAGAATTTGATCTCCGGGGTCGGCCGCAGTATCCTGTCGACCCGACCGTCAAGCCGCTGCGTGAGCTGGTCTAGGCGGGCTGCTGGACAAGCGTGATGGCAGGCGAGGTTTATCGCGCTGAGCAGTAGATAGTTTTCAGTGGGAGCTTGGGCATGTTGAGAATCTATGACGCCGGTCGGTCCCGCGGTGATTTCTGCGATCGGATCAGTCGACGTAACTTTATCCAGATCGGTGCTCTCGGTGCGGGCGGCCTGAGCTTGCCGGAATTGCTGGCCTCAGAAGCAGCGGCTGGCCGCGGCAGTTCTCACAAGGCTGTCATCATGATTTACCTCTGTGGCGGACCGCCACACCAGGACATGTATGACATCAAGGTTGATGCGCCGGCCGAGGTGCGAGGCGAATTCCAGCCGATCAAGAGCAGCGTGCCGGGAATCGATATCTGTGAACTGATGCCCCAGACTGCTCGGATCATGGACAAGCTGGTTCCGATTCGCACGATGGCAGATTGCCAGGGGGGTCACACCGGCTTCCAGTGCTTTACCGGGCGGACTCCCAACAATGCACCGGCGGGCGGCTGGCCCTCGATCGGCAGCGTGGTATCCCATTACCAGGGTCCCCTGAACGTCGGCGTGCCGCCATTTGTCAGCCTCTGTTACACCACGCGTCACAAACCTTACAACGAAACGGGACCCGGGTTCCTGGGACTTGGCCATGCATCTTTCCGGCCGACAGGTCCGGCTCGCGAGGACCTCGTGCTGCAAGGCATCACCACAGACCGGCTGAGTCACCGTCGGCAGCTGCTCTCCTCGATGGACCGCTTCCGTCGCCAGTGGGATGGCAGTGGGATGATGGAGGGAATGGATGCCTTTTCCCAGCGCGCGATCGGCATGCTGACTTCATCCGACCTGTTCAACGCCTTGGATATTTCTCGCGAAGATGCCAGCGTGCGAGAACGTTACGGTACAGGGGATGTCAACAAGCCGCGCGGCGACGCCGCTCCAATTGTGCCGCAGAATTTTCTGCTGGCTCGACGATTGGTCGAAGCAGGTGTTCGACTGGTAACCGTTAATTACAGCTTCTGGGATTGGCACGGTAACAACTTTGGGCTGGCTCGCAACGAGCTGCCTGTTTTTGACCAGGGGATTACCGCCCTGGTGGAAGACCTGCATCAGCGCGGGCTCGATAAAGATGTGACGGTGGTGGCCTGGGGTGAATTTGGCCGTACGCCAAAGATCAACAAGAACTCGGGCCGCGATCACTGGCCCCGTGTCTCCTGTGCGCTGCTTGCTGGTGGCGGCATGCGGACTGGCCAGGTGCTCGGAAAGACCGATCGCCAGGGTGGTGAACCAGTCGATCGGCCGGTCAAGTTTTCCGAGGTTTACGCGACGCTCTACAAGAACATGGGTGTCCGCCTGGAATCCCAGCGGTTATTCGACTTCCGCGGCCGGCCGCAGGAACTTGTCGACTCAACAGCGGAGCCTCTGGCAGAGTTGGTCTAAACGGGCTCCTGCCTGCTTCTCCCGCGCTCCATTGCAGCCGGTCTGCTGCCGGTGCAGAATAAGTGACAGAGCCCTGGTTCGGCTGTCTGCCGGGCTGGATTCCTGCCATCAACAGTCAGCACAGAACGGGTGACCCAATGCGTCGACATCAACTATTCGCAGCCTTCCTTTTTTTCGGCCTGCTGACTGTCAGCGGACCGCTTGCTGCCGACGGCGATGACGGCCGACTGGACATTTACTGGATCGATGTCGAGGGGGGAGCTGCCACGCTGGTCGTGACGCCGGCGGGCGAGTCGATCTTGATCGATACCGGCAATCCTGGTTTGCGGGATCCTGGTCGGATCGTCGAGGTTGTGACGCGGGAAGCCAAGTTGCGCTCGATTGATCACATGATCATCACTCACTATCACCGTGATCATTACGGTGGTGCCGAGGCTCTCTCACGTTCCATCAAGATCGGCACGGTCTGGGATAACGGCACATTTCCAGGCATGCCGGACGATCCGGGCGAGGCCTACTTTAATTTCCAGTCGGAGCAGCGACGGGTGATCCAGCCCGGCGATCGGCTGCCGCTGGCCAGCAGCCGCAAAGTGCCGCTTTCTTTCCAGTGCCTGGCATGCCGCAAGGAGTTCATCAAGCCGACACGGCGGACGGCCAAGAACCCGGTCATCTGCAAGGACAGCAAAAGCAAGGATCGCGATGGTTCGGACAACGCCAACAGTATCGTGATGCTCTTGGGTTTTGGTCCCTTCCGATTTTATGACGGTGGCGACCTGACCTGGAACCAGGAAGCGAGGCTGGTCTGTCCGGTCAACCTGGTGGGCCAGGTCGATGTCTATCAGATCACGCATCACGGCCTGGAAAGCAGCAACAACCCGATCCTGCTGCGTTCGCTCAAGCCCCGTGTGACGATCATGAATAATGGTGTCACCAAGGGATGCATGCCCGAGGTGTTTGCCAATCTCAAGGCGACCGTTTCGCTCGAGGCGGTCTACCAGGTCCACAAGAACATGCGACCTGACGGCACGGTCAACAACGTGGCGGACGCCTTTATTGCCAATCGCAAGGAAGACTGCGACGCCAACTTTATCAAGCTCTCAGTGGCCCCGGATGGCACGAGCTATGACGTGATGATTCCTGCCCACGGTCACAAGGTGACTTACCAGACCACAGAGAAATAGCGACGGCCGGCGGGTTTGTCTTTGCTAGTTTTGAGTTGGCGGTCAGAACAGCTATCTTCAACTGTGTTGCCGATCACGCCGCCGGGCAACGGTCACGTGCTTACTTAATTGAGGACCAGATTTCTATCATGCATAAACCCACCACCGCTGCCTTGAGCCTGTTCGTGTTGTTGCTGACCGCTTCCCTGGCCCTGGCTGCGGATCCTCTCAAGGCCTTAATTGTCGAGGGTCAGAACAATCATGGCGTCTGGCCACGTACATCCCAGATGATGAAGAGCTACCTGGAGCAGACAGACCTGTTCACGGTGGACATTGTGCGGACGGCCAAGAGTGGCACGGATCCTGAGTTCAAGCCGGCTTTCGCTGACTACAACGTGGTCGTATCCAATTACAACGGTGCTGCCTGGCCGAGCGAGACGCAGCAGGCTTTTGTGGACTACATGGCCGGCGGTGGTGGCTTTGTGGTTGTCCATGCTGCCAACAACTCGTTTGGTAACTGGAAGGAATACAACGAGATCATTGGGCTCGGTGGCTGGGGTGGACGGACTGAAAAGAGTGGTCCCTATGTTTACTTCAATTCCGTTGGCACGCTGGTCCGTGACGAGTCGCCTGGCCGCGGGGGCAACCATGGCTCGCAGCATCCTTTCGCGGTCATTGTGCGTGACTCCAAGCATCCTGTGACGCGCGGAATGCCCTCGATGTGGATGCATGCCCAGGACGAGCTGTATGACTTACTGCGTGGCCCTGGCACCAATATGAAGGTGCTGGCAACAGCCTTTGCTTCCAAGGAGAAAGGGGGCAGCGGTCGCCATGAGCCGATGATCATTACCGTCGAATATGGCAAGGGACGTGTCC
>CAUZOB010000189.1:0-9544 GCA_963581185.1 Planctomycetota bacterium | reverse complement strand
AGCGGGTGATTGATGGCCACCAGGAGACTCTTGAGGGTGGCGCCGAAAGTGCTCGCTGGATTCTGCGAGAAGGGGGCCGGCTGGGCATGGGCGGCGACTATGGATTTGCCTGGAATCCGCACGGCGACTACGCTCGTGAGCTGTCGTTCTTCGTGAACTACGTCGGCTTCACAGTTCTCGAAACAATCACCTGTGCCACCCGGACTGGCGCCGAGATCATGGGACGCAGCGATGAAATAGGGACCCTCGAAGCTGGCAAGCTGGCCGACATTGTTGTCGTTGACGGAGACATCCTGGAAGATATTTCACTGCTGGAGGACCGCAGTCGCTTGCTTGCCGTGATGCAAGGCGGCATCATCAAGGCTGGCTCGCTGCACAATACCTCACAGCCAACAAACTAACCTGATCGCACTCACAGAAAGACCATCATGAAGAACTGGATTCTTTGCCTCCTGGCCTGCTCGCCCCTACTGATCCCAGCAGCTGTGTTGCAGGCCGAGTCGCCGTCCCTGGCGTGGCAGGTTCGTGCGCTCGCGGTGGATCTGAACGAGGGAGTCGACATTGCCGACTTTAACGGAGATGGAATTCCAGACGTTGTGGCGGGAAGAAACTGGTACCAGGGCCCCGCTTACGTGGCCCGGCCTATTCGCAGTATCAAAGACCAAAACGGTTATGCGAACACCAATGGGGATTTCGCCTACGACGTTGATGGCGATGGGCAGACGGATGTGATTGCCGGCGGATTCTTTCCCACTCAGGTCTACTGGTACAAGAACCCAGGTCCCGATCAACTCTTGCGGGGACTTCAATGGAAACAGAACCTGCTGGTCGATACGGGCGACACCAGCAACGAAGCTCACCTGATGGCCGACCTGAATGGAGATGGGGTGCCCGAATGGGTTGTCAATTCCTGGGTCAAGAACGTCCCGATGGTGGTCTGGCAACTGACCACCGGCAGTCGTGACGTGGAGGTCAAGCAGGGTGGCACGACGGTTACTCGCAGCGAGAAGTTTCCCACCATGAAACGCTGCGTGATTGGAGCCAAGGGAAACGGTCATGGCCTGGCCGCTGGCGATATCAACAATGACGGCCACATTGACCTGGCCGTTGGACAGGGCTGGTACGAAGCCCCTGCTGAGCAGCCGCTTACGAAGGAATGGAAGTTCCATCCGGACTGGGATATCCATGGCAGCTGCCCAATGATTGTTCGGGACCTGAACGGCGACGGCCGCAACGACCTGGTGGTTGGTGTCGCGCATGACTATGGATTGCATTGGTGGGAACAGCTGGAACCCGCGGCGGACGGCACCTTGCAATGGCGCAAACACCTGATTGATAACCGTTTCTCCCAGCCGCATTGTTTGCACATGGCCGACCTGACAGGCGACGGGCAATTGGAGTTAATTACCGGCAAGCGGGTCTTTGCCCACAACGGAAATGACCCGGGTGGCAAGGACGATCCCTGCCTTTATTACTGGACCTGGGATAAGTCCTCCAGCGCCTTTACTCGCCATACGATTGAGGAAGGGAATGTTGGGACGGGTTTGCAAATCCGGACTGGCGATCTCAACGGCGACAAGCGGATCGACATTGCTGTGGCCGGCAAGTCCGGCACTTATGTACTGATTAACAAGGGCCCGGCCAAGAAGTGAGAGCTGCTCCGAGCCTGCCCGTCGACTAAACTCACCCAACACCAGCCAGGACCGGATGATGCGATTAATATTCCTGATGTGCCTGACGTTGACCCTCCTGCCCAGCGCTGCAGTGATGGCTCAGGCTCGGATTAACGTGCTCGTCTGGGACGAGCAGCAACCCCGTCAGAAAGAGGCCTACGATAATTTCCTGGGCAACGCCATTGCCGATTACCTCTCCAAGCAGCCCGGCCTCACCGTGCGGTCCACCAGTCTCTCCGTTGCCGGCAAGGGAATCGCCGATAACCAGCTTGACGGCTGTCAGGTGCTGATCTGGTGGGGACATGTGCGCCAGGCTGAAATCACTGCCGAGGAGGGAAAGGCGATCGTGGCACGCATCAAACGCGGCCAACTGTCGCTGATCGCACTCCATTCCGCTCACTGGTCAACGCCGTTTGTGGAGGCCATGAACGAGCGTGCCCGGATGGATGCAGAACGTGCGTTTCCTGCCTCTAGCGGGCAGACGATTGAATTTGAGGAGATTACACCGCCGCGAAGATACACGGTGCCAGAGCGTGATGCGCCGCTGACACCTCGCTTTACCGCTCGAAAGTTTCCCGACGGCGTGACCCGCGTCTCTATCCATCTCCCCTATTGCTGCTTTCCCGCCTACCGTCCCGATGGCAAGCCCAGCACGATCTTCACACGGATGCGTAATCATCCCATCGCTGCTGGACTGCCCGCCCAGTTTTCACTGCCCTCGACCGAGATGTACGATGAGCCACACCATGTTCCCGAGCCGGACGCGGTCATCTTCGAGGAACGCTGGCCAACCGGCGATTGGTTCCGTAGCGGCTGCGTCTGGGAGCTGGGTAAGGGCAAGGTCTTCTACTTTCGGCCCGGCCACGAAACGTACCCGGTTTATAAGCAGCCGACCGCCTTGAAGGTCATCGAGAATGCCGTGCGTTGGCTGGCCGCTCCGCCCAGCGACCGCTAGCCGCTCACTGCAGGGAGATCAGCGGGTATTCGGCCGGGCGCATTCATGCTCAGCTCTCGCCGCGCTCATTTCTTTGCCGGCTTGCGAAACGTCTGCCATGGGGGCATGCGATCGTGCACATCCTGCAGTTGTGTGCGGGCCGCTTCAGCCCCGCGCCGCCCTTCACCAATCGGTATCACTTCTAATTCCAGTAAATCCTGTCGGACGTCATAAAGTCGCCCGTCCTCATACAGTTTGTATCGCTCGGTTCGAGCCCAGCGACCCAGTCTCTTAGCCTCTTTCCCCGCGGCCTGAGTTGCGATTACTTTTTGTCGCGCTGCGGCGTCAGCGGGAGCGGGTCGGATGCCGTTGCGAATGTAATGGCAGAATAGCCACTCACGATTACCCTGACTTTCTCCTTGCAGCACATTGAGGAAACTGGTCCCATCTGTGACGAATGTCGGCGGCAATTCCACACCGGCCAGTTCCATCAGTGTGGGCAGGACATCGGAGAGGTCGACGAGTGCGGTCGTCGTCCCCGCTTTCTTGATCCCTGCTGGCCAGCTGGCCACCAGGGCCACGTGCGTGCCGGCGTCCGGCAGGCTTGCTTTGCCTCCCTTGATCGTGCCGCCACGGTATTCCGAGGTGATGTTGATGGCGCACCCGTTGTCGCAGGTGAACAGCAGGAGCGTGTTGTCTCGTACTCCGGCTGCTTCGAGGGCGCCGTCGATTCTGGCGATCACCTTGTCCAGGTAGGCAACCATATCCGGAAAGTACTCCTCACCTCCCTTACGGCCATCGTACTTACCAAGCCGCTCACGACTGCCGCCAGGCGCGCTGTCAGGTGTCGGTACAAAGGGCCAATGCACAAGCATCATCGGAAAATAGGCCAGGAAGGGACCCTCCCGCGGCCGCTTGATAAAATCGACCAGAAAATCGGTGACAACGTCGGGACCGAACCGGTCGGCGACGTCCTCCCGCAACTTATCATTCTGTATCAGTCGCGGTTCCCAGAAGCGGGATTCACGACCCTCGATATTCCAGAGGCAGTATTCATCAAAGCCAAAGCCGCGAACCGTATCACCATTCCCTTCCAGTTGCCATTTGCCGGCAATTGCCGTCTCATAGCCAGCATCCTTGAGCAGGTTGGCAAAGGTCGTCTGGTTCGTGTTGAGATGACCGAACTTGACGTAGTTGCGGAAATTGTATTTGCCGGTCATCAGCTGGACGCGTGAGGTCGTACAGATCGGCGTTGAGTAGCAATGGCGGAACAACATCCCCTCACTCGCCAGGCGATCAAGGGTAGGTGTCTTGTAACTGGTCGATCCGTAGGCGGAAACACCCTCGAACCCCATGTCATCACACATGATAAGGACGATATTGGGCCGCTGATCATCCGCCGCCGCAAGGCCTACCGATTGCCCCAGCCAGAAAACCGTGAATACAAATCCCATGTATCTCATGTCTGCTACACCCTCCCAACGAGTGAGCTCCAGCGGACAGCCACGCTGACCTGACTGACGAGTATACTCAAAAGCGACTGAGCGCGATCTGGTTTAGAATGGCAACGGGGCAACTCGAGGATAAACGTCGCGTTGTCGGCGACCCCCATTGTCGATAGGTTAATAAGACCGACAACATTTCCGACCAGACATCATGACACACCCAGTTCACATGGACTCCAGCCTGCCTCGTCGCGAGTTATTGCGATTTGGCATCGGCGGTCTGGCGGGCCTTTCTTTACCGGACCTGGTGCGGCAGCGGGCGTTGGGCGCATCGGCCGCCACAAAGGACACCGCGATCATCATGGTCTGGCTTCCGGGCGGAGCGAGTCACCTCGAGACCTATGACCCCAAGCCGGCCGCCGGCAGTGATTTTCGCGGTCCCTACGGGTCGATTCAAACCGCCGCCCCCGGCATGCATTTGTCGGAGCTGCTTCCACAGCATGCCAAAGTTGCCGATCGTTTCAGCCTGCTTCGTTCGGTAGCACACAACGGTGGTTGCCACCAACAGGGAACTCACCAGCTGCTGACCGGTTTTCCCGAGCGGGTCTTGCGTCCTCGGCCGCTGTATCCGGATCTGTTTTCCGTAACCCATAAATTGCGGTACGACATCAACCGCCAAATCCCCAACTACATTGGCGTTGGACCGGTCAATTTTGCTGGCGCCTCCTACCTGGGCAATGCGTACGATGTCTTCTCCGTCACCAACGATCCCAATGCCGACGACTTTCATGTCAACAACATCAAGAAGGCTGACGACAAGACCCAGTCGCTCTTGAACCGACGCATTAACCTGCGACGAGAATTGGACAGCTTCAAGCGTTCCGCCGATTACCTCAACCGCATGGACGCACTCGATGACTTCGAACAAAAGGCGTTCAACGTCATTACCGGCGAGGCGACATCAGCAGCCTTTAACATTCAATCCGAGGATGCTGCCACGCGTGACCGTTACGGCAGAAATCGCTGGGGCCAACAACTCTTGCTGGCCCGCAGGTTGGTTGAAGCGGGCGTCGATCTGGTCACAGCCCAGCTGAGTGGTGCCTTGTGCGGCGGCGTTGGCAACTGGGACGACCATGCGGTCAACGCCAATTGTTTTGAGGCCATCAAGTACCGGCTCCAGTTCTTCGACCGCGCCATTGCCGCCTTGATTGAAGACATTTACGCACGTGGCCTGGACAAGCGAGTGCTAGTGGTGGTGACAGGTGAATTTGGCCGGACACCCAGAATCAGCAGGCAAAAGAGTACTGGCAAGCGGATTGGCAGCGCTCCGACAGGGACAGAGCAACCGGGTCGAGATCACTGGCCACGCGCGACTTCTATTCTGTTTGCTGGCGGGGGCATGCAGACGGGGCAGGTCGTGGGACGGACAGATATCCGCGGCGAGGACCCGGTCCAGAGGATTGTCGGCCGGGGTGATTTTCTCGCCACGCTATACAAACACCTGGGCGTGAACTTTGGCCAGACTTCATTCCCTGACTACTCGGGGCGGCCGATCCCGTTGATGCTCTCCGACGGTGAACCGATCACCGAACTGGGCCGTCAGAGTTAGGCCAGCACCGGTTTGATCACCCTGCCTGCGACATCGGTCAGGCGAAAATCGCGGCCAGCATAGCGATAGGTCAAGCGTTCGTGGTCCAGGCCCAGCAGGTGCAGGATCGTGGCGTGCAGATCATTGATGTGCACCCTGTCCTGCTCGGCTTTGAAACCAAAGTCGTCCGTCTCGCCATGCGACATACCACCACGGACTCCACCCCCCGCCATCCAGACCGTGAATCCATAATGGTTGTGGTCCCGGCCATTACCATTTTCCGTCGTGGGGGTCCTGCCGAATTCGCCACCCCAGATGACCAGCGTGTCCTCCAGCATGCCCCGTTTCTTAAGATCAGCCAGCAGGGCGGCAATCGGTTGATCAATTGTGCCCGCCAGTTCCCGGCTCTTTTTGTGGTGCTCGTTATGCGTATCCCAGGGCTGACCATTGCCATGGTAAAGTTGCACAAAACGGACGCCCCGTTCTGCCAAACGACGGGCTAGCAGGCAACCATTGGCAAAATCACCCTGGCCATAACTCTCGCGATCCTGCTTTGTTTCGCGGCTCAGGTCGAACGCTTCATGCGCCTCGAATTGCATCCGAAAGGCGGTCTCCATCGCCTCGATACGAGCCTCCAGCCGCCGGTCCCGCTGCCGCTCCCTGAGATGCCGCTGATTCAATTGCTGAACAAGGTCCAGCTGCTGCCGCTGGCTTCTCTCATCGAGCGCCTGGTTCGACAGGTAGGGGATCATCTTCCTGGGGTCGAGATTGGAGTGGTTGATATAGCTGCCCTGATAACGTGACGGCAAAAAAGCGCTCGACCAAAGTATCGAGAACCTTACGGGTCGACCCGGACAGAGGACGACGTAACCAGGCAAGTTGGCATTCTCTGATCCCAGCCCGTACAGCATCCACGAACCCATACTCGGTACGGTCGGCGTGATTGTGCCGTTGTTCATCAGCAGAAGTGCCGGACCATGATTGGGATTATCGGTGTACATCGATCGCAGCACACAGAGCTGGTCCGCATGTTCCGCCAACTGTGGCAGCAATTCACTCACCTGCAGTCCGCTCTCGCCATGCTGACTGTACTTGAAGGGTGAAGGCAGTAACCCGGCGGTTGCTCGTTCGGTCCGCAGGTTTGCAGCTGGTGGTCGCTTGCCGGCGAACTTCTGAACCAACGGTTTGGGGTCAAAGAAGTCGCCCTGGAATGGGCCACCATTCATAAACAGCTGGATAACTCGTTTGGCACGTGGCGGATGATGTACTCGCTGGCTGTCCGCCGCCGCCAGTTGGCTGGCCAATCCAATCGTGCCAGCTCCACCAGCAACTGCCTGGATCATTCTGCGACGATCAAGCTGGGTGTGGTGCATCATCATCGACTCGCTCACTTAATCGACAAAGGCGAATTCATTGGTTGCAAGTAAGGCCTGGCAAAACTGCTCCCAGGCCCCAAATTCCGAATTGTCCGCTTCCAGAGCCTGCTCAATAAATCGTCTCGCCACGAGCATTTCCTCTTCAACGGGAGTCCTCTGAAAAAGCCACTGGTAGGCCTGTTCGACCGACGCAGTTGAAAACTGTTTGGCTGGCGGGCTGAGCCGCTGGACCAGTTCCGACGCTCGCCGCCGCATGAATTCACTATTCAGCACAAACAGCTGTTGCAGCGCGCTAATACTTGTCTCCCGTTGCGGACTATGGCCGGTTGGAAGCGGAAAGCCATACATTCGCAGCATCTGGTCCAATTCACGACGAGCGATCAGGCCGTAAACTGTTCGCCGTCGGTTCCCCTGGTCAGCGAGTGAGGCACCCGCACCGCCGATGGACTGGTCCAACTGGCCAGCAGCCGCCAGCATCGTATCCCGCCAGGCTTCGATATCCATCCGGCGTCGATTCATCCGCCAGAAGTATCGGTTGTCCGGATCCCGATCAAAGTTGGCGCTGTTGAATTGGCTGGCCAGCCTGTACGTACTTGAACAGAGAATTTCCCGATGCAGCCACTTCAATGACCAGCCATGGTTGATCAAGCCACGCGACAGTGCATCCAGTAAGCGGGGGTGAGATGGCCGACTCCCCTGGCGACCAAAGTCGCTGGGTGTGTCTACCAGGCCTCTGCCAAAGTGATGCAGCCAGACTCGATTGACAATCACGCGGGCCAGTAGATCACCTGAGTCATCAACCAGTGCACGGGCCAGTTGGCCGCGTCCACTGCCCGCACCAAATACCGTCGCCTCCGGTGGACTAAATAGCTCCAGGAAGCGGCGCGGCACGACATCGCCCGGCGTGGCAGGATCTCCTCGAATGAAGACTGGCAGGTCTCTCGACTCACCGACTCGATATTCAAGTTTGGTCTGGTCCGGCCCGTTTGCCACGACGTAAATACTGGCGTCATCGACTCCGTGGGCCAGCGGAAGATCGTAGCCCGGCGTAGCCTGTTTGATTTGCTCCACCTCTGCCTGCAGTTGCTTGACCTTCTCATCCTGTTGTGCTTTCCGCTCAAGGTCTATCTGTTCCTGTAGCGCGAACACCTGCTGCTGTGCCTGCTCGACTCGAGTTGCTGCGGCGGCCGGCAGCAGCGCCCGGTCCACCAGGCGGGTACTGGCGAAGACGCCGGCAAGTGCGTAGTAGTCCTGAATGGTAACCGGGTCGAACTTGTGATCATGGCAGCGGGCACAGGCCAGCGTCATTCCCAGGAATGTGCGGCCAACCGTGTCGATTCGTTCCTCCCATTCCTCAGCAACAATCTGGCGAATCACGTTTTGAGCGAGTCGAGGTTCTTTCCAGTAGGTCGGGCTGAGACCGAGGAATCCAAGCGCGGCCAGGTCCGCTGGCCGAGCATCGGCTTGCTTGTCGGCCGCCAACTGGTAAATGACAAACCTGTCATACGGCATGTCCGCATTCAACGCCTGGATGATCCAGTCGCGATAAAGGTATGCCTGTCCGGTACTCTTCAGCCAACTTGCCGTGGTGTCGGTGTATCTCGCCAGGTCGAGCCAGTAACGCCCCCATCTTTCGCCATAGTGAGGCGATGCCAGATACCGATCAACAAGCCGACTCCAGGCGTCTGGTGCCTTTTCACGCTCAAATGCACGCACCTCTGCCGGTGTCGGAAGCAGGCCGTGCAGATCAAACGACAACCTGCGGATGAGTTCTCGTTTCGTGGCAGGTTTGACCGCCTGCACCCGCTGGCGGCGGTAGTGCTGTTGGATAAAGCTGTCCACTTGAGTTGAGACAGATGCCTGTCGGTTATGGACCGGCTTGCCGGTCACTTCTGCCAGCGGTTGAAAGGACCAGTGTTTTTCCGCTGCCTCCGACGAGGAACGTTGCTGGACGCTTGGCATCGGTGCACCCCGTCTGATCCACTCTGCCAACAGTTGCTGGTCGCGTGCCGGCATTGGACCATCGGGTGGCATCTGCAGATCGTCCTGCTGGTATCCAATGGCTGTTATTAGCAGGCTCTCTGACGGTCGTCCGGGTAGAATCGCCGCTCCGCGAGAGCCCCCCGATGCAAGATGCCTGCGTGTATCTAATCGAAGCCCACCACCGATCGGCCTGCTCTCGGCACGATGGCATTTGTAACAATGCCGTGCCAGAATTGGCCGGATCGAACGTTCGAAAAAGCGGATCTCCTCGGCCGCAAACTCCAGCTCGCTTTGCGGGTCGGCGCCTGACGCCGTGGAAACCAACAGCCCAAAGGATGCCGCTGCGATAGTCAAAGCCGAAAGTCGTATCATTGAGCTGGTTCGGTGGATGGACTGAGTGAGACGAAGCATAGGCGATCATTTTAACCTATATTCACGGCCACATTGACCGCTTCTTCCAGACCCCCTGACACTCCTTACCCTCTATCGCACCGTGGCACACCCAGCTCGAGTAATCATCATTGGCGCAGGCCACAATGGCCTGA
>CAUZOB010000188.1:0-9565 GCA_963581185.1 Planctomycetota bacterium | reverse complement strand
ATATCTCGTATGGTCGTTGTTTCCTTCGAGCCAGCTACGGACAACATGGCCGCATCCGAGCTGGGCTTTAGTGGCTGGAGCTGGACACTCCAGCCGCCGTCCGCTGCTGCCGTGGTCTGATGTTCTTGGCCAGAAAACTCAACGCGAATTTCTTCATTAGCGTCCGCCCAGCCCCAGATCGTGAGCGGACGGCCGTGCTGCAAGACCATTTGATCTCCAAACAATGCTGACAGTCTCGGCGCCGCTTTAGCGAGCGGAGTAAAGAGTCCACAGATCAGCACACACAAGACGGTCGCTTGTCGACGATGAATCACGAGTTAGTTCCCGAAAAAACGAAATGGAAGGAAGGCAGGACAACAGGTGAATTGTAATCGTGCGCGGACATCTACCTGGTTCGAACTCCAGTTGCTGATTATCCGCCGCTGCAGCGAGAAAGAAAAGAAGCCCTGGCAGGTTGACGAGCTGAGACTGCCAGAGAGTGGTCATGGTGGACTCAGTCTTGTATACAGGACTAGCTTCTGCGGCCTACCCTGTACCCGGCTTGTGTTTTGCGAGTTGATGCCATGAGACTAACTGTGCTGAAGAATCTGCTGACCGTTACCATCACGGTCATAGCCGCCCTGGCAACTCCACTGGCCGCCGATGAGATCACCTGGCGCGCATCTGGCAAAGGAGGAGCGGTGGCATCCGGTCAAGCCGAAGCTGTTGCTGCCGGTATTCAGCTGCTCGAACAAGGAGGCAATGCTGCCGATGCAGCTGCAGCAACCCTGCTGGCGCTAACGGTCACCGATTACGGCCTGTTTGCCATCGGGGGTGAGGTTCCCCTGCTGATCTACGACGCCCGTAAACGAGAAGTCAAGGTGCTGAGCGGACTGGGCCGGGCACCGCTGGATTCCAAGGCAATGGAGTGGTACTACGCCAATGGCATACCATCAAGCGGTGATATGAAAGCCGCACCGACTCCGGGCGCCGTGGATCTCTGCGTCACGGCGCTGAGAATCTATGGGACGGTTTCCTTTGAACAGGCCGTTGGACCAACGCTGGCTCTGCTGGACGCCGGCGACCAGGATTGGCATGGCCCGCTGGCCATCACCCTGCGAAAGCTGATCGAGGCCGAGCAGGAGTGCGCGGGCAGCCGGGAACAAAAACTGACAGCCGCCCGGGATCGTTTTTACAAGGGCGACGTGGCCGATGAGCTGGAAGCCTGGTATATCGCCACGGGCTCATTCCTGCGAAAGGCGGACCTGGCAGCCCATGTCACCCGGATCGAGGATCCCGTTTCGGTAAACTATCGTGGATACACGGTCCATAAGTGCGGGACCTGGACCCAGGGTCCCTATCTTTGTCAGACGCTCCGGCTGCTGGAGGGTTTTGACCTGCAGGAAATGGGGCACCTCTCGAGCGACTATATCCATGTCATCACCGAGTCACTCAAGCTGGGTTTTGCAGACCGAGACGAGTACTACGGCGATCCCTTGTTTGCCGATGTACCAATGCGACGACTGCTTTCGGCCCGCTATACGTCTCGACGCCGAACGCTGATCGACATGCATCAGGCTTCATTGCAGCGACGTCCCGGTGATCCGTATCGCATGCAGCCGCTCAAGGTCGAATCGGCGCCGGATGCGACACGTGCCAGGATACCGATTCAGGACACCACCACCTGTGTCGTTGCTGATCGATTTGGCAACGTGGTAGCAGCCACTCCCAGCTGCAACCTCGTCTCCAACCAGCCCGGGCCGTCCGGGGTTACACAGGGCAACCGGCTGCGAAGCTTGAACACCGCGGCGGGTCATCCCAACCGCATCCAGCCGGGCAAGCGACCTCGAATCACACTGACTCCTACACTGGTAACCAAAAACCGTAAGCCGGTGATCGCCATCAGCGTGGCAGGCGGTGATCTGCAGGATCAGACCACTCTCAACGTGCTACTAAACCACATCGAATTTGGCCTGCTACCCGAGCATGCCTGCACCGTGCCCCGCTTTCAGACCGGGCACCACCAGGGATCATTCAACCCCAATCCTGATCGTCAAGCGACCTTTGGTATCCGCGGCAGCCTGCAGGTCCACGACGGCATCAGCAAAGATGTTCAGCAGGAACTCAATCAACGGGGCCACAAGCTAAGGACGACCAGCGGGCCAATTGGTTACCCGGTGATGATCACAATTGATCATGAGAGTGGCACGATTTATGCCGCCGGCGATCCCAGTCCGATCCGCAATGGCCGGGATACTGGACGTCACGCCGCCGCTCTACCGTAGCAACTGGGAAAGTGGCGTTAACGGGCTCGAGTCCAAGTCGGGCAATGGAGCGTGCGGATAATCGACCGGCTGATAGCGGATCGCAAGTTCTGGTGTCTTCAATCGGATACCACCGAGTGCACGCGATTTGATTGCGCGATCCAGGATACCGCTGGTCAAGTAGGTTCGTTCCACAGGATAGCTGGGACGACCCGTATGCATCATCCGCTCAATACCCTTCAGTAGATAGGCAAAGTGTGGATGTCGAGGTTCAACTCGCTCGTCAAACTGTGTCGCCAACGGCTGGTCGTGTCCCTTCAATTTCACCGCCACTCCGGTGCGGTTGACCGACTGGGACATCAGTTGCACACCGAGCAGGCCATCACGATACTCGAACAGAAAGAGGGCTTCGCGCGGAGCCAGTTTGTAAGGTACCTGGCCATTCGCTTTGGGAACGGCTGCACGGACAGTATCCACTAATCCGGCTGGCAGAATCCCGCTGTTGAGCACGCGCGCCGCATCGTCTCCTTCAAAGTACTGCACAGACCTGACACCTCGCTCGGCGTTCCTTCTTCTCTCCACAATACACTGGTAGCTATCGAGGGCATGGCTGCCGTAAATATCGAGGCCGTCGTACCCAATGCCGACAGCAGCCTCGATCTCGCAGCCCATTGGCAGCTGGATGCCTGGCGTTCGGTAACTGACCGGCAGAGAGGATCCAGCCATAAAGGGAATCTTCATCTTTCGGGCACGGTCATACATCCACTTGGCATCGTTCCATGACGGCCCCAGGTGCTTGTCGCTGAAAACCGGCACGACTCGCTTGTACTTGATAAAGGTATCCGTCACCGCCTTGAAAAAACGTTGCCGGGGATACAGATGTTGGCCTCGCTCGTTGAACGGGTAGTCACCATGTTCAGCGATACTTATCACGCCATCCACAGGTATCGTATTGCCACCCAGCGTGATCGCCTTTTCGATTGAGTCGAAGATTGGCACGTCATACTTCTGGGCCATCGGCCGAGTGAGATCGTCCTGCGGAAACTGTTCTACATACATCGACGCCAGTTCCAGCGCGGGCCCCGGGCCACCATCCTGCTTCCAGCCTTCGAGGATCTTTCCGACCAGAACATCTGCATGCGATCCGGGCTGATAGATCGTTGCCACAACGGCAACTCGCTTTGGCTTCAAACCCTCCGCGCCGCACGCAGATCGCGGCCCAACGGAGGCAGCCAATGCGATCGGAAGGGCAACAAGACAGTCACGTCGTGAGAGGCAGATCTTGTTGCTGTACTGCATTTTCAACTCGTCTCGCCGTGAAAAAGGAGCGGTATCAGAGATCACTTCTTACCCTTCACCGCTGACCCTGCTTTCTTGATCAGGTCAGCCGCACTGCTTGCCAGTCTCTGCCCAAATACCTTGTAGCCGTCGGCGGAATAGTGCAGGTCGTTCTTAATCTCCTTGCCGCTACGATTCAGGCCGTCGTTCAGGTCATCGGTATTGACGAGTGCAGCACTGGGATGGGCGGCTACAAAAGCCACCTGTGCCTTGCGGATAATTGTCCAGTGCGGACATCTCTTGTTCTCCAGATCAAAATCGCTTAGCCGGCCAATCACACAGTGGATATCCTTGCGACCAAGGTCGGCACTCAACTGATCCAGCAGCCCCTGGAGACTGGCCTGGTACACCGTGCCATGTTTTTCTCTCGCGTCACGCTCGCCCTGCATCCAGAGAAAGGTGACCGATTGAATCTGCTGGTCTTTGGTTGCCGCCTTGACTGCCGTCATCAATCGATCGTAAAGATCGCCGGTCGCCTTGGGCTCGGATCCCTCGGCTGGTTTCCAGTTCTTATACCATCGCCGGATCGGCTGTCCACCAAAAGCGTCTTTTACCACGATCACATTGTCTTTGCCGAAAGTCGTTTCCACCGTAGGCGTAAAAGACTCTTGCGGGCGCAAACCCGCCATGTTCGATTGGCCAGAGAGGATGAACAGGTGTTTGCCCGCGGGATCCTTGTCAGCGCCGATGGCCGGCATTGTGAGGCAGATTAGCAGGCCGGCGATGGCTGTTGTGAGTCGTGTCATGGGACACCTTTCGGCCGAGCAGCAATTGAAGTTGGATTCTTACAACAAAGCGTCGATCGGGTTGCCCCGGTAAAGGCGGTAGGGCCGTCCCGCCGCATCATGAAATTCTCGCTCGGGTCCGATGCCCAGGCAGTGAAAGATCGTGGCAGCCAGGTCTTGCGGTGTATACCCAACCGAGTCGGGCACGCCAGCATGCGCGTCGGTGCGGCCGATGATCCGGCCCGGCTGTATGCCACCACCGGCGAAGAAACATGGAAAGACATCACCCCAGTGATGTCGGCCCGGCGTGAACGGCTCACCCGAGGCATTCTTGCCATTCGGGCTGATCGGAGAAATGCCCGGGGTGCGTCCCATCTCACCACACATCACGACCAATGTGTCGTCCAGCAGACCACGATCAGCCAGGTCGTCAAGGAAGCCACTCAGGCAATGATCAATCGATGGCAACAGCTTCGACTTAAGATCACGGAAAGCATTCTGATGGGTGTCCCAGCCACGCAGGTTAATCTGCACCATGCGGACACCAGCCTCGATCAACCGCCGTGCAACCAGGAATCCCTGGCCCCATTCCTCGCGGCCATACTGGTCACGAGTGGCTTCTGATTCCTGGCCGAGGTCGAACGGGTTTTGTTTTCCTGGTCGTGCCGCCAGTAGAAACTGCATTGCCTGTTGGCGGTAGGCGTCCCAGGCAGCCACGCTGCCGTTGCGCGCGGAACTTTCAAGGCCTTGCCGCAAGGTATCAAGTTGCTTGAGCAGAGCCGAGCGATTTTCAAGTTGGGGAATCGATATCGCGTCAGCGGAACCGAGGTTGGGCAGGTGAAAATCAGGCTGTCGACAGCTGGTATTATCCCACCAGGCCTTGGGGCCGGGCCCTGGCTTTCGCTCTGAATCAAGGTTGGGATCATCATGGCTGAAACAGTTGGGACAGGAGCCACCGGCATCCTTCGAATTGCATTTCTCGGCCAGGTCAACGCGCAGGCGATCAAACTGCGGTCCCAGCAACCCTGATTCCCGGCCTGGATATTTCATCTTGTCGACCCGCGGCAATTCAACCATGGCAGGAAACCCGACATCGGCGGCGGCTGGTGCTGCGTAAGCGATCATCGACCCGATGCTGGGCCAGCTGATGCGACCCTGCCGCGGATTGGGGATCGAGGCGTTAGTATCGCCCAGGGGGAGTGCCGTGGAGCCGGTATGAAGCAGGTAATGGCAGCTGTTGTGCTCGTTGCGAAACTGGCGACCAGCGACATGATGCATGGTGCGGACGATGGAGAACCGGTCTGACCGCTGGGCAAGCTTGGGCAGGTACTCGCAAAACGATTCCCCCGCCGTTCGAGTCTGGGTCACACCGTATTCACCACGAATCGTCTCGGGAGCCATCGGCTTGGGGTCCCAGGTCTCGTGTTGGGAGGGACCGCCGGATTGAAAAATAAAGACCACCGACTTTGCCGACGCCTGACGGCCGGCTGGTTGCTCTGCCGCCTGCCCTTCAAGCCGCAAGAGATCGCCAAGCCCGGTTCCCAGCAGGGTTAAGCCGCCGAGCTGTAACACCCCACGTCGGCCGATCGAGGGATGGTCTCTGGCGAGACAACCGACACGTTGCATTGTGCTACTCCTCGCAGAATGTTCGACAAACGGTGAGAGACAATATTATGTACCACCAGCTATGTGAAACTCAACATCCAACTGTTCCATGCGCGGGAGTGGTTTCCCAGCCCAGCACGTGCGATGATAATTGTCTGCCGCCCAGGTGGTGAAGATCGTGCAACCTACCGACCTGCAGAATCGTCCGATCACTGACCACTGGCCCAAGAAACAGACTCGAGATAGACCATGGCCACCTCGACAACCCGCTTCAATAATATAGCTCCCCAGATCGTGCTATTACTTGCCCTGGCGTTCACCGGCCAAGTAATTGCAGACGAACCTCCTGGCGGCGATGAATTGCCACCCGCACTGCAAGAAGCGATTCAGAACCCCGCCATCCCGATGATCGTCGATGCCACGATCACTCGGTTCACAAAGGACGGCAGCGCCGAGATCAAGGTGAACAGAATTTACAGGCCAGCCGGGACCGCCGGACGAAAAGTCAAAGTTCCCAAGATCGTGCGTGGCTACGCAATGGACGGTGCCGAACAGCGTATCGTGCCGCTGAGCGTCATCACCGACAAGGGCAAAACACGGTTCCTGTTCTTCCTTGACGGAGACCTGTTGTACTCCACCTACAACAACCGATTTCAGATTCGCGCGGACAAGAAAAATCAGCTCACGGTCGACACCGGCCGCGGCTGGAAACCACTCAAGGAGATCGTGGCCTTGATCCCCAAGCCGACAACCGACAAGAAGTAACAAAATGGAATGCGACCAATGACAATCAACCGTAGACACTTTCTTGGTGCTGCCGTTACGACTGCAGCACTTGGCAGATCAGCCTGCAGCCAAAGGCGAACCAACCGCAATAGCCCGACATACGCCATGGGAACGCGGCGCGAGCTGTTCCTCGACGACTTTATCGTCGAGCAGACCCGTGGCAAGGTCGAGTTCGAGCTGCATCATCCCATCCCACGCGAGCAGGTGATTCACCATACCCAACCGTGGGAGGGCACATCGTCCGGTTATCACACAGTGATCCAGGATGGCGATACCTACAAGCTCTTTTACCGCGGATTTAACTTTGACCTGGTCAACAACCAGATTCGGACGACCAATGCGGAAGTTGCCTGCTGCGCGCTGAGCACCGACGGCATCCACTGGGACAAGCCGAAACTCGGTCTGTTCGCCCACGGCGACTCGAAGGAAACCAACATCATCTGGCAGGGCCCTGGCTGCCATAACTTCAGCCCCTTCCTTGACCAGCGACCCGGCTGCCCAGCCAGTGAACGGTTCAAGGCCTTTGGTGGTCTCAAACGCGATGGCGGGATGCTACTGTTCAAGTCAGCTGATGGCCTGCACTGGGAAAAGGCCCATGACAAGGCGGTGATCACCAACGGTGCCTTCGATTCTGCCAACATCGGCTTCTGGGACCCGACCATCAACAAGTACCGCGCTTACTGGCGATATTTCACCGAGGGCGTGACCGAAGCGGACAACTGGAATCCGGCTGGCATCCGTGCCATCCGTACAGCAGTCTCCGATGACCTGATCAACTGGCAAGACGAACACGACCTGGAATATTCCGATTCACCCCCGCAGCAAATGTACACCAACAATATCATTCCCTATTTCCGCGCCCCGCATATCCTGGTCGGATTCCCAATGCGGTACATCGAGCGTGGCTGGAGTCCCTCGATGCGAGCCCTGCCGGAACTCGAGAAACGAGAACTACGAGCCGCCTCGGAACTTCGCTACGGAACGGCGATCACCGAGACCCAGATCATGGCCAGCCGTGACGGTGTCACTTTCAATCGCTGGAACGAGGCCTTCCTGCCGCCCGGCATCCAGCGACCCGACTCCTGGTACTACGCCCACAACGACGTCGCCTGGAATATGGTCACGACCAAGTCCTCGCTGCCCGGCGGCCCCGATGAGCTGTCGTTTTATGCAAGCGGCGGAAAATGGCATGGCGAGGGAAGCGTGATGACACGACACACGATCCGGCAGGATGGCTTTGTCTCCGCCTCGTCGCCATTGAAGGGTGGTGAACTGGTTACCCGACCGCTAACGTTCAGCGGCAAACAACTCGACATCAACTTCGCCACCTCCGCAGCTGGCACACTGAAAGTAGAAATCCAGAGGCCATCCGGTCGACCAATTCCTGGCTTCTCACTGGCTGAAGCCGACGAGACGTTTGGCAATGAATTGGATCGCTCGGTAACCTGGCAGGGTTCGACCGATGTAAGCCAGCTGGCCGGCACGCCGATTCGGCTACGAATCACACTCAGTGACGCTGACCTGTACGCCATCAAGTTCAGCTAGAACTGGCAACCGACATCGGCACGCTGGATAGGCTGGCGTCGAGACACCAACTTGTGCTTCAGTCAGATCAGGACCATTGCTCCCAGGGCTTCCTCATCGGCCGCTTGAGCAACTTGTTGGCCTCATCGTTGTCGACGAATCGCTCCATGTCCGGATCCCAACTGAGCGGCTCTCCGGTTTTCACGGCAATCACACCCAACAGACCGATGCTATTGGTCCTGTGCCCTACTTCCGCATCGGCGATCGGACGAGCGCGGGATTTGACACAGTCGATAAAGTCCTGTTTCTCATCTTTGCGCGGAAGACGGATACGATCCTTACCTAACGGAACCTCCAGCACCTTCGGAGAACTGGCGCGGACCTGGCTGAAACCGGCTTCTACCCAGCCCTCCTCGCCCACGAATCGCACATGGTGCCCGCTGACCGGCTTGACTGTCATTTTCAGGCCATTTGCATACTCATAGTTGATCTCGAACTGCTGGAGCACATTCCACAGTTCATTTTCTGGGAACAGGCCTTTCCCTTCAACTCGCAGCGGACCGGTCCGTTCCAGGTCCGCTCCCCAGTGGGCAATATCAATCAGGTGTGCACCCCAGTTCGTGATCATCCCGTCATCGTATTCCTGCACACGCATCCAGCCGGGCCGCGAATAGGCCTGATGCGGGTGGACACGATTGACCGTGTAGGGGGCTTCTTGTGCGGGGCCAAGCCAGGTGTCGTAGTCCAGTCCCTCGGGTACCGGCATCGTCTCGGGCACTCCACAGCTGGCATTATCCTTCGGCACGCCAACTTCCACGGATACCAGCGTGCCGATCCGTCCATTGCGAACGACTTCCGCCGCCTTGCAGAAGCTGGTCTTGAAACGCGCTTCGCTATCAACTCGGAAGACACGCTTGTTACTGGCAACTTCCTCGACCAGCCGTCGGCCCTCGGCAATACACTTGGTGATCGGTTTTTCACAGCAGACATCCTTGCCGTTACGAAGTGCCGCGATCGAAAGTGGCACGTGCGAGTGATCAGGTGTGGAAATCATCACCGCATCGATCGAGGCATCATCCAGCAGGTTGCGAAAATCGGCATGGCTGGCAACTGTCCCGCTACTCTGTCTGGCCATTTCAACCGCATTCTTCAATCGCCAGCTGTCGACATCACAGACAGCAACGACCTGGGTTTGGGCAGACTTCAGGAACCAGGGGAGATTGTACGCCCGCGCCTGTCGTCCGATACCTATCATGCCAATCGTGATCCGATCACTTGGCGCGACCGTCGCACCGAGGCCGAGTGCCGAGGCAGAAATCACAGTCGGGATCGCAATCGCTGCGG
>CAUZOB010000187.1:0-9582 GCA_963581185.1 Planctomycetota bacterium | reverse complement strand
CTGATCCAGGTCCTCGATCAATGCCGAGTAAGCCTGGTCCCAACGTGGCAGGAAGCCGTTGCGCATGGAATCCATCCCCTCCTTGTGGGTATCCCACCAGCGACAGTCCACCGTCACCAGCCGGACTCCAGCCTCGACCAGTCGGCGGGCCAGCAACAATCGCTGATTAAAGGCACTGGCACTGCATCGTTCCGGGTCCATCGGGTCGTAGCGATCGACATAGCCGTACCGCTGGCGAATCGGCTCTGGCTCCGCATCCAGGTCAAAGGCACTGCGTGCCCTGTCCGAGCTGAGAATGTCATAGGCACGACGATGGAAATCATCGACCGCTTCCATCTGTTTCGATGAACCAAGCACGTCACGGAATCGATCAAACTGGCCCAGCAACTGGCGCCGATCATCAAATCGGTCGCCGCGGATGTCTTCCAGCAGGGAGAAATTCTTTAGCGTGAATGGCCCTCGCGTTGCCGGATCGGCCAGCGTCTCAAATGGCTTGTGAGCCGCTCCCAGGTAGGCCGCGTCGGTGCCAGGCACCTGGCGCGGAATCATCACGTAGGCAGGCAACTGGGGTGAGCGGTGACCAAGTTGCTCCGAGACGATGGACCCACAGCTGGGGTGGATATTCACCCCTGGATCCGGACCGGGATCATAGCCGGTGAAGACGATCTGGTCGCCTGCCGAATGGCCAGCATTCTTGTGGTGCAGGCTGCGGACAATCGACCACTTGTCCATCACAGCAGCACATTGAGGCAACAGGTCGCAGATCTCGATGCCAGGGACGGTGGTCTGCATGGCACCAAAACCGCCCCGATATTCCGCCGGGGCAGCTGGCTTCGGATCCCAGGTTTCATGCTGCGATGGACCGCCACGCATCCAGAGCAGAATCACGTTGTTTTGCGATCGATTCGTCGAACCTGACGCCGCTTCCGCTCGCATCAACCCAGCCAGGCTGAGGCCGCCCAAACCCAAGCCGCCCGCCTGCAGATACCCGCGACGAGAAATGTCCGTCTGTTGACGAAGGTCGTGACATCCAAATTGACTGCGCCACATACTGTTTGACTCCAGGCTAATCCAGCGGGCTCATCTTTGCTGATATACCCTTTATCGTACCATATCGAGGTTTGACGTTAGAAGTCATATCTGGCCAGTAAACGCAGTCCGCTCTCTGTGGGCTAGCAGAAAGTCGCAACTGGCGGGCACGAGCAACTCGTTCTGGTCTCCGGCGAGCAACTCAGAATGTCCCCTGTGGACGCTCAAATCGCTGGTACGTCAGCCGGATCAATGGATGGAGGTTCCGTTGGATCCTCGTCGTTCTCTGCAGCGTCCCGGTCCGCCGACTCGTGCTGGCCTGGTCGCAACCCCAGCAGCGGGGCTATCGCCAGGGCCACACCGGCAGCCATAAAGCTGAGTAAGGCCCCCATTTTGACCGAATCCTGGAGCGGCCCCGGTTCCTTGAATGCTGCCGTGGAGACGAACAGGGCCACGGTAAAGCCAATCGCGGCGATCACGCCGACCATCACCACGTGCCGGTACGACATTCCCTCGGGTACTTCGAGCCCAAGTCCCTTCTCCGATATCCAGGTAAACAACACGATCCCCACCGGCTTGCCAATCATCAATCCCGCTAGCACGAGCCAGGTGCCAGTGCCGATGCTGCTGAAAACAACTCCTGCATTGATCAGACTAAACAGCCCCAGAATCAACTCCACCGGGTTCTTCCACCAGTGCACGAATTCATTCAAGGTGTCACTTCGTGACAACTCCTGCCGTGCAAACAAGCCAAGGTCCGTATGGGCGTGAGGCAGGCAGGGGATGATCGGCACCAGTCCGAGCGCAGCATGGATGCCCGCCAGGTCGAATGAAATCCAGCTGAGCGTGCCTGGCACCAACAGGTACCACCAGAAGCTATGCAGTCGCAGCCGTCGCATCAGGAAACAGATCAGAATGGCAGCAAATGTGAGCAGGAACCACCCAAGTACAATCGACTTTTGTGGATAGAAGATCGCCAGGATTGCTAGTCCGACAGCGTCATCGGCGATTGCCAGTAGCAACAGGAAAGCAATCGCCGGATGGCCCTGGCCAAAGATGAGTCGGGCTATCAGATAGGCGAAGGCGATATCGGTCGCGCAGGGAATCGCCCAACCACTACCCAGTTCCGGTAAAGTCCCAGTCAGACCGGCACCAGCCAGGTAAATACCGGCCGGCCCGACGATGCCGCCGAGTGTCGCGATCAAGGGAGTCGCCGCTTTTCGCGGATTGGAGAGCGCGCCGCCAGGCAAGAGAGCTTCCCATACCTCGCTGGCTGCTATCCCAAAAAACAACGCCATCAGCAGGTCGTTGACGATGAAGTGGATCGTCAGACCGTGGGTCGTGCCATCCTTGTCAGGCCGCTCAATCAGCTTGTGATAGAGAGAACCAACCCAGCTATTCCGTTTGACGGGACGCGCTGCTGGAGTCACTGCGGGAAGATCGTTGGCAGGCTGATGAGCTGTATCGGCCCCCAGCACAGCAAAATGGACAAAGCGGTTGTAACTGCCGTGATGACTGATCTCCCCGTCTGCGTCCCTCACATCCGGAGACATATTTGCCCAGATCAGGGCCAAAATCGCTCCGGCAATCAGAAAGATTGAGTTCTCGAAGAGAAACCTGACCGGATGTCGGCGCTGGGACGAGGGCGGAGTCATGCGAGGACGACGTGAAGGTCAGTGGCGGTGGCGACCGGCTTGTGTTTAGAGAGTAGAGGTTAGATCGTGGCGCCACAAGATGGCACCCTTTGCGTCGACAACCTGCCAGTCACTTCTCCCCCACTCGCTCATTCCTGGTCTGCTAGGGCTGCCGGTCGACCAGCATCGAGGGGGTCGATAAGTGCCCCAGGCCGGGGCTGGCAAGTTCCCTTCGCCAGTCATTAATCCGCTGTTGCACCGTGTCCCGATCGAGTTCCATGTTCTCCCGA
The DNA here is from genome assembly GCA_963581185.1 of Planctomycetota bacterium. Taxonomy (GTDB): domain Bacteria; phylum Planctomycetota; class Planctomycetia; order Pirellulales; family Pirellulaceae; genus SAT2750. Next base: position 6,629 of record CAUZOB010000187.1, on the reverse strand, counting down.
TGGTAGAACGGTGCGGGACGCTCCAGCGACTCCTGCATCATGTCAACCGCGGTCTGCAAGGCATCTCTGAACTCGTCCCTCTCCCCGGCCAGCCACTCGCCGCGTTGCCGCGCCTCGGCATTCAGCAGCAAGGCTTTAAAATACTGCAGCTCGCCAAGGTAGGTGTAGTGTTTAGCCGTGGCACGGGGAATCAGCTTTTGCATTTTGCGTTCCAACTCGCTCTGCCGCTCAATGGCTGCCAGGGCCTGCTCCGCCAGCTGATCATCCCACTGCTGGCTACTGATCACCTGTGCTCCCAGTCGCAATGGCCAACTGGGCGACGTCCGGCTGATGGCCGATGTCATCAGCAGCACGAACAGCATTGGCGCACCAAAATAGACCGCCTGCTTGAGGAACATGCGACCTGCCGTCGTGGCACCATCAGCACGTGACCACCAGGAGTGCGCGGGGGCGTCGGCTGCCTCGGTACTCGGCTCTGCGGCTGGCGCCTGGCCGGGCTGGACCAGATTCTGGTGGTTTTCCTTGTGCCGCACTTTCCAGATAAAGCCGTCATAGTAGTAATGCATCAGCGTGGACGTGAAACTGAGCGAGACAATTATCCCAAACAGGTACTTCAGGAAGGTCGCACCCTGCCCGAGGATGAATACCGGTCGCCATAGCTCGTTGCTCAAGAACGACCCGTACATCAGGCAGGCGACCACGTAGAGACTGGCAGCAGCCAGTCCACCCTTCAGGAACCAGCGCTTAAAAAGACCCGGCCGTGACTTTTCTTCGTTGCCCGCCAGGTTGCGATTGTAAGTCCAGACAATAGCAAGATACTGAGAGACGTGGACCATGCCGAGCGTGGCAAAACCGGCCATGAAGGTCCAGCCTGGCAACAGTTGCTGCATCAAGGGGTTACGCACATAACACAATCCCATGGTGATGAAGGTCACAAGGAAAAGCGCGATCTTGGCTGGGCTGATATAGAATCCCTTGCGGCGCAACCAGTTCAAATAGCCAAGGTAGACAAACGACATGACAACCGAAGCACCAAGTGTCAGTCCGTAGATGAACCGGTACACACCCTGGTCAATCAACATCACCAGGCCCAAGCCTCCGTCGCTGTACAACTTGTAGAGCAAGTCAAACAACCACTCACTCGAGGCCACCAGGATGAACAGGAACCAGCTGGTGCAGAGGGCATAATCCATTCGGCCAGCCAGTTTTCGTGGCGCCTTGTTGTGGCGATCGTAAATCCGCATGAAACCATAATGTTGCATGAGGAAATGCCAGGGATCCCAGATGTTGAGAATCACCTGCAGGAACAAGAGCGTGAAAATATTGAGGTCATTGACGACCACGAAGAAGACCACAGCCATCGAGACAGAAAACGGGATTATCGGTCCCAGCAACAGGTTCCAGCGATAGCGGCGCAAGAGGTCGCGGTCACCGTAAATCCTCACAAAAGTGGGAAAATGGTGGGCCACATTGAAGACCATGAAGATCGTCCAGACCAACTCCAGACCGCCCGTTTTGAAAGTAAACGCGGCCCATATCCAGGCAATCAGTGGCGCAGCGATTATCCACAGCAGATCGTGTGTGGGATTCACAATCCAGTTCTGGCGGATCTGCTCGGGCCTCGGTTCAGACTTGTGGGCAACAGTTGCCACTAAACGCGTCTCCTGGGAAAAAACTGCAACAAGGCAGCGGTTGTCCCAAAATTGGACGGGGGCTCCATTACGGAGTTCGGTCTACCTATTATTGCATCGGGAAGATTGAATTGTTCAGAATACCGAAAGATCGCTGAATCAGCGAATCCCGAGCAGCCCTGCACTAACCAAGCGTATCTCTTTTCCGGCTTCCAGCTACTGTTTCCGGCTTCCAGCTACTGAAGGACCGTTAGAAAATGCCACCACGATTGATCGATCTGAGCGTCCCGCTCACGCACCAGGCAACCAGTGAGCCCTTTCCAGCCAGCATTCGTTATGTCGATCATGCTGAGGGCGCAGCACAAATGCAGCAGCTGTTCGGCGTCGACCCGGAACAGCTCGTCTACTCGGATGGCGGGGGCTGGGCAATTGAAGAAATCCAGGCCATTACGCATACCGGCACACACGTCGACGCCCCCTACCATTACGGGCCGACGTCTGCCGGTCTCCCAGCTCGACGAATTGACGAGGTACCGCTCGAGTGGTGCTTCGCTCCCGGAGTCTGTCTCGACATGCGGCACAAGCAGGACGGTGAAACGATCGAGATTGCCGACCTCGAGCTGGCACTCGCGAAAATTGATCACCAGCTTACTGACTCCGAAATCGTGCTGCTGCAGACCGGCGCCGACAAGCGACTCGATTCGCCCGACTATTTCAAACAGCCGGGTCTGGGCCGCGAAAGTACACTCTGGCTGGTTCAGCAGGGGATTCACGTGATCGGCATCGACGCCTACACGCTCGACCGACCGTTCCACGCCATGCAGGAGGATTTTCAGCAGTCCGGCGACGGTCGCCAGATCTGGCCAGCCCACTTCGCCGGTATCACTGCCGAATACTGCCAGATCGAGAAACTTGCAAACCTCGATAAGCTACCTGCAGCGACAGGATTTCATCTCAGCTGCCTGCCGGTCCTGATCGAAGCTGCCAGTGCCGCCTGGTGCCGGGCAGTCGCCATCGTCTGGGACTAGCGACTCGTCCACCGCTGCCCGACTAGTCATGTCCGCCGACAATCTTTAGCAAGACGCCGCCCAACACAGGCACCTCATCGGCCGCGAGTCCGACCGGGTTAATGACCAGCAGCCCCTCGTGCAGTTTACCGTGTCCTGCATAGACCGGGGGTGTCGCCAGTCGCAACTGACGGCAGACCTCAAACGCGTCACCTGCCACCTCGATCTCGAGCAGGGGTGGACGCTGTCCATCGGGACTCTCGACAAGCTGGCAGTCGGCCGGGCCATCCTGGAGCACGATCTGGATCTGGTCGAGCCAGTTTCGCCATTCGGTCAACTGGACTGCCGGATCCTCCGAAAGAAACTCTTCCAGGGCCGCCAGAACCGCAACAATCGACTCTCGTGAGACCTTCATCGCCCGGCCAATGCCATGGCGCGGCATACCGGTCAACTTGTCCGGGTCAATAAAATCGCGTGGTGGATCCCAGAGCGCCGGGTGGTCATCCATATCAAGCATTTGGACAGCAGCCGAGCTGATAAGGTCCTGGCGTCCCATCAGGATCCCGGTAGCTTGCGGACCACCGATCGCCTTACCGCCGCTGAAGGCAACTAGCTGCGCTCCGCTGCTTGCCAGTCGCTGCAGATTTTCCCGCGGTGGCAGCTCCCCTGCTGCATCGATCAGCAGCGGCAACTGATGTTTGTGAGCCACAGCGACAACTTCTGCCAAGGCTGGCTGTGAGCCTATCTGATCCACATAAAGGATGCCTGCGGTTCCCGCTCCGATCGCCGCTTCGTACTCCCAGGCCTCGGCACATCGCACGCCGGCACCTGCCACTTGTTCCTGGAACCCAACTTCAACCAGCCGGGCACCACTGGCCCGGACGGCATGGTCATAACCGCTGCGATGCTCCCGCGCCACGATGAACTCAGCTGCCATGCCACTGGTATCAGGCAATCGTTCCATCCGACCGGCGTCCGGGCCTGCCAGGATTGCAGCGGCACCGAGCGTCAGCCCAGCTGCAGCGCCGGACGTAATCAGGGCCGCTTCGGCTCCAGTCAGGGCGGCCACCCGACGACTGGCTGCTGCCTGCAACTGGTCCAGCGGAATCGACTGCTGGCTTGCCCGGCCGTAAGCCTCCAGTGCCACCGCACGGAGGCGGGCGCCGCCCAGTCGAGTTACTCGGCCGGTGGCGTTAATGATCGGCTGCAGGTCCAGCTGCTCGTAGATGCTCATGAGTTTTCACTCCCCCTCGATGGTTCCCCTGATCACCCTCTTACTCCGGCGGCGCGGCTGCCTGGCCGGAGGATGCGGGATCAAACCCGTGCTGCATACGATGCGTGATGGCATCGTAATACTGTGTGCTCTTGAACCATTCGTAACGGCCGTCACCGGCCACTTCACGAACCTGTTCTCGCAAGTCGGCCTGCACGTCTTCAGGCATCGGCGAAAAATTCCTGGCGATCGCCAGGTCCTGGTCCAGGTCCTTGTCCGATTCCATCCCGGTCACCAGCGTGCTGATGGGCTGGGAAAGTGCATAGGCCCGACATTGCTGAGGCGTGAGTCCGGCACCGAGCACAATCTGGGCATCGCCGCCGAGACTCTTCATGCCAATCACACCGACGCCCTGCTCGACCAGCTGCGGCAACAACTCCCGCTGAAAACTGCGATAGTGATAATCCAGCACATTGACAGGCAACTGGCAGGTATCCCAATCGAAGCCCATATCGAGCATCTTTTTCATGATGTGCGGGCTCTTGTGACCGGTGAAACCGATAAATCTCACCTTGCCAGCCTGCCGTGCGGCTTCGGCAGCCTCCAGCGCCCCGCCCACTCCGCAGATCCATTCAGGATCGTTGTCATAATTGATCTCGTGGAATTGCCAGACATCTATCACGTCGGTCCGCAACCGCTGCAAACTGTCATGCAGATTCTGCTCTGCATCCTGGCGGTCGCGACCACAAACCTTGGTCATCAGTACGACCTTGTCGCGGCGACCCTCAAGAGCCAGGCCCATCCGCCGTTCGGACTCGCCGCCGTGGTACTCCCAGGCGTTATCCATGAAGGTTATCCCTTCATCAATAGCACGTTGGATCAAGTTGACCGACTGCTGCTCGCTAATGTGCTTGCGAGCGATATGGCCTCCGCCGATGCCAAGGATCGACACATCCAGCCCGGTCTTGCCCAGTTTCCTTGTCGGTACGCTCATACAGCGGCTCTCTCTTCCAGTTCTGCTGGTCAGCCGGCATCATTCAGCGTCGGCTGCAAATGCCTTCTCGATCCCAGCTACCGTTCGGTCGGCTCGATGGGCAAAAATCGACTCACCCCAGCGGACAGTCTTGCTCGCCGGAGCCAGGTTGACACCATTGATATGGAAACAGCCGGCCTTGATCCGCTGCTTTGTCCGCACCGAATCCTTGTCGACCGCCATCATCATGGCGGTCATGACAAAGTCGTCGTGTAATCCTTCTGGCACCTGGTGAATACCCTGGCTCTCAACCCACTCGGCCAACTCAGCATAGTCATAGAACTCGGGCACAAAGCGAATCTCGGTTTGACTCCCCTTGTCGCCAAAGCGACTCGCCAAATCAAGCGCTACTGCCTGCAATCCCTCCTGGTTGCCTCCGCTGTCCCCGATCAACACGATTCGCCGAAAACCATGCACCTCGAGCGACATGCAGATATCGGTCAACAGGCTCCGGTAAGTCTCCTCGCTCACGCTGATTGTGCCGGGGTACTTCATGTGCACGCTTGGCGGATCAATATCCCCCTCGGGAACGAATGGCACGATCGGTGCCACCAGCACGTTACCCATCCTGCGAGCAATCACCTCGGTCGCTCCACGCAGGACAACATTATGTTTGCCGGTAACCAGATAGGGACCATTCTGCTCAATCCCGCCGGTCGCCACGATCACCGTATCCTTGCCGCCCGCCATCGCGTCGCGTACTTCCATCCAGGTCATATCTTCGATGAAAACTGTATCGACAGCCTCACAGCGACGGGGAGAATCCGGGTCCGGGCTGACCGGATCAGGCAAGTCGGCAACCAGGCTGGTCGAAACAATAAGTCCAAGCACGCAGATCCTAAACATCCGATCTCCCCTCGGCGATGGTATATTCTCAGGTCAGCAGTCAAGGACCTGATTGTCCGTGCCGACCGTTGACGATGCAAGATGGCGGCCGTCAGCGAACGTTTCCCAATGGCTCGACTAGCTGGCCTGCACGCCAGGTCTGCTCAACCGTCAAGACCGCCGCCTCCAGCAGCTGGCCACTGGTATCCGTCAGCGCCGATGGTTGCTCCGACCAGTGCAAAACAGCCAGGTCGGCCACCCTACCCGCCTGGATCGTGCCAGCAACGTCATCTCGATCGAGCCAGGCCGCCGGTCGTTCGCTGACCGATCGCAGGGCCAGTCGGCGGTCCATCCCAACGGCAACCAGTTTGCTGACAACAGACAGCAGCGAGTGCGGGGGCGACTGGTCCTCGTGGCCGCGCTGCAGGTCAGTCGAAATCGTGTCCGGCGGAAACTTGTTGGCCAGCGCCTGGCGGGCTACCTCAAAATCGAAAGAACCGCGGCCATGGCCGATATCGAAAAGAACGCCGCGGCGGCGAGCTGCCAGGATCGCCGGATGCAGTTGTCCGGCAGCTACAATGCAGTGCGGCTGGCGTCGAAAACAATAGGTCACCAGGTCGTTCGGCCGAAGCTGCTCGAGTTGGTCTGCAAATGGCCACTCCTCATCCGGCCGCATGCCATACATCAGCGGCAGGCCACTGCTGGATGCCACCTGCAGTCCGGCAGCCAGGATTGGCCGCGGGTCCTGGTCACCACAGGCAGCCCGGCTGCAGTTGACCGCCACGGCAACCACGATCTCAGGATACCTCTCGATTGCCGCCAGGCAGGCGTCCGGGTCCAGCCATTTCGGATCGCTGAAACAACCCTGCTCGGTCGACTCACCAACTCTCGACAGGTTAATCGCCAGCAAGACTCGAGTG
>CAUZOB010000186.1:0-9674 GCA_963581185.1 Planctomycetota bacterium | reverse complement strand
GACTGGATCGGCTACCTTGGCGGGCATCCACTGGTGAAAACACCCCACATCGATCGGCTGGCTGCTCGTGGGACGGCGTTCATGAATGCCCATTGCCAGTCGCCGCTCTGTAACCCATCACGGACCAGCGTGATGACAGGCCTGCGACCTTCCTCCACTGGAATTTACGGGCTGGCACCCTGGTTCCGGCAACTGGACGAATTCAAAGACGTGGTGAGCTTGCCACAGTACCTGGCCCAGCATGGCTATCGTAACTATTCGACGGGCAAGATTTACCACGGTCGCTACGGCCGGGGCAAGATGGACAGCGAATTTCATCAACTCGGTCCAGCGGCCACTTCAAAACCTGTCCCACCTGAGAAACTTGTTACCACGCCGTTTGGCAACCATCCACTGGTGGACTGGGGTACCTTTCCGCACAAGGACGAGGACAAGGGGGACTGGAAGATCGCTTCCTGGGCCGTCGACCGGTTGGACGAAAAGCCAGAGGAACCGTTTTTCCTTTCCGTCGGTTTCTTCCTGCCACATGTTCCCTGCTATGCCACCCAGAAGTGGTTTGATCTCTACCCGGATGATGACACGGTGCTACCGGAAATCCTGCGCGGCGACCGGCAGGACACGCCGCGGTTCTCCTGGTACCTGCATTGGTACCTGCCAGAGGTACGGTTGAAGTTCCTGGAAGAGGAAAACGAGTGGCGGAACCTGGTACGGTCCTACCTGGCCTGTACCAGTTTCGTCGACAGCCAGGTGGGACGGGTGCTCGCTGCTCTCAAGCGGAACGGATTGGAAGAAAACACGATCGTGGTGCTCTGGTCCGACCATGGCTGGCATCTGGGTGAAAAGATGATCACCGGCAAGAACACGCTCTGGGATGACGGCACCCGAGTGCCACTTGTGTTTGCCGGTCCTGGAATTGAACCGGGCCAGGTTTGTGTTCAGCCGGCTGAACTGCTGGATATCTATCCGACGCTGACAGAGCTGTGTCAGTTGCCAAGCAAGCCAGAGCTGGAGGGGCACAGCCTGCTGCCACAATTGCAGGATGCATCTGCTCGACGACGCTGGCCGGCAATTACCACGCATAATCGTGGCAACCACGCTGTCCGCTCTGAAAACTGGCGGTATATCCATTATGCGGATGGCAGCGAGGAGCTGTATGACATGCGCAGCGATCCCAATGAGTGGCATAACCTGGCGGGAGATGCGGGTTACCTTCGCCAACTCGCTCGCCACCGGCGATTTCTTCCCGACCTGGACCGTGAACCTGCACCGGGCAGCAAGCATCGGATCCTTATATACAAGGATGGCAAGGTGAACTGGCAGGGCGAGGAGGTGGACCCCAAGGCAGCGATCCCCGGACTGTAAGAGGTCTGTGGATCGAAGTCAGCGGTGGTTGGCTCGACTCGACAAGCGGTCTCTTACTCCACCCGCGGGCCGGATTCGAACCAGTAGGAGATATCCTCGCACTTGAGAATTGTCAGCAGGCCAGCAAAGGCCTCCAGGCCGGATCGAAAGCGTCCCACTGGTTTCCAGTTGATGTGAATCGTCAATTCCGATGGAGACTCTCCGGTTGCACCAGTGAAAAGCTGAATCGACTCGGCCACATCAGTGATCTGCTTTGTCCCCAGGGCTGATCGCAGCCTGGCAATAGTCGCTTCGTCAGGAGCAACCGCCCTGGCTGTGATCGTGGACGACTTCAGCGGGTCCTTTTTCTTGAAGGGCAGCACGTCGGGAATCACACGGACGTCACTTGTCAGCTTCAACGGCAGCGGTCCGCCGATGTCGTATGTGAGTTCGACGAAGTATGCCGTAAAACCCTTCACAGGCTCCGAGATGTCGGCTGTGTATTCGCCGTCCGTATCCGGCTCAAGTACTTCGCTGGTGAACTTGGGACCCAGCGATTCCATGCGGAAGTCACGAGCGTGCGGGTTGGTTGCCTGCCAGAGCCGAACTTCCGTCGGCTTGTCCTTGACCTTCACTCGTACAAACCCGCCACGTTCATGCTCCCACGAAAACGAGGGAGTGGCCCGGCCATTGAGAATCAATGAGTAGAAGGCGGTGATACTCTCCATCGCGTCACTGCCCCGCAGCGAGTGGTCTGCGTTGGGGACGTATCGCAGGTTTTTCTGGCCACGCAGCTGATCAAAATAGAACTGCGATGAGTCCGGCAGAAAAAACTGGTCCCCGGAAGCGTTGATGATGAACTTCGGCATCGTCAGCCGGTGTCGGTAGTAGTACGGATCGACCAGCTCGTAAAGCGATTGCATGCGGGGATGATTTGCTTGCTCCATGATCCGGTGTTCGACATAGTTACCGATCGAGGGGGCCCAGAAGCCGTAGGCGCCGAAGTGATGGTTGGTGAACTCTCTGACGTTCAAGACATCAATCACAATCGGCATGATAGCCACGACTCGCTTGTCCACCGCACCGGTCAGCCAGGTGGTCCAGCCCCGCTTGGAACCGCCAGCTACCACGAAACTTTCGACGGAGTCCGAACCACCTGCCTCGGTAGAAGTAAGTGCGGTCAGTGTATCCATGGCCCGCACAGCACTCTTGACCATCGGGTTTCGAGCTGGCCAGCTAGCATCACCGGTCTTCAGATACTGGTCCCAGGTGTAACCGATCAAGTCATCCTCGCTACGCTGATGTCCATCCTTGTGAAAGACCAGCGGTTGATTGGGAATCATATGTAGCTCGGCAACCACCGACCCGGTCAGCCGGGCCAGCGTTTCAAATCTCTCGTCATTCCCCGAGGGTGGCTCTCGACCGTTGCGGCCACCGCCTATCCAGAGCAGGCCCGTTTCTGACTTGGGGTCGTCCGGGATGGAAACCGTCAACCAGTGTTGCCAGACCGGTCGATCAACTTCCTCAGCCGTCCGCCAGGTCTGGGAGATCATATCCACGACCACGGTGGTCATGCCATCAGCAGATGAGCTGCTGACCACTTTCCACTCGTAACTGTCGTCGGGCTTGGCAATATACCGGTCCAGGTCAGTACGCCGCTTCAAACCCTGCGCAAACAACGGGCCAGCAAACGCCAGCACGACCAGCAGGCTGAATAACGGAAACAGCAGGCGTTTATGAAGCGACATGATGAACTCCCGAAACTGTTGATTTGTCGAATCGAGCAGCAGGAGGTTTACGATAAACAATCGAATCGTGGCGAGCCAGCGATTGACGATCGATGTTGTCCGGGATCATGGACGTGGACTTCAGACCGTGGCATAATCGCGCGGCATGTTTCGCCCGCCCGCTGAATACGCTGTGATTCTGGCAGGCAGATTCAGGAAAAGACCGGGAGTTATTGTCATGAGCTCTGTACGTTTCATTGCAAACATGAGTGCCAGCCTGCTGCTGGCTATTCTCGTGAGCAGTTCGAGCCAGGCGGCAGGCAAGCCCAACATCGTTTTCATCATGGCGGATGAACTGGGTTACTACGAGTTGTCCCACATGGGTCATCCCCATATCCAGACTCCCAGTATTGACGAGCTGGCAGCCGAGGGGATTCGCTTCACGCAAGGGCTGGCTGGCTCTGCCGTCTGTGCTCCCACTCGCTGTGTACTGATGACTGGCAAACACAGCGGCCACACCTCGGTCCGCACCAATGGAGGTGGTACGCCACTGAGAGCTGGCGAGGTGACGATTGCCTCGCTGCTCAGCAAAGCCGGTTACGCAACCGGGGGTTTTGGGAAGTGGGGTTGTGGCGGTCGGGGTTCAACGGGAGTTCCGGAACAGCACGGTTTTGACCTCTTCTTTGGCTACTACGACCAGGTGCATGCACACAGCTACTATCCGCCGTATCTGGTTCGCAACAGTGTCGAGGTGCCGCTGCCTGGCAACAAGGGGGGACGGATTGGTGAGACCTACTCCCATTACGAGATCTTTAACCAGGCCACGGACTTTATCCGCAGGAATGCCAGCCGCCCCTTTTTCTGTTACCTGCCAATCACCCCACCCCACGGGATGTTCGATATTCCGGCGGATGACCCGGCCTGGGAAATATACGAGGACAAGCAGTGGCCACTGGAAGCAAAGCGCTATGCCGCCATGGTCAGCATGGTTGATCGCCAGGTGGGTGAAGTTATCGCCTTACTCAAGGAACTCTCACTCGATGAAAACACGCTGGTTTTCTTCTGTGGAGATAACGGCGGTAACGATTACTTCAAGTCCGCGGACGCACCTCGTGGATTCCATGCTCCCAATGTGAATCCTCGAAGCGGGGTGGAATTCCGCGGTCGCAAGGGAACGCTTTACGAAGGGGGACTCAGGATTCCAATGATCGCCCGCTGGCCCGGAAAGATTTCCCCTGGACAGGTGAGCGATCATCTCTGGTACTTCCCCGACGTGATGCCGACCCTGGCCGAGTTGGCCGGGGTCCGTTGTCCGCGGGATAGTGATGGGATTTCGATCAGGAACGAGCTCCTCGGTCGGGCCGATCGGCAACAGGACCACGAGTACCTTTACTGGGAACTGGGTCAGCAGATCGCCGTACGGATGGAGAACTGGAAAGCGATCCAGCCGAGTAAATCCGCCGACTGGGAACTGTACGAACTGAATGCCGATCCCAGCGAGCAGAACAATATTGCGGATATCCACCCGCAAGAACTTGCCCGGTTGAAACAGTTTGCAGAGCAGGCTCATGAACCTGCGGTGGAAGGTACCTTTATCAACCGGGACATTCATGAGCGAGATCGCTGGGCCAAATGGGGAACGTCCCGGCAGGCCCCCGCGCCGGCTGGCGAAGTCCAGTCGCTGCCGGCCAAGCAGCTGGTTCCCTCCGGGGAACTGAGCATCGTTCGCTTCAGCAGTGAATCCACAGCCAGCGGCCGCAGGGCGATTCATGCCATCGATGGGAAGCCAACGACCCACTGGCACACGCAGTTTGCGGACAAGCGTGCCCAGCACCCACACGAGCTGGTGATTGATCTGGGAAAGCAACGTGAGTTGTCAGCTATCTGGTACCTGGCCCGACAGGATGCTGGGTTCAATGGGACGATCCAGAAATGTGAGATTTCGATCTCGGACCAGCCGGACCAGTTTGACGACCCGGTAATTTCAGTGACCCTGACGAAAACGAAAGCGCCTCAACAATTGAAGCTTAAGGTGCCTGTCAGTGGACGGTATGTGCGATTGCGATCGCTCTCTGAAGTCAACGGTGGTCCCTGGGCATCGGCAGCCGAGATTGGCTTTGCCGAACAGTAGCCATTCAAGCTAGCGAGAGAACTGCAGCGAGTACTCGTCGAGCCGCGGGGTACGATTCGGCTTGGAACTACTGAACACGAATTCCAGCTTCACCGGCTCGCTGATCGACAGTCGTGTTCCGGAGGGAATCGCCTGCCCGATCGTCTTGCCTGCCGAGTTGAGTATGTTGACCGTCAGCCCGCAGCCCTCTGGTATATCGGCCGAGTACTTCAGCTGTGAAAAAGAGTGGCCGGGGGTAAGCCGTAACAACTCGGTCGTGAAGCTGCCTCGCTCACAGTAGCCATCGCCCTCTTTGACCAGCACGAGGTTATCAGTTTGATTTGTCACCTGGTCCCGCCTGCCCCGCTGAATGAAATAGCTGTCCTGGTAGGCCCAGGGAATCACGTTCAATCGCTGGTAGGATCGCCGACGTTGAAAATGTTCTGTCTGCGGGCCAACACCGCGGGTTTCGAAGACATCCAGGCCACCATATCCGGACACGACCAGCTCGTTGTACGGATCGTCGTCGATATTGGCGACCAGGGCATGGCCCCAGTAGCGTGATTCTCCCAGGTCCAGTTCGTCCAGTATGTTGCCCCTGGCATCCAGGGCATGCAGGCGAGCGGTCGGTTTCTGGCCGGGAGTTTCTGAGTACTGGCCGTGGGTCATGGCCAGGATCTCAAGTTCGGGGTCTCCATCCAGATCACAGATTGTCGGACACATGTACATGTGCTGACCGTCATCCAGCTTGGGTCGCAAATCGCGCCGCCATTTGAACTTGCCCTTGGAATCCAAACAGTAGACCTCGCCGCCAAATGTCATCCCGATGATTTCAATCGAACCGTCACCGTCGAGGTCTGCAGCGTTGGGCGTGTCCTCACCACTCAGGCCTTCAACTTTCCATAGCAGGCTACCGTCGATTTCGAAGGCATAGACTGCATCATGCGCGTCGTCCTGCTTGTAATTGTCCACCGACTTGAGAATCTCAACCTGGCCATCACCGTCGATGTCGACCAGCACCGCATCCGCACTGGAGGCATTGTCGTTGGTCTCAAAACTCCAGCTCGACTTGAGCGTGACCGGATCCAGTCGGTGGAAGCTCCCTTTGAAAGAGTGATCGTCGCCGCTGCCGGCAAACAGGTCCCAGCGGCCATCGCGGTCCACGTCCATGGCCGATGTGTAGCAGCCACACTGGACCCAGCCAGTCCGCTTGCTGATGTGAGTGAACGTTTGCATGTCCATGCGTATCAGGAACTGGCTGCGGGAACCAAAAAAACCATCCAGTCGGCCATCACCGTCGGCATCCAGGATCACGGCTGAGTTACCGAGCTTGTGATCGCCGGAATCGTACTTCCGGATGACCGTGCCCAGGGAGTCGATCAGGTAAAGGTGGCCGGGGGAGGAGACCGAGTAGAGAATCTCAAAGTCGCCGTCCCGGTCCAGGTCAAAAACAGAAACTGTCTGCTGCTGACCCGGCAGTTTTGTGCTCCAGCGAACCGTACCATCGGCGGCATTCAAAAGCTGCAGATTACCGGTTTCCCGAGAGGCATAGAGCAGTTCACGTTTTCCGTCGCCGTCAAAGTCGACACAGGCCTGGGCTCCACAGAACGACTTGTCGTAGATCGTGTACTGGTGCTGAAAAAGCGAGCTCTTGAGAGGTCGTGTGACCCGCACGCCGGTCAGCTTTTCATCCGCTGACACGCTCGTCGTTGCGATCATCAGCAGGGCGAGCAACAGCAGCAATCTGGGGCGTCGCATGGTATCAGTCACTTTGCGAGGTTTGGGAAGCACGTCTCACCGCCAATTATAGCCACTGACGACTGACTTCTATCCTCTATCCCCTATCATGCTTTCGTTCCCAGCGACTGGGATCGATTCCCGCTGCCTCGTGGGCCATGTTAGGAGGCTTGTTGCCGCCGCCGAACTCCCAGCGTCGCTGGCTGCGGTCGGTCATCAACCGCTGTACATCCGCTGGCAACTGCTCCAGCTCTGTTGTATCCCAGGCTTCCACGTCCGACTGCGGTCCAGCCCAGGCGGGACGGTAAGCGACCGCCAGCATTTCCCGCGACCAGTCGCCGCTGTTTGGATAGTTGCCGTGGAAGACGCGATGGTTCAATAGCACGGCGGAGCCTGCCTTGAGCGTTACCATCACTTCCTCCGGATGAGACTCGTAGCGGAGGTAGGGATTGGCGTCGCCGTGCATCGAGAGATGGGAACGAGGCACGACGCGGAACGGTGAGACCTCGGGAGTCAGGTCGTCCAGGTAGTAGAGCACACGGACCATGAAGGGAACGCTGCCGCCCATTCCAAAAATGGCCGAGCCGTATGGCTGGCCGTCGGTGTGCAGGCTGATGCCCGGATGGCCCGGCTCGCTGACTGCATAATCGTAACTCATCATCACAATCTCCCGACCGAACAATTCCGTCAGGAACTGAATCGTCGGTGGGTGAGCGATCAGTGAACTGATGGCACCGCCGCAGAATTGAATTCCCGGGCAGCCACGCTGATGAACGCTGTAATCGACGGCCGTGGTCTTCAGCTGGGAAGTTTCTGCCTTGAGTTGCGCGATCTGGTCCTGATCGAGCAGGTCCGGGAGAACGAGGTAGCCTTCCAGTTCCAGTGACTGGATCTGTTGGCCCAGCGTCAACTGCTGCCAGTCCTGTTTGCATAAGTGGTGATTCATGGTCGATCGAGTACAAGGGTTACGTTGCTGAATATCTATTCGGGTAGCGGGCTTGTTATGGCAAGAGTAACTTCACTCTCGGCATCCAGATTCAGACGAAGGATGAACTCTGTATATTTCCCGTCGTCGCTGATATTGGTGGCTTCAATACGGAACTGTGGTCCAGCAATCTTGATGACTGGGTTGGGACCAAATGGTAGTAGCACGGTGGCTCGTGCCTGCGGAAATGCCTGCTTGTACTCGTTGCTGATATGGACTGCCAGTTCTCGAGAGCTACCGTCGTTGGCGGGCAGGTAGCGGATACGTAATGGCGGAATTTCATCCCGAGCCAGCGGAAACGGAGCTGTGGGATGATCCTGGTAGGTCGCAGATACGACCTTCTGCTGATCAAACTGGATCATCCGAAAGCTGGTTGAGCTGACTTTGCCCACACGCAGCGTGGGAGTCATGCCCAGCTCCTTAACCTTGTCGCCGATCCCGTGAGCGTCGTGGATCAGCTGGATCGAGTGCTTGTCCAGCAGCTCCAAAGGTGCGTTGGCTTCGAATGCATTGATCACCTTGATGGTCGTATCGACGTGCCTGGCAAGAAGTTTCTCTGCTGCCGCCGTTTCAGTGTGCCAGGGGTGGCCAAAGTTCAAGATGGCCAGGCCTGGTCCAAATCGGACAAGCCCGACCGGGTCGCCGTACCACTGTTCATGTCCACGAACCTGGTGGTTTCCAAAATTGACCACGTAGGGAATCTGCAGCCCGGAGAGGGCCCCTGAGATATAGGCTGGGTTGACCGCGTTACTGTTGAGCACCATATCGGCACCGGACAGGTTGGCAATGGCAGCAATCCGCGAAAGGTATTCGGCCTGGTACTGGCCGTTGGTATCGAGGTGACCAAAACTGAGCAGCAGCGGTCGAGTTGGATATTCCGCCACCACCACGACGCTGCCGGCTGACCGACAGATACCGGTCCGTCGTCCTCCCTCGATTGTGACCTCGAGGTCATAGACTCCCGTCGGTGTATCCTCCGGCAACTGGGCTGTGACCTCGCGATCGTAATAATAGGCGGCCTGTTTGTCTTCCACGAAATCCAGCAGGCGGGAAAAAGTTGCCGGACCGTTGCGTCGCACAATGCGAACCTGCTTGATTGTTGTATCGAAGCCCAGGAAGCGAGCTCGAAACGACTCGCCCGGCATTCGGATGGCCTGTCGATTAAGTGCCGGAAAACGGAAGCGGTAGGCCACCGTGGCGGCATCTCGTTTTGCGAACAGCGGATCGACGCGGGTTGTTGCGCCATTCGTGACGGACAGTGGATTCACTTCGATCGGCAGCCAGCCAAGCGTGTCGAGCTGGAGTGAATAGTTGTTGCCGGCAGGCACCAGCAGGCTACATTCACCGTTGAGCCAGTTACGTACAATCTCGCTCCGTATCGTCTCGTTACCTCGCTTGATGGTTGCCCGGGCATCGACCAGGAAGGCTTGCTGCTCACCCTGTAGAGAAAACGAGAGTCGTCCGGGAGCCTGCTGGCAGGCGAAAAACCCTTCCACTCGGCAGCCAGTCTGGCCACGATCCGCCTGATGGTAAAGTGTCAGCCGGTGCTCACCTGCTGGCAGTCCATCGGCCAACAGAATTTCACGACCCTCGAGCTGGGGTCGAAAGACAGCAATTCGTTTTCCGTCGATATTACAGAGCAGCAGGCCCAGGTTGGCACCACCCTGGCCACCATAGGGGGGCGTGTTGTGGCCTCCCAGCCTGATCCCAATGGCGGTGCCGCTGAAGCTGATTGTCAGCCTGGCGGACGGATCGGTTGTGTAAAGGTGCGCAG
>CAUZOB010000185.1:0-9842 GCA_963581185.1 Planctomycetota bacterium | reverse complement strand
CTTTCTCCAGCAACCACTGTTTGACCAGTTAGCAGCGCTGTTGCGGCACGCCGATGTCTGTCGTTGGCTCGATTCGCGTGGCGTTGACCCGCGATGGTTGGCCGAACTGGATTCCTATTTCCAGACACACCTACCGCTCAGGATCGACCAATGGTTGGGCGATTCAAAACATTCTGAGTCCATCCAGTCCGCGGTCGAGGAGCTAACGACGCTGGTTGAACCTGTGCGTGCGGCGGGAACCGACCCTGCTGATTCGACAAAGGCACTGGCAACATTTCTCCAGACTCTCTATGGCGACCGTACTCTTGATCGGGATGATTCTCACGATCACCGCCTGATCACCGCGTTCCACGCCTTGCGAGACGATCTCCACAGCCTGGGCCAGCTGCCTCAAGCACTCCTGTCACAGTTATCTGCAACAGAGGCTATCCGGATCCTGCTCCAGATGGCATCGGACACGACAGTTACAACGCCTCACAATCCGGATGCGATTGAGTTACTGGGGTGGCTGGAATTGCCACTCGACACCTCTCCGGCCGTTATTCTCACCTCGTTCAACGAGGGCGTTATTCCCGAGTCACTCAACTCGGATCTGTTTCTGCCAGATGGCCTGCGGCGGCACCTGCAGATCACAGACAACAGCCAGCGATACGCCCGCGACGCATACGCGCTCTGCCTGCTTCAAAATTCCGGCCGGGAACTGGTCGTGATTGCCCGCCGACGAGATACCAGCGGCGAACCATTACAACCCAGTCGGTTTGGCCTGCTCGAGACCGGCTCCGAACTTGCTCAACGAGTGCTCGCCTTCTGGTCCGACTCAACTCCCCCAGCACCCCCGACCGCCAGCGCAGATCGTGCCACCTCTTTCCTCGTCAACAGGCCGCCAGACGATGTCCAGCCGCCAGAGAGCATGTCGGTGACCAGTTTCCGCGACTACCTTCAATGCCCCTACCGTTATTACCTCAACTACATCGCCGATATCGAAAGTATTGACGATGCAGCGAATGAGCTGGGTGGGGCACAATTCGGAAACGTTCTGCACAACGTGTTGGCAGCCTTCGGAGAAAGTGACCTGTCTGACGCCGATGATGCTGTTGAGATTCGGACCTACTTGCTTGACCAACTCAAGAGTCGGGCTCGATGGATGTTTGGGGAACACTATATACCTGCCGTCGGTGTCCAGTTGGGGCAGGCTGCGCGGCGCTTGGAAGCGTTTGCGGACTGGCAGGCTGAACGCAGGCTTCAAGGTTGGCAGATTCACGCCGTGGAACAACCGCAGCGATCCGCTGACGGTGAACGTCCAGCGCCGACTATCGTGAACCACGACGACACACGCATGTCCCTGACTGGCCGTATCGACCGCATCGATTTTCACCCAGAAACCGAGAGCTGGGCCCTGTTTGATTACAAGACGAATGACACGGCTGCGGATCCGGAAAAGGCCCACCTCTCAGGCGACAGCTGGATTGATCTGCAGTTGCCGCTTTATCGCCACCTGGCGAAACAACTTGGTGTCAACGGTGAGATCCAGCTTGGCTTCATCGTGCTCCCCAAGGACACCAACAATACAGGGGAACGTACGGCCGAATGGACTAATGAACAGTTGCAGGCAGCCGACAGTGCTGCCGCAGACGTCTGGAAGGCGGTCCAGGCTTGTGAGTTCTGGCTGCCGGCGGAAAGTGGTGTCCGCTATGACTCTTACGGGCAGATTTGCCAGGTCAACGTATTCGAACGAACACTCGAGCCATGAGCGACGATTCACATACTCCCGATCCGTTTCGCAATACGGAAATCAGAGCATCTGCCGGCACCGGCAAGACCTACTCGCTCTCCGTCCGCTACCTCGGTCTCTTACACCAGGATGTGCCGGTCGATAGCCTGTTAGCTACGACCTTCACGCGTAAGGCGGCGGGCGAGATTTCGGCCCGACTCTTCCAGTTGCTGGCCAAAGCCGTCCTCGATCCTGATCAATTGAGCCTCCTTGTTAAACAGCTCGGCCCTGAACTGGACCAGCAGCGTTCTGAAGAACTACTGGCGGCCCTTTCCAGCAATCTTCACCGTATCCGCGTCGGCACACTCGATAGTTTCTTTGCCCGCATTGCGCGGAGCTTTTGTTTTGAAGTCACGCTGCCACCGGATTGGCAAATCATTGACAAGGTCCGCAAATCACAGATCACCGATCAGTCGATATCAGCGGTCATGAAATCCTACCTTGGCACGACCGCCAATCGCCTGCAGAGTCTCTTGCCTCGTGGTGAAGCCCAACGGCGGCTTGCCGCCGTCGTAACTGAGACCGTTGATAATTTGCACGGTTTGTACAAGGACACGACGCAAGACTGCTGGTCCGATGCTGATGCTGGTACTCTGCTCAGCTCACAAGAACTTGTCGCCTTGCTGGAGAAATTAGAAGCTGCCCCGTTGCCAGACAATGCACGTATCGAAACCGACCGAGCGGGCAATATAGCCGCGGCCAGGGAGGAGGAATGGGATTCAATTCTCAGAAAAGGGATCGTACTGAAAATTGCCGTTGGTGACGCGACCGACACAACGCCGGTCTTTCATGGACAGGAGATTCCGGCCGGCACGGCAGACCTATTCCGAACACTCGCTCAGCACGCGGCCGCCTCGTTGCTTCAGCCCTTCCTTCGCCAAACCAAGGCAACTTACCAGCTGCTGGATGCATTTTCCGGCCACTACGAAGACCTCTTGGCAGAAGCTGGAGTCCTGGAGTTTAGCGATGTCACCAGGCACCTGGCTGGCCCCAACGGCAAGAGCCTTTCCGTTGACGGGGGTTACCGGTTGGACGCCACAATCGACCATCTCTTGCTGGATGAATTCCAGGATACCTCTCTGCTTCAGTGGCAGGTTATCAAACCGCTGGCAGCCAGCGTCGCTGACAGTGATTCAGGCAATTCCTCCCTGTTCTGTGTGGGCGATACCAAGCAGGCAATTTACGGCTGGCGAGGCGGCCAGAGCGAGATCTTTGATGCTCTCGAAGGTCAACTGGGTGCCACAATTCACAAAGCGCCACTGGACCTCAGTTACCGCTCCGCACCGCCCATCATTGAAGCGGTGAATCACGTCTTCTCGAACTTGTTGCAGCACGACAACCTGGAAGGCCAGGAACCTGCCGTCAAGCAATGGGCCGCACAGTTTCCTCAGCATGCGACCATCAAGGAATTCGACGGCGGCGTTGAATTCGTGGCAGCACCCTGTCTCAATAAGTCCAAAGACGCTGTCGAAGCCGGCACCCTGGATCGCATGACGGAACTGGTCTGCGAGATCTCCAGTCACGCTCCGACTTGTTCGATCGGCGTGCTTGTTCGAAAGAACGACTACGCTCAAGCTGCCATCCAATCATTACGCCAGGCGGGACTGGAAGTCAGCGGTGAGGGTGGCGTCACGCTGGATGATACATCGCCAAACCAGGCTCTCCTTTCGCTGCTTGCCCTGGTCGATCACCCCGGCGACAGCCTGGCCCTGCACCATGTCATCCATTCGCCGCTCGGCGCCATTGTCTCCCTGACCACTGAAAGCAGCCGGGACGATATCCACGGCGTAATTGACAACCTGCGAATGCAACTTCAGGCCGCCGGCTATGGTCCGACACTGGAGGGGATTGCCAAGCAACTCACATCATACTGTTCCCTCCGCCAGACCTATCGACTCTTCCAGCTGGTAGAGCAGGGCTATGCTTTTCAGCCCCTGCGACCAACCCGCACAAACGAATTCCTCTCTTTCATCACGCTTACTCCGGTGGAAGACCCCAACTCAGCTCGCATTCGCGTGATGACAATCAACGCGGCCAAGGGATTGGAGTTTGATGCCGTTGTCCTGCCACAATTGCACACGAGTGTTGTCGGACGGTCGCAGGACTTTGTTGTCGGCCGCAGCGTTCCGACCGGGCCAATTGAGCGTGTGATGCGATACTGCTCAGCGAACATCCAGTCGTTCTTGCCCGACGAGATGCGAAAGATGTTCTCGGATTCGGTTCAACAGCAGGTGAACGATTCCCTCTGCCTGCTGTACGTTGCCTTCACCCGTGCCGTCCATGGACTGCACGTCATCCTGCCGGCTGCAACCTGGCAAAATTCCTACCCCAAGACGATGGCCGGTATTGTGCAGGCCGCTATCGGCGCGCCCCCGGCACTTGCTGCGGACCTGGATTTACTCTCCTTTGGAAACACGACCTGGTATCGCGATCACAAGCCGGAGGCTGGCCACGCTCCGATTCATGGCGGCTGTGGGACGGCCCAGGTTCGCACGATAGAGCCCGTCGCTGGTCTTGGCTTGGCGCCTGTCAGGGAGGGCGGCCGCCTTGAGCCTGTCACGCCCAGCAGCCTGGAAGGCAGCAGACTTCTCGAACAGCACAGCTTGCTCGAGATGGGACGCGTGCAGGCCATGCAGAGAGGGACCCTGGTGCATGGCTGGTGTGAACAGATCGACTGGCTAGAGAATGGGCTGCCAGGCGAAGAGACAATGCTGCGAGACGTGCGGGCAGCTGGCCTGGAGAATTCGGCGATTGCAGAATTCCTGCAGGGGTTAGAGGCTCCAGCTATCCAGCGATTACTGACGGCCGCAAGCTATGACTCCCTGACCGACGAGGAATGTTGCCCGCAGATGCTGGCTGTCTTAAAGGACGGCGACTATGAATTGAGCGTCCATAACGAGTTTCCAATGTCCTCGATCGATGGCCTGACTCATCTGCATGGCAGTGTCGATCGGCTCGTGTTGATCCGTCGTGATGGCGAGCCAGTTGCAGCGGACATTATTGACTTTAAGACCGACAGGCTGGATGAGACTTCCGACGAACAGAACGTGCAGGCCCTTACAGAACACTACAGGGGTCAGATTGAGTGTTATGCACGCGGAATTTCTCAAACCCTGCAGATACCAACCGACCACATCAACCTGCGACTTGTTTTCTTGCAGAGCGGTATTGTCACTCCAGTGGTACCGCTCTGAACGTGCCTGGTTCTCGCAGCAGTTATTCCGCTTCTGGCTTCGCAAACCGCAGCCGCGTAGTTTCCAGAAACTGCCAGAGTGCGTCGAATTGACGGCGAGCATCCCCTTCGAAGACATGCTTGATCGCTGTCGTCTGGCGGTCCGGAGAGTATCGCGGCATCTTGGTGGCCGGATCATACCGCAGAGGGTCCAACATCCAACGCTGGTAATAACTGTAGCGAATGCGGTGTCGGATATAGCCAAAGCTCACTCCATGCGCCTGGTTCTCCATCTTGAGGACTTCCCCGGCCATCGCATGGCATTGCCTGCAATCCAGGCCGCCATCTTTTCGCGTCAGGCTGTCGGCAATAGACAGAGTCGCCTTATCGACATCGGCGGGCTCTGTCGGTTCAGGACCCAGCCCATGCTGGGCACTGATACCAGTCGCCAGTAGATCGCCTCGTGCTGGGAACGTCGGCATCCGGGCCTTGAGCCAGGGCCGCGATTTGTACGGCAGCCTGCCCGCAAAAAGGTCTAGCATCCAATCGACACGCAGTTTCTCACCTGCCCATGTCAGTTGCGGGACATTCTCCGGTGGATGCCCCTGCACTCCCTCTTCGAACAGGACTTCTGGCCAGTCAGCATACCGTTCATCTCGCCGATGACATGCGACACAGTTCAATTCCGTCACAAATCGAGACGACGCCTCCAGCGGGTTTTCCTGCAACAAGGAGGAGCCGTCAGTAGCCAGAAAAGCGGACATCGCGTCGTGCTGCTGCCGCGACCATTTGAATGCTGGCCCGCCACCGGCATCCGTAACGTTCATGCACCCTTGCCCTGCTTCACTTGCGAATGGACTCTTCCTTTTCTCCGTCGGCGCCAGCAGCGGCCGCAGTTTGTGGCAGTTAGCACAGCCGAGTGATTGAACAAGTTCCTTTCCGCGAAAGATATTTCCGGCCACTGGATCACTGGTCGGATTGGCTGGAGCTGACTTTGCGCGAATGAAAGCTGCCAGTGCTTCGGCTTCTTTAAAGCTCAGGTGAAACTCAGGCATACGGCTCCATGGATAGTGCTTACGAGGAGCCTGCAGAAAGGAGACCATAGCTCCTGGGCGATATTTCTGTCCCGCAAACCACAATGTGACTCGCTTGAAATAGTCCTCTGCTGCCGGTTCGCTAAGTCGATGGCAGGAAATACATCCAAGGTCTTCAAACAGGACGGCCCCCGCGTCCACAGTTTCCTGTTCTCGCGATGGCAACAGTTCGCCGGCGGGTTCCTCGACAAGTCCCAGCAGGTAAGCCATCAGATCTCGAATCGCGGCGGGGCGTTGTTCCTCTTCAAGTCCGTGCAGTACATCCGGCATGGTCGCATTGGCCCGCAGACTGGCTGGGTTGGAAAGCCACTTCTCCATCCAGTCGCTCGTAACTCGTGTGCCGATCATGACCAGCGAGGGCGCCGACCTCTGAAGGTCGGGCATGGCATTGGCGGCAGGCTGGTCCGCACCTGGCAGGCGGTGGCAGGCCTGGCACTGATGTTGGGCGAACATCCGGCGTCCTGCCCGCAGTTGTTGTGAGCTCGCGAGCAGGGAATGGTCCGTATCGTGCCAGAGCACAGCTGGCGGTATCGCCTCCATGCCAAAGCCATCGCCAGCCCACATCAAAACGCAGCGTGCTGCTTGCTCTGTCGGGCTGTCGTAATCAAGTTGCAGCGTGTTATAGCCCTTGTGCAAGGCAACTCTGACGGTCGTCTCCAGCGTCTCGAGCACAGTCACACCATTCAGCTTG
The DNA here is from genome assembly GCA_963581185.1 of Planctomycetota bacterium. Lineage (GTDB taxonomy): Bacteria > Planctomycetota > Planctomycetia > Pirellulales > Pirellulaceae > SAT2750. The sequence continues at coordinate 3,114 of CAUZOB010000185.1, read as the reverse complement.
AGGCTGACGGAGCCCTGCCCTTCGACCCGGAACTGGAATTCTCCCTGGAGCCTTGTCTTAACAAAGCCGCTCCACTGCAATCTGAACGGTCCCGTCGCGAGGAAAGGCGAGACGACCGAATCCTTCGCGACGTGGATAGCTGCCATCCGATCGGGCCGGGCATCGCTGAAAACCGTTGCGTCAACTGCTGCGACACTGGTTACGACTCCAGCTGCCAGCCGATCTCGAACCTCCTTCGGCAGTCGTCCCGGCCGTTCCTGGCTGGACGCTGCCGGTGACTGCTGCTGGCCAATAGCGACGAACGTCGTTGGCCTCTGCAGTCCCTCTCGGCGTCCTTGATCCGGTTTGGCTGCGGCCTGCTTTCGCCCTGCTACCCAAATAGCGCTCCGCTTGATCAACTCCTGCACAGCGTCAACTTTCAATGATTCGTCGGCATGGCCGAGGACCGTTTGCATTACGCGTCCCTGTCCATACTCGTAGACAAAGGCCATCGGTTCGTCGTTTCCGGTCACCTTGGAGCGAGCCGATGTCAGCACATGAATTGGCAGCTCACCCTGTTGCCGGAAATACAACTCGTCGATCGTCTCAAAGTCCTGCAGGCCCCGCGTGATGTCGTGATCGGGATCTTGGATTTGGACTTTGAAGCTACCATAAGCATCATGCCCGCTCTTGCCTTCCGTATGATCCCACACCCTGCGGCAGATCTTCCGGAATTCGGGCCAATCCGATTCAGCTGCTTCGGGCAGCGAGAAATGGAAGGCTCCGTTGGCAAAGTGGATCAGGATCAGTCCACCGCCACCGGCCAGGTAACTGGTAAAGCCTGCCTTGGCGTCGTCACTCAATCCAGGCTTCTGCCAGTTACAGTAATTGAAGACGATCAGATCGAATTCCCGGACTTTCGCCAGCGCCAGATCTTCAACGTTCTCACTGATGCTGACCTCGATACGGGGATCTTTCATCAGCGCCTCGCGCAGGACGGGGGTTGTCAGTTGCCATTTGTGACCCGGGTATTGGTGTCCCGTGACAATCAGTGCCTTGATCGGTTTCCCTGTCCGCGAACTACTCGCGACTCCCTGCACGCCCGCCAGCGCCCGCTGAATCTGGTGATGGCTGAAGAATTCTGATTGCACACCCTCGGCAGGCACTTCCACTTTGGCCGTCCAGGCGATCGCATTGAGAATCAGCCGACGGAAGTCGGGGTTTTTCCAGTTGTCATAGAAATGGCCGCAGGTTGTGCCGAAACCTCGCCCCCCGTCTTCTCGTTCGCGTGCCCAGGCGACCACACGGCCATCGGGCTCACGGCCTGGCAAAGCTGGAACTTCGAGAATCGAATGCAATCGCTCGTCTTCCGCGGCGAAGCGAATATTGAAGTAGAACTCCTCACGCAATTGGAAGGGCTTCACACCACGGCAGACCGGGTGCTTCGGGGAGGCTAGTCGCAGCGGAGCATCGAGTGTTTTGATATCCGAGTACCATTCTCGTTTACCGTCGTTTTCCCAGTCGAAGTACCCGCCAGACCAATTCAGGATCCTCGCTGCCTGGGAATCAGGAGCGAAGGTGGAGAAGTGAAAGGTGATGAACCCGCAGCCCCGCTTCATCTGCTTTTCGATCCAGGCTGTTTGCACCGGGTTTCTGAAATGGGGCGCCTCCACGTACTTGTCGCCATCACGGCCGTCGGAAATGACCATAATCGTATCGGCGTCATCAAAGGTCGTGGGGTCCTCCGGCCAGCCATTCAGATGGTACTCAACCGCCAGCTGCCCGCCGACGTTGGAGTTGTCGAGAAGGACCTTCAGTAGTCGTGCCGACCAGGGATAATCATGAATCCCGTTTCCTTCCGGACCATGACTCTTTTTGCCCGCGATCAGCACGACCTTGCGCGGCCGAACAGGTTCTTCGGAGTGTAGTGGCCCGGCTGCCATCAGCCCTGCCACCAGGGCACAGAAGGCGGCGCCCAACCGTGTGAAACTGGAGTGCATCGTTGGCAACTTGATATCCAAGTGTAAGGACCAGCGTGATCTTGATGCGTTTGGCGACCGCGCCCAAACGCTGCCCCCTGATTTTAGAGGCTATTGTACTTGCTCAGCGCGACAACGTATAACCCGCGGACCTGTCACTGGTCCGACCATTGGTTTGATCTGCGCTGTGGGGTTGTTCGCAGAGGCCCCCGACAGGCTACACTGAAGTTTCGACAGCCGCAGTCCAGAAAGGCGACCGGAGTACAACAGGAAGATGGAAAACGCCACAGGATTGTCAGTCATTGAGAATGGCCAGTTGCTCGACGGTAACGGTGGGGCCCCAATTACTGAGGGCACGGTCCAGATTCAGGACGGCCTGATAATCTATGCCGGACCGGCCGCGGATGCCCCAGCTATTGACGACTCAGCGACCAGGCTGGATGCCAAGCAGGGGACCATTATGCCAGGTCTCGTGGAGGCCCATTTTCATCCCACCTATTTCAATGTCGCCAACCTCGAAGACCTGGATATCAAGTATCCGGTCGAATATGTCACGCTGCTGGCTGCGGCCAACTGTCGGCTGGCACTCGAGTCGGGCTATACCGCCGCTCGCAGCGGAGGCAGCCTGTTCAACATCGACCACTGGCTCAAGCACGCCATCGAGAACGACATTAACGTCGGACCCCGCCTGGCAAGCAGCGGGCGTGAAATATGCGGCGCCGGCGGGCTGATGGACTGGAATCCAGAATATCGAAAAATCGGAATGGAAGGTCTGATCCTGCTGATCAATGGTGCCGAAGACGCCCGCGCAGCGGTCCGCACACTGGTCAAGGATGGAGTTGAGTGGGTCAAGACGTATCCCACGGGCGACGCAGCGGCGCCGGACACCAATGACCACCACACGCTCTGCATGACATTCGAGGAGATGGAGGCGGTGGTCACCACGGCCCACAATCACGATGTCAAGGTTACGGGACATTGCCGGGCCACAGCGGGCATTCGCAATGCGCTGCAGGCCGGCTACGACTCACTGGAACATGGCACATTCATGGATCGCGAGACCATGGACCTGTTGCTAGAGCGCGATGTACCGGTCGTCCCAGCGCTCTATTTTGAACAGGCGAGCGTGGAACAGGGCGCTGAGTGGGGTTTGTCA
>CAUZOB010000184.1:0-9887 GCA_963581185.1 Planctomycetota bacterium | reverse complement strand
TGAAATCCAGGGGGCTGACGGTGAAGTTGCCATGATGGCGATGGTAGCCACAGATCGAGGCTATCGTTCGGCAGTGGCACCTGCGGTGCTGGCAACGGAACGTCTGGCAGGCGACACCGCTATTGCGGCGGGAATCGTCTTGCCACACCAGCAATTGGCAACTGGTTCGTTGTCAACTTACCTGGCAGGCATGGACCTTCAGATGCGGAAGATCACCGCGCCGGTGCGCGGATAGCTGTAAACCAGCCGAGTCTCTTGCAAGTCTTGATTGATCATAGCCGCGACTCTTCCGATAATGATTAATACGCAACCAAGCCCAGGCGACACCCACCATGCTCTCATTTGAATCAGCTCGATCGACCCGCCTCTGTGACGGCCTGGACCGTCGTCGCTGGCTGCAAGTGGGTGGACTGGGCGCATTTGGACTCAGCCTGCCACAGATGCTCGGTCAACCGCGCGTGCAGGCAGCGCCGGCATTGTCACCAGAAACATTTGGTAAGGCCAAGGCCTGCATCGTGCTGTTCCTGCTGGGTGGTCCACCGCAGCATGAAACCTGGGATCCCAAGCCCGACGCTCCGGCTGAAATCCGTGGCGACCTGCAATCGATACCGACAGCTAACCCGGAGTTGCGTGTAGGTGAGTTGATGCCGCGAACATCCAAGCTGGTGGACAAGATCGCGGTACTGAGGGGCATGTCGACGGATGACAATGCCCATTCAGCCAGCGGCTACTGGATGTTGACTGGTCGGCCACATGAACCGAAGAACAGCGAGAACGCGCCACATGGCCCTCCCAACGACGATCCCTGCCTGGCGGCCATGATCCGCCATTTGCGCGGCGACACAGCCAACATGCCAGGCTCGATAGTCGTGCCGGAAGATATCTGGAACACCGGACGAATTGCTTGGCCTGGCCAGGATGCCGGCTGGCTGGGCCGTTCAGCCGACCCCTGGCTGATCATGTGCGACCCCAACGCTAACGACTTCCAGGTGCCAGCCCTGGCACTGCAAGAGGACGTATCACCGCGACGGGTACGGCGCCGCGACAGCCTGCTGTCACAGTTGAATTCTGAATTGCAGCGGATGCACCAGGCTGGCTCAGTCAGTCACTGGTCCGGACTCAGGCAACGCGCCTTAAACATGCTTACATCGGACGCCGCGCGAAAGGCATTTTCCATCCAACAGGAAACGGACACGATGCGCGACACCTACGGTCGCAATCGTTTTGGACAGAGTGTCCTACTGGCTCGCAGATTGGTCGAAGCCGGTGTCTCGATGGTGCAGGTCAACTGGACCCGCTGGCAAGAGGACAAGGCGGTGGCGCCAGCCTGGGACACGCATGCCGGCAATTCAGCCAGATTGAAAGAAGCTCTGATGCCGCCGATGGACATGGCCTATTCGACTCTGCTTGAGGACCTGCAGCAGCGGGGGATGCTGGAGGAGACGCTGGTCGTCTGGATGGGCGAATTTGGCCGCACCCCCAAGATCAATGCCCGCGGTGGCCGCGATCACTGGGGACACGTCTATAGCGTGGCTCTGGCTGGAGCGGGAATTCAAGGTGGAGTGGTTCACGGTGCTTCGGACCGGATTGCCGGATATCCTGTTGCCGGCCGTCACGAACCCCAGGACCTGACCGCCACGATCTTTCATCTGATGGGTTATGCGCCTTACACGGAAATCCACGATCAGCAAGGTCGGCCGATGGTGATCAGCAGCGGCGATCCGATCCAGGCTGTGCTTGGTTAAAGAGTTGATCTTAACCTTGGGGAGTTCGCGGCCCTGCACGGACTGAGTAGCAGGGCACGTTTCCCTAACCCCTAACCTCATACAGCGCCTTTGCTAGAATAGTCAGCAGAGATCCTCAGGCGCATAAAAACCGGACCACATGCCCATCCACATCAACTGCCCGAGCTGCCAGAAGCCCTACCAGTTGAAAGACGAATTGGCTGGCAAGAAGACTCGCTGCCAGTGCGGGGCAGTCATCACGATACCCTTAGAGATTTCCCAGCCGGCTGCAGTTATTGAGCAACCAGCTGTCCCAGCTGCGAACGCTGGTCCGCTCGGTATCTCGTCGACCGCGGCGGTGCAGGGCAATCCCTTGTCCACCGTAGACCCACTCGGGTTGCCATCCTCGCAACCGCTCCCTGCGGCAGTCAGCCAACTGGCTGGTAGCCAACCACACCAGCCGCGGGCGAGTTACGCCCAGACAGAGACCCGGGGAATACCTGCCTGGATCCTCCCGATCGTGGCACTCCTGCTGGCAGCAATCCTGATCGGCGGGGGATACATGTTAATGCGTGGTGGAGGAGACAAGGTCGCAGATGCCCCGGACGACCAGTCACCGGGCGTGGTGATTGAACAACCCTCGTCCGGCACATCGACCGGTGGCGAAATCCCAGCCGATACGACCGGTTCAGCCTTACCGGACGATACCAGTGCGGGCATGACACCTGCCGCCGAAACGATTACCAACAGCATCGAGATGAAATTCGTCAAGGTCGAGCCACAGGGCGCCCGCATGATGGGGACCAAGGAACCGACTCTCGACGCCACCGCAGACGAAAAACCACCGCATCCAGTCAACTTCAACCTCTCCCTTCTGTTTGGCGTCCACGAGGTTACGCAGGCACAGTTCCAACAAGTGATGGAGTCGAATCCAAGTCACTTCCGTGGCGATGACCGGCCTGTCGACAGCGTCAGCTGGGACCAGGCGAGAGAGTTTTGCCAGAGATTATCAGACCTGACAGCGGAACGCAGGGCAGGTCGTGCTTACCGTTTACCCAGCGAAGCTGAGTGGGAGTACTTTGCGCGGGGTGGTGAGAAGACCGCTTATCACTTTGGTGACGATCCCGCCCAGCTCTCGACGCGCGCCTGGCACCAGGAGAATTCTCAAGGCAGCAGCCAGGCTGTTGGCAAGAAGACTCCCAACCCGCTTGGCCTCCACGACATGCTGGGGAACGTCTGGGAATGGTGCTCGGATTGGTACCATGACGAGTACTACCAGTTCTCGCCTGGCGACAGTCCGCGTGGTCCACGATCCGGTACAGTTCGCGTGCTGCGCGGTGGCAGCTGGGCAAACGGGTCGATCGCCTGCCGCGATGGGTTCCGCTTCTTTGGACATCCAGCCGTCAGCAACTCCCGCATTGGCTTCCGCGTCGTCTGTATTCCATCGGCCGGTAATTCAGCACCAGCTGCTTCTCTTTCGCAGATTGCCTCGTCAACCTTGGCGATTGGCAGCCCAGAAGATCTGGCTCGCACCACGATGGATATTTTCGCTGAGGGCAGGGGGGAGACCTTTGATTTACTGGTACCGAATCCTGTTGACCTTACGCGCTTGCCAACGTCGGTCTTCGATGAATATCCCTGCCGCGCCGTCGCGATCAAGGAATCGCTCGTCCATTACCGCCGGATTCCCAGCAATCTTCGCTTTGTGATGGGAATCAGTCGCAACGAAGCGGCCAAGAGGTACGGTGTTTCCTGGGCCGCCACACAAGTTGACGAGATTTTGGCACGTGCCATCGAGGGGACAACCGGCCTCCCCCATTGTCATTCAATCCGGATCAATTTCAGCTCATCCAACAATTCTGAACTTGGTTACTCGCTGTTCCTGAATGGGGCGGCCAATTTCAATGGCCGCTGGAAGATCACGAATCGGATCAGCCATGATGCCCTGCGGCCTGTCTACCCAGAGCCGCTGCCAACATCCGAATTGATCGTCAAGGACACAGGTTTTTCTACGACTCCGGTGGCAACCTTTACCGATGACGGGCTGGGCGTACACACGTATGATCCACTCTACATCCTTCAACTGGCACTTCCGGCCAAGCAAGTCCATAGCCGCGGGCTGGCCTATAACATCAACGCCGGATTGATTGCCTACGCATACGATGTGCGGACAAGCGACGACGGCAATCCGGCGATAGCCCAGGATGGCAGGATCACCGTCTGGAATACGGTCAGCGGTGCCGTTGTGCTTGACGACACATGGACCCATGAAGAGATCACCGCCACTCGACCCGATCTGGTGGGCAGTGACTTCGCCGGCCAACAGATGCGAATCCAGTTCACCAGTGATAGCACCCGGGTCGCACTCGGTCGCGACCGGGTCGTTTTTTGGGACCTCGCCCAGGGAAAAAAGGTCGAGGGCAGCAACCCGCCGGGACTGGCATGGAAGTTGTCTGAAAGTGGGGAAGCGGTGGCTGACCAATCAGCAGCTCCCAAGCAGGAAGTTATTGTCCAGAGTCCGTCCGGCAAGTTTCACCTGGCCGCCACGCGGAAGACGGATCAACGGGGCCGGATCTTTACCGAGCTACGTTTACTTGGTTCGAGTAACGAGGAAGTCAAGAAGCTCGTGCTGCCAGGTGAGATTCCGCGGCTGGTTTTCACCTTGGATGACCGGCCACTGGTGATGCACAAGCAGTTTATTCTTGATGTTAGTAGCGAACATACGCTGGCAGAAAAGTTCCGCTGGAACCATGAGAAACAGTTCGGTGAATTCATGATTGAGGACACCAGCGGCAACCAGCAGCGCATCGTGACTCGCTATGGCCGGACCTTTAATCGCTGGCTGTTACGCATCTGGGATGTCCCCAGCGGACGGGAGATCTTTGTCCCCAATGAAGGGCTTAACCGCTTTGACTTCTCAATCGACAAGCGGCACTCGCTCAGCCCCGATGGACGCTGGCTGGCAGTCAGTGACCAGAACCAGGTCAAGTTCTGGCAGGTTTTTGATCCGCTAGAGGAATGAGACAGTCCTCTACGACAGGCGACCAGTACGTGAAGTGTATGCAGCCGTAGGGGTTCAGTGCAATGCGCTGCTCGTCGCCGGCAAAGCCGGGATCGCCAATGTCGACGATTGCTTTGCATTGCCAGCCTCTCCGAAAACTCACCCCATCGTTGCCCGGCGGCGCCGCACCTGCTACCAATAACGCCGTGATCGTCACGCATTCATCTTCCACGCATCGGTTTCACCGAGAGGCTGCTACACCATGAGTCGAGCTGCTACTGACTACCGCTATGAGAAGCTGACCTGGCCCGAGATCAACGAGGCCATCGAGATGGAACAGATCTGCATCATCCCCTGCGGTGCAGTGGAACAACACGGCGACCACCTGCCTCTCGACGTCGACCTGATGTGCCCAGGCTCGATCGCCCGTGGCACGGGCGAGGCACTGCCGGACAAGGTGCTGGTGCTGCCGATCGTCGCTTATGGGTACACCGGGCATGTGATGGACTTTCCCGGCACCATCAACACGCATTATGAGACTTTCATCAAGCAGGTGCTGGATATCACCCAGTCGCTGGCCTATCACGGCTTCAAGAAGATCATCCTGCTCAACGGCCATGGATCCAATATGCCCAACCTGGACCTGGCGGCTCGTCGCACAAACCTGGAAACCGACGCCGAGTGCATTCTTGTTCCCTGGTGGAACCTGCTCTCGGTCGATCCGGATTTCCTGCCCAACTGGCGCGAGAGCGAATTCCCCGGTGGCTTCTCCCATGCCTGTGAACTGGAAACGTCACTCTACCTTTACCTCGATGAAGACGGAGTACGTAGCGACCGCATTCATAACCACATTTCCACGCTCAATGACGGTAATCCCTTCATCTGGGGAGACCTGATCGGTCACGGGCCAGCTGCGCTGACCAGTTGGACCAGCACCTACTCGCCGCGAGGCGTGATGGGACAGCCCGAGCTGGCCACGGTCGAAAAGGGTGAGCAGGTTTACAACGAAGCGGTCAAACAATTCAGCTCGCTGATCGAGTATTTCCACGCGCGGCCTAGCGACACGCGCCAGGCGCACCAGGCACGACCGACCAGTATGCCGATCCCCTGGAATCAGCGAGACATCCCTGCGGGCGACAAGTAGTCATACGCATTACACCTATGGAGCGAATCCGATGACACAACAACCCCTCTCTCATAAGCTGGCCGACTGGAAGCGACGAACCTTTCTCCTCACCGGAACCTGGCTGCCATTAATCCCGCTGCTGGAAGATCGTGTCGTCGGTATCCAGCGTGACCGTGTTGCTGTGGCAGATAACCTGTTCCAGCTAGGCGTCGCTTCCGGCGACCCGGAACCCGATGGTTTCGTGATCTGGACACGACTGGCGCCCCAGCCGCTGGAGGGAGGCGGTATGCCAGACAGCAACGTGCGAGTCAATTGGCAGGTCTACGCCGATGAATCCGGTACGAAGGTTATACAGAGTGGTAGCACAACGGCGACTCCGCAACTGGGTCACAGTGTGCATGTTGAAGTGCACGGGCTGAAGCCCGATCGCTGGTACTGGTACCGCTTTCAGGTCGGCACGGAAACCAGCCCCATGGGCCGCTCACGGACAACGCCATCCCACCGGGTAATGCCGGAGAGGCTGCGGTTCGCTTTCGCCTCCTGCCAGCACTTTGAATATGGCCACTTCACCGCGCTGGGACACATGGCCGCAGCCGACCTCGATTTGATCGTGCATCTCGGCGACTATATCTACGAGTACGCGGGAAATGACAGCCGTGTCCGCAAGCACAGCGGGCCGGAGACCACGGAACTGGTCCATTACCGGAACCGGCTGGCACAGTATAAGACCGATCAGCATCTGCAGGCGGCCCACGCCAGTTGCCCGTGGATCGTGACCTGGGATGACCATGAGTTCGACAATAACTATGCCGACCTGGTGTCCGAGGAACCGGATATCGCTGTCGATACCTTCCTGAAACGACGCGCCAATGCTTACCAGGCCTACTACGAACACATGCCGCTGCGCCGCAGGTCGGTTCCCCGTGGACCCGATATGACACTCTACCGTGGAGTCCAGTACGGTCGGCTGGCCGATTTTGATGTACTGGATACTCGCCAGTATCGTTCCGACCAGCCAAACGACGATGGCAATAAACCACTCGGGGGCGCCGTCTATGACAAGCAGGCCACGGTGCTCGGCGATGACCAGGAAAAATGGCTGACGCGGCGGTTGCTGCGATCCAGCTGCCGCTGGAATATCCTCGCCCAGCAGATCATGATGGGTCGCGCCGACCGCACGCCTGGTGAAGCCGCTAATTTTAGTATGGATCAGTGGTCCGGCTATGATCTGCCACGAACGCGGCTGCTAAAATTCCTGGCAGATCGCCAGATCAGTAACCCGGTAGTTCTGACCGGCGATATTCACAAGAACTGGGTCAATGACCTGAAACTGAACTTCGACAGGCCAGAGGAGGCAACCGTGGCCACGGAGTTTGTCGGTACTTCACTGACAAGTGGCGGTGACGGCATGGAAAAGTCAGCCGATCACGATGGCGTGCGAGCAGAAAACCCGTTCGTCAAGTTTTATAACGCCGAACGTGGCTACGTGCAGTGCACACTCACACCCCAGGCATGGCAGAGTGATTACCAGGTGGTGCCCTACGTCACGCGACCAGGCGCACCGTTGATCAGCCGCGCGTCGTTCGTGGTCGAATCGGGTCGCCCAGGTGCTATTCAAATCTGAACCTGCCAGCGCACGCGACTGTCAGCCAGTTACTCTGATTCGGCAGATTCGAATGAGAGTTCGACAGTTTCACCAGCGTCGCCGACCGTGACATCTGAGACGCCGATGATTGAGTTTTCCTGAGCGGTGGGCGGATCCGCACCCTCTGTCTCTGTCGTGGCCGCGTAGGCATCGCCTTCTTCGTACAAGCTCATGGTAAACGCGGACAGGTTGGTAGCAGTCGATCCACCGCCCGGCGGTCTCTGCACGATCACCTGGTAATCTCCAGCAGGTGCTCCATCAAGCGGATCAGGCAGGGTACCAGGTCGGGCGCCCGGCCGAGTTCGCGGGACCCGTTGATAGGTCAGACTAAAGTTGCCACCGGCATCTGTCACACCGCTGACGATTCTTTGAACACGGTTTAACTCGCGAGCGTTCTCTGCGCTGGCTGGGAGGAAGCTGACCACCGCGCCCGACAGAGGCTTGTCGTTGAGAGTCACCGTACCGCTGACCGGTACAACATCGTTGATCTCGCTAGGATAGACCAACGAATCGGGGGCTTGAGGTGGCTTCTCGCCTCGCGCCACGGCATCGAGTGCCGTCATGTACCCTGCAACCGCTTTGTTTTTCAACAAGCTGTCATCCCGCTCCAGAACAATTGTACCCCGCATCGACTCCAGTGACGCTCCAGCCGCGATCTGGCCGTCGACACTCGGAATCAACTCCTGAGGATCTCTCATTGCAATCAAGACCAGATCGCCCGTGAGCGTGAAATTGGCCAGGAAAAATCCGCCCTCGCGTCTCCCGTCGAGGACAAGCTGAACGCGTTGAGGCGTGACATTGGGGTCCCAAATGTATGCTCCCAGGGCAACGTCATTTTGAGGCCCGTCAACCATCATCACCGATCCATCGCCGCGAAATACAATGCCGGATGACTCATCTTGCGGCACACTTTCACCGCCAACTGTCGTAACCCGCCAGGCGCCATGATGGCGTATCGCGGCGGAGTTACTCTGCGAGCCAGTCTCCGTGTCTGCCGCCGACGGACCCGAAGTTGTATCGTTATTATCACCACTCGGACCGGCAGGATTTTGTTCCGTGGCTTGACCACAACCAAGCACAAGAGTAACGGTGGCCAACAGGACGAGAACAAGAGAGGTACGCATGCTAGGACTCCGACAAAGTTTCAATAGCCGACAGCACGATGGCATTGGCCAAGCCTCCCAACTGGGAATTGCAAACATGGTATCTTGGACGCCGTACCAATAGCAAGCTCTCCTCAGTAACATCTTCATCACAGCTGGAATCTATTCGATGGCACAACCACCTCGCACTCTCTGGAAATGCCTGTTAGTCCTGCAGTTTCTTGCCACAGTATTGCCTGCGGTCGAGCCTGGCAGCGTCGAGCAGCTGCGGGTTCGCGTCACCGGCCACGATTTCAATCGGCCCGCCGACTATCCAGGCATCGGCGACTTCGGCTGGGGCGGGAACATCGAAAGGCTGGCCGATGGCCGGCTCATGCTGGTTCACCAGTGGGGTTACTGGCACAGCAGCTTCTCACAGCCGCGAATGATCGAGCCGAAATTGGCCACACGATGGCGAGCCGAAGGCTGGCCGCTGGATTTTGATGCACCGACCGGCGGCCGTTCGATGGCGACTTACTCCAGCGATAACGGCAAGACGTGGACCCGCCCGGTGACGCTTGTAGACCATCCCCAGGATGACACTGCCTATGATGTCCTGCGCTGCCGGGATGGCAGCCTGATTTGCCTGCTCAGCGTACAGGCGCCGTGGTACGGTTACACCAAAGCTCCGGCGGAAATGCGTAACCTCCTGTCTGGCATGAACACCCGCCAGTTCTCCATTCGATCGTCAGACGCGGGTGCAAGCTGGACCAGGCCCCAGCCACTCAAGGGGCCAGGCACGTTTTATCAGCGCAGCCACGCGCCCGCGATTGAACTTGCTGACGGCTCCATCCTCTGGCCCACTTACTGCAGCGACACTGGCACCCAGGGAATGCTCTACGGAGCCCTGCATCGTTCCACCGACTCGGGCCAGACCTGGAAACTCTGGTCCACCATCCGTCGGGACGAGGTGAATCTCGATGAGCCAACGATTGCCCAAATGGCAGATGGCAGGATGGTGCTCGTGTGCCGCCCTGATGGCGGCGTATTCCACAGCGACGACATGGGCCGCACCTGGATCCAGACGGGCAGGCTGGTCGACAGCGGCAAGGTCAAGGCACCCTGCCTGTTCGTGCTCTCCGATGGCACGCTTGTCTGCCTGGCTACCTACGGCAATCTGCGACTGTTCATCAGCAAGGATGCTGGCGATAACTGGACCGGCGCGATTCCGCTTGATGCAAGTTGCTACGGCTACCCGGGCGGAATACTGCTCAAAGATGACTCGATCCTGGTTTCCTACGTTGCCAGC
>CAUZOB010000183.1:0-9977 GCA_963581185.1 Planctomycetota bacterium | reverse complement strand
ACGGCAATCTGCGGCTGTTCATCAGCAAGGATGCTGGCGATAACTGGACCGGCGCGATTCCGCTTGATGCAAGTTGCTACGGCTACCCGGGCGGAATACTGCTCAAAGATGACTCGATCCTGGTTTCCTACGTTGCCAGCGGCCGTGCTCCCAGCACAATCTATGTTGCTCGTTTTGAGCTCAATAAGTCCCGTGACGGAATCCACCTGCTGCCAGTCGGCGGGCCGTAAGAAGAAAAACTTCTAGCTGTCGCCGGCGTTAGCGCTGTGCCTGGCCACTGGCTGTCGTCGGTAGTTCAGCAGGGTCCAATGGAACCGACTGGTACTCTTGTTCGCCCTCGACGATCTGAAGTCGAGAGTTGACGGCGAGATCGTGAAACACCTGTTCTTTGCCTGTCGGCCAGCGAACCAGCAGTTGGTCAATCACAGCAGCATCACCAACTCCGATTAGCAACGTCCCGGGCGATTGGTCATGGTGGCCATTTGCCTTGAATCGATCTCTCACGATCTGTCGGTCGCCAATGCGGATCACAACACGCGAGCCGACTGCCAGTCGATTGGAAGTCGTGCCCGTCAACTCAACCACAACCCGGTTCTGGTCACGTTCAAAACGATTGAGGAACAATCGTAGCGGCCCGCCGCCGACAGAACCAACAAGAAGATCGGGCCAGCCATCGCGGTTAAAATCGGCCACGATCACGCTGCGTGAATCCGAGTCGATATCTGCTCCGGTGGCGAAGGAGGCGTCCAGGAAAGTCTCACTGGAGCCCGGATTGAGGAACACGCGGTTGCGTTCATAAGCACTAACGTTGCTACCGTCACGGATCATTGAGAAAGCGTTCTCTGCCCAGAATTCGCCATTCTCGCTATCCAGTTCTCCCAATTCCGGCAGCGATGCCGTCCGATCGAGGGGCCGTGACACGACGGCCCGCCAGAGGCATGTTCAGCCGTCCGGCTTACCGCGGTCAAAACTCATGAAGCCCGTGGAGGCGTAAAGATCGAGAAAACCATCACCGTCAAGGTCAACCATGGCGGGCGAGTAGGCCCAGCCAACTCGATTGATTTTCCAGCTGGTACTGAATTCCTGGCAGCGAAGGCTGTCGGCCGTGCGGCGATAGAGTCGATTACCGGCGCACGATCCCTTGATCTGTTCGTAAATTGAACCGGGATAGTCTCCCTCTTCGACCTGGCCGATGATCCGGCGGCCCATCTTGGAAAACATGTTGGCAATATAGATCTCCGGGTAACCGTCATTGTCGAGGTCCCCGCTGGCAACGCCCATGCTGGTGGCATAGTCGCTGGTCCCGCTCTGCTGGGAGATATCTTCAAAAGTTCCGTCACCCTTGTTACGGAGCAGTACGTTGGTGCCAAAGTCGTTCGCCAGATAGGCATCGGGATAGGCGTCATCGTCATAGAACAGCCAATTCATGGCGGTCGTTTTCCGTAATCCAGCGCCGCTGTTTGTCTCGGCAGAGACATCACGAAATGTCCCGTTCCCCTCGTTATGCCAAAGCTGGTTACTCTCACCCGATTTGTCGTCACCAATCCAGGGCAACACCTGTTGGCCTGCGGGCATCTTGTCTGGCAGCTCATAGTACATGTAAAGATCCAGCAGCCCATCGCAGTCATAATCGATGACAGCGCAGCCCATCGGTTCACGCTTGAAGACCAAGCCACTCTGTTGGGTGATGTCCTCGAACCCCTTACCCTCGTTGTTGCGGTAGAAGTATCGCCCCATCACGAGGTCGGGATAACCATCGTTATCGAAATCGGTCCAGGCAACGACACTGGAGGCCTGCTCAGCAGTAAATTTCCAGTCCCGTAGCCCCATTTGACTCGCTACATCCGTAAACTGACGGCCACGAATATTTCTCAGTAACAGCGGCCGTCCCTTGTACGTTGCCACGGCGATATCTGGGTATCCATCTCGATCGTAATCATCCACGGCGAGCTGGAATCGGTATTGCTGGGCCTGTGCCGGCTCGACATTCCAGTTGTCGACCAGCGGCAGGATATTCAAGCCCGTTTCGTTGGTAACTTCCTCGAACAGAGAGCCTGCCGCAACTCGATGTGATACCGTCTGGACGGACCAGAGGCGTAGGGCAGCTGTCTTGCCCAGTTGATCTTCATCCTCAAAAACAAACTCAACCTCGTGAATCGATTCCTGGATACAGTTCAGTCCGGTTGGCGACATTCCCCTGGCACTCAGGAACAGCCGTGCCGACCACCCGCCTGATGTATCTGCCAGTTGGTGGATCCTCAGAACACGCATCGAGCTGGACTGGACCTCGCCCAGTCGGGCCATCAAGCCGACCATCAGCGTTGACCACTGGTCTGCCGAGATCGACTCGGGGTGATCGCTTTCCGGCAACAACCATTCCTGCACACCTGCCTGTTCACGTTCCGTGGCAGTGGATTCCGCGGGCCATTGTCCGCGAAAGTCATCCAGGCAGAGGTCCTTTAGGCCAGCAGCGTCGCCTGCCTGCCAGGCGTCTCGGAGAGCCTGCCCCAACCGTCGCTCCACGACAAACGTCACATGCTCGGCATCCCAGATTGCTTTCTGCTTGGCTGGATCCAGCTCAACATCGCTGGCAACCTGGCGGGGCTCGAGGTCCACCGACTGATCAGCCTGACTACAACCGATCAGCAGCGCCGCCATGAGAAGCAGCAGGGTCGAGCAGATGTGGTCAGGGAGACGTGACATGATGTCATTCAATACGTCAGTTAAGGGGATTTGTTCCCGCCGAACGCCTATTGAATAGTAGCATGCAGCTGGCACAGGGGCCAAAAATGAGCGACTCGCGGACAATCCTTAGCGGTAATGACGACGAACCACTGACGACCGACTTATCTCGCTTCTTCCGGGATCGGGACCAGGTAGGTATTACCATTCGCACAGGCTGCCGAAATGGTCGCTCCGCCCGGTGCGTACTCCGCCGAGTAAGCCACGCTGGGCAGCTTGATTGTGAAAGCTGCCGCGCCGTCCGCCACGTTCCGTACTGTTAGTGTGCCGGCGTGTCCGCAGGCCAGCAGTCGTTGGCCATTCTCTGAGAAGGCCACTCGATAGACCGCTTCTCCGGCCTCACCAATATTTCGCACCAGTTCACCGCTGGCGACATTCCACAATTTGATTATGCCCTGGCTGTCGGCAGCCACAACCATATCTGCTGCCGCGTTAAAGGCGGCATCATAGACGGCCGGCACGGTCTCACCTTCTGCCACGGTCGTCATCAGCGACTTGAGCTGAGCACCGTCAGCCACATTCCAGACGCGGACAGTACCATCTGCCGACGCGGAGACAAGCAGCTTGTCATCGTCACTAAAGCGAATACTGTAAACCGGGCCTTCGTGGCCAGCCAGCTGCCGAATAGCCTGGCCGGTTGCCAGGTCCCAAAGCTGGATCATATTGTCAGCGCCACAACTGGCCGCCACCGAACCGTCACTATTGAGGTCCAGTCCATAGACGACATTGTGTCCATTCACCGCCAGCAATTCCGTGGGGCTGGCGATAGCCCATTCAAACACGATTCCTGAATCATCTGCGGAGAGAAACTCCTTGCCGCCCGGCAGGGAGCTCAAGACGGTCTGTGGCGCTGCGGCCAGCTGGTCCTGAAGCAAGGTGGCTTCGGCCAGGTCGTAAACGCGAAGATGGTTGTCGGATCCAGCAGCCAGTAGCGACGTGCCATCGCTGCCAAAAGCGAGTGCCGTCGTGGCGACGCCACTTTCAATCGTCTTCAGCAGGGCACCGTCCGCCAGGTTCCAGACCAGCAGGTTTCCGTTCGCGTCCGCTGCCGCTGCCTGACTCGCATCCTGGCTGATCGCCAGCTGGTTCAATGCTGCCGCTGCGCCGGCCAGCTGCCGTACGGCAGTTCCGTCGGCAGCAAACCACTTGACCTGGGGTTCCGTACCAATCACGCCGACCTGACTTGCATCCGGCAGCATCACAAAGCCGAGTAGTTTCTCTGCGTCGGCAGCGAACACCTGTTCGGCGGCAATATTCCAGAGCCTGACCGTTTTGTCGAAACCGCCGGTCACGACACCCTTACCGTCAGCAGCCAGGCCGAGTGCTGTGACAGCTCCCTCATGACCGACAAAGGACTCCAGCAGCAGGCCAGTGGCAGCGTCCCAGGCCCGCGCGGTGCCATCGACCGAGCTACTGACAAGGCGAACGTTATCGGCCGAGATCGCCACGCCCAGCACCGATTCGGGGTGCTCAATCGTGAGGTCGGCGGCCAGGTTATTGGGATTGGCTGCCAGGGTCCAGGCGTAGACATTTTTATCCGCGCTGCTGGCAACTAGCCGTACCGCATCGGCAGAAATGGACAGCCCGGTGACGGCACCGGTAGGACCAGCTACCGTACCCGCAGCAACTCCGTCGGCGACATTCCAAAGTCGCACCGTCATATCGACACCACCGCTGATCAACTGGCTGCCATCCGGTTTGATTAGCAGGGCAGTCACCGCACCTGCATGGCCCGTGATAACAGACTGAACTGACAGGTCCTGGATCGACACATTGTTGGCACTGGTACTCAGGACACTCTTGCCATCGCTAGAAAGCGTAACGGCAGCAGCTTGTTCAGCCACGCTCACTCGCTCGATAACTCCAGCCAACTCACCATCCAGAATACGCGCCTGGCCGTCAGCTCCGGCAACCAGCAGCCGTGTTCCTTCTGTATCAAAATCAACTCGTGTGATCGCGGCTGCTGTGGCGAGCATGGTCATTGCGCCGGGAACTCCCGCCGCCAGAGGCCAACTATAGAGATTGCCATCGATCCCACCAGCGACGAGTCGAGCCCCGTCTTTTCGGATGGCCAGGGAAACCAGCGGCATCTCGCCTGCAGTAAGTTCATGTTTGACCGTGGCTGTTGCCTGGTCCCAGACACGTACGATATTATCCGGACCCGCCAGTACCAGCAGGGTTCCGTCTGGGGTCCAGGCCATGTCGGTCGTCGGCTTGTCCGCCAATTTGATAACGGCAGAAACTGCCGGTGTCCATTGACGCAGAGTCTTATCCCGGCCGGCGGAAAGAATGAAAGTTGAGTCGGGGTTCAAGTAGAGGTCTGCTAGAGGACCGCTGTGGCCAGCCAATTGCTGGAGTTCCAATCCGGTGGCCGCATCCCAGAAACGGATCACCCCGGCATCGTCTGCGCTGACGACTCGCGTGCCGTCCATATTGATCGCTACCCGCAGGACTGGCTTGGGATGAACAATACTGGCAGCAGGCTCGACCGCTGCATTGCCAATCGCAGTGGCCAGTTCCCAGCGATAAACCAGACTTCCACTGCCGGCAACAAGTTGTTTACCATCGGTCGAGATGGCCATATCCTGGATCGCCTCTGCGGCAGTCGTCAAAGTTGCCAGCGGTGCGGCGTCGGAAATTCTTGTACGGCGGATGATCTTATCAACTCCACCGCTGAACACCGAGGCTCCATCGATAGCCATCACAAGTTTCTGAATCGCGCCCTCGTGGGCGGGCAGCAGACGCACAAGTGCATACGTTCCCCGACGAAGTCCATTGTTCGTGTCGACGCCGAGGTAGCCAGCATCCAGCGGCGCGAATTCTGTCAGCAGGGCGGTGGCCGACGGTACGGCGATACCCTCCAGTAAGTTTCCCTGGGCGTCCCAGACCATCAGGTCGGCGCCACCACAGCTGAGTAGCCGCTGGCTGTCGCTACTGAAGCCAAGGCTGGTGACATTGGCGGCATGCCCCTGCAGCGATGCGATAGCAGCACCGTCTGCTGCATTCCAAAGCTTGACAACCTTGTCGGCACCGACCGACGCGAGCAGTTTTCCGTCAGCGGACAGTCGCACCAGTGAGACGGCGGCACCGTGGCTGACTGTACGGATGGCAGCTCCATCGGCAGTATTCCAGAGCCGCAGACTCGCATCAGCACTCGCAGATGCCAGCACAGCGCCTGCCACCGACAGCGAGGTGACGGCCTGAGTATGCCCAGCAATCGTCCGTACTTCTGCACCATCCGCAACATTCCATTGCTTGATGGTATTATCCGCTGCGCCACTGAACACCTGTGCTCCGTTTGCCGCAAAAGCAACTGAGCTCAGGGCGGCTGTATGACCTTCCAACAGAACCGGCTCGGCCGCTGCATCAGCGACGGTCCAGATCCGCGCCGTCATATCAGCGCTGCCCGAGACGAGTCGCGTTTTGTCTGGGCTAAATGCCAACGACGTAATGGCCGCGGTGTGTCCAACGAGTGTCACGGTCACAGCGCCGGTGGTGGCGTTGCGGACCTGGATCGTTGGTTTGCCAGCGATCACGCCAGCGATCGCCAGCAGTGTCTTGTCGGCACTGAATGTTGCAGCCGCGACGGTCGTTGCGACTCCTGCCGTGACCGTGGCGGCGTCGGGGATACTCCAGACCCGCAATGTTCCGTCCGCTCCACCACTTATTAATTGCGGTTCTGTCGGATGGTAGGCCAACGATGTGACCGGACCTGTATGTCCTCGCAGGGTCGCCAGGATGACACCGTCAGATGCCTTGAAGACCCGAATGGCCCCATCGTTCTGACCACTCGCCAGGTGACTTCCCTGGGGATGCATGGCCAGGCTGACCACCGTGCCAGTATGTCCTGGGAAAGCCCGCAACTGGGTCCCGGCAGCAGCGTCCATTTGCCGGATGGCGCCATCCGTCGAACCAGCCACGATCGTCTTGCCGTCCGAGACAGCCGCGGTGATTTCCGCAGGTATTTCCGCAACCGTGCGATCCGCGGTCAGTGGCAGATTCCACCACTTGACGAGTCCATCAGCTCCACTGCTGACCAACTGGGTTGCATCGGGCCGATAGGACAGTGCTGCCACCGCTCCGGTATGTGCCTGAACCCTTCCCGTGCTCGCTCCGTCAGTCACAGTGCTCAGCTGAATTGTGCCAGCAGCGTCGCCACTGGCCAACTGAACCCCATCTGCCTGGAAAGCGATTGCGGCCAGTTCCGCTCCACCTTCCGGAGCAATGGTCTGGGCAACTGCACCATCCTCAACGTTCCAGATCCGCAGACTTTTATCGTCGCTGCCGGTGGCAATCCACTTGCCATCGTTACTGACTGCAACAATCTGCACAGGTCCTGTGTGGCCAGCGAGGGGCCGTGCGGCCTGCGGAATATTCCAGAATCGAATCGTTCCATCTGCTCCGGCAGACATGCCCTGCGGCTGCGTGGGGTGCATAACAACAGCATGCACTGCACCGGCATGTCCCAGGATGACTCCGCTGCTAACAGCGTCGGCGGTATTCCAGAAGTGAATCTCGCCTTGTTCTGTTCCGGCAACGAGCAGTGACCCGTCCTTGTTAAGCCCGACCGTCTGAACGGGAGCTAGCTGTCCGGCATAAAGCTGCCCAACCTTGCCATCCTCGACCTGGACGGCACGCACTCGCCCCTCATCTGCGGCGTAGGCGGTCTTACCATCGGGGCTGAACACCACGGCACGAATGCCAGATTCGCTGGGGGGCACAACGCGAGGGTTAACAAGCGGCAGCGTCCAGCGTTTCACCGTGCCATTTGCGCCTGCGGTGATCAACTGCGGTGCGGTTGGGTGAAACGCCATACCCGCGATGACGCCCTGGTGGGCACCGACTTTACCGAGCAGCAAGCCGGTTTCGGGGTTCCAGAGTTGTACATTGCCAGCCACATCGCCACTTGCAAACAGGGTCGCGGTGAGGTTCGTTGCCAGCGAGGAAATCGCCTCCGGGTTTCGTCCCAGGCGGCGTGCTTCCTGTTCGCCGGCCGCCAGGATCTTGATTGACTTGTCAGCCGAGCCGGTGGCAACCCAGGCCCCCTCGGGGCCAACCAGGATGGCGGTCACGCCCATTCGATGATCTTCTCGCTGAGAGACCGGATCTGGAACAAACACATCCCAGAAGCGAATTGAATTGTCCCTGCCACCACTCAACAAGTGCCGACCGTCATCGCTGACGGCCAACGAGAGAACCTGGCCCTGGTGTCCTTCCAGCGTTCGCAGCAGCATGCCATCAGCCGCCTGCCAGATTTTGACTGAACCATCGTGTCCCGCCGTGACCACGATCTTGCCGCCCGGCACATACTGGGACTGCACAACACCACCAACATGGCCTGTCAGTGCCGTCAGCTCCTGGGCCGGCGCAGGACTCGTAAAGACAGCCACAAGCAGGAGCAGACCAAGGTACTGGCGCCAGAAGAAGGCGGGCGAGGCGAGAAGTTGAGTACCAGCGTGTAGCAGGGAATTCATCGGCCACCTCGGAAACGCAAGACATATAGACCGCGACAGGTTCGCGTGGGAGCAGCGGCTTCCTACTCCCTAGCGGTGTCAGTATATCGCGACCAAAGTCGCTCGTCGTGCTAATTTCCTGCCGCTTTGGCGTCCTCGCCCGCGCCGGCCGCTGCCTCTTCTTCTGGCGGCTGGGGGCTTTCAATCACCTGGATCGATTGGGCGTTCGTACCGTTCCAAATCCGCAGGATGCCGGCATGTCCGCCGGCGATCACGACCTGTCCGTTGGGACTACCGTCCACGGAGTAGAGATAATCGACGGCCCCGCCAAAGTTGCGGATGGCGCCGCCGTTATCCGAGTTGTTCATGCGCACGATCTGGTCACCCGAGCAGGCTACCGTGGTGTTCGTCTGACCGACGAATCGGATCGAAGTGACCTGCTTGTTATAGCCGCCAATGTTTCGAACCCGTTCGCCATTGACTGGATTCCAGATGCGGATCGTGTTGTCAGCACCGCTGCTGGCCAGGAAGCGGCCGTCACCTCGCCAGCTGACACCGAGAACATGGTTCGTGTGCCCCTCGCACTGGGCCACTTGCTTACCCGTGGCAATCTCAAACACCCGCACGTACTTGTCCGCCGACGCGGAAGCGACCAGCTTCCCATCGGGCGAGATTTCCACTCCGTTCACACCGTCGTTGTGTGCATCGGCAAGAGCCATTACTGGAGAACCGTCGGCGACATTCCAGACCTTGACTTCACCGCTCCGCGATGGCACCCCACCGCCGGTCGCCAGCAGCTCGCCATTCAGCGAAAAGTCGACAGTCACCACTCGATCAGCCAGCGTTTCCGGGTCCGTCGGCGATCCGATTACCCGCTCCAGCTCCCAACTCGGCTTGAGATTCCAGAGGATCGTGTTGTTGTCCATGGAACCCGAGATAATTGCCTGGTCGCTGAGGAAAGCCAGCGATTGGACCGACGCGGCGTGACCGACAAAGCTGGCCATGCTCTTACCATCGGTGCCATCCCAGGTATGCACGACACCCATATCACCACCACTGGCAAGCTGACTGCCATCGGGCGAAAACGAGAGTGAGCGGATGGGCTGTTCGGATTCAGTCGAAGCGACGGTGGCGGCTTCCAGATCTGTCGTCAGCTTTGCTACGCTGGCTTCCAGTTCAGCGATCTGTTGCGTGGCCGCTGGTACCGCCGCGGTGGCAGCAGCAAGTTCCAACGCAGCGATATCCTCTGCTGACTGCGCCGTCCGCTGGGTTGCCTGGCTGGCGGCCAGCGCCGTGACCCCTTCGGCATACGGCTTTCCTGTCTCGAGTGCCTTGGCGGCAGTACCTTCCGCCGCCGTGGCAGCATCCGCGGCTGCCTTGGTGGGAGCCGCCTTGGCGGCCTCTGTAGCGACTGCCCTGGCAGCTGCTGCTGTACTTGTGGTCTGGGCAGTTGCGGAGCGGGCCGCCAGTTCCTTGTTCTCCGGTTGCGCTGTACTTGCCGAAGCAAGCCGGGCAGCTGTATCGACTGCAATCTTGGCAGCGGCTGCTGCCTGCAGGGCTTGCTGGTCTGCCAGTTCCTTGCCGGCGGCAGCTTTTTGAGCAGCCGCAGCCGCCTCAATCGCCAGCTTCTCCGCAGCCGACTTGATGGTCGTGGCACTCGCCAGTGCATCGGCCTTGGCTGCCGTATCCGTCATGGCGTCTGTCAGGGCCTTCTTCGTGGCAACTTCCGCGGCGGTCTTCATCGGCAGCAGTGTCTGCGCGGCGGTCAACACTGCCTTGGCA
>CAUZOB010000182.1:0-10033 GCA_963581185.1 Planctomycetota bacterium | reverse complement strand
GGGAGCGCCGGGGCCTCGACCACAGCGCTTGGGGCGCAAGAGATTTACGAGAAATATAGCCCGTCTGTGGTACAGATAATCGTCTTCGATATCGACGGCGATGCCCTGGGGTCGGGCAGCGGATTCTTAGTCAGTCCTCAAGGTGGGCTGGTCACCAACAAGCACGTTGTTGACGTCCGAGGCGCCGAACACTTCGAGGTGATTCACGAAGGTGCTCGCCGCGGCCAGACCGCCGACTTTATTGTTCAACACAGCAGCCTGGACCTGGCCTATCTGAAAATCAGGCGACCGACGCAGGACTACCTAAGCCTGACTCCCCAGCTCCCCAAGGTTGGGGAGAAAGTGTTTGCGATCGGCAATCCACTCAGCCTCAGGAACACAATCTCAACAGGAATTGTGAGCGGGTTGCGTGAGAGGGAAGACGGCCATACTGAAATTCAGTTTACGGCCCCCATCAGTCCTGGCAGCAGCGGTGGACCACTCTTCAATGACAGTGGGCAGGTTATCGGCGTGACCTCCGCCTTTATCGAAGGAGGCCAGAATCTGAACCTCGCCATGCCGATCGAGGCTGTCGTGCGACTGATCGAGGACGGCCACTAGTCAGTCCCTCGTAATTCCTATTTGAACACGACATGAACGTCTCATGGCTCCGCGAGTGTCGCCTGCGGATAAGCAACACCATGCGACTCACTGGGCGTAGCCCGAAGAATGAAACTGTAAGGGACGGCATGGTGGCTCAGGGCGACCAGTGAATCCTGCAGGTCGGCAGCTGGCGTGACAGTTGATTCACACCGTCTTCCGTCAGGCCCGTTCCGTTCAGGTCCAGTTCTTCCAGCTGGCTAAGTTCTTTGAGCTGTCTGATGGATTCATTCGTGAGTCCGCTAAAGCTGAGGTCAAGCGTTCGCAGCTCAGCAAGGCCTGTCAACTCGGACAGGCCGCTGCCGGTAACTCCCGTATGGGTTAGGGCAAGTGACACCAGAGAATTATGACCTGCCAGGAACTTCAAGCCATCGTCATTCACAGAAGGGGCGTCAATTGTGAGTGAAGTCAGCCCCTTCAAGACTTCAAGTTGTTTCAGGCTGTTGTTTGTCACCAGCGGACCGCCCAGGTCAAGTGACTCCAGCAGGGGCAACCGGTCCAGGCGGGCAAGCCCGGCGTCATCCACACTGGTCATGTGCAGTCGCAGTGCGCTCAGTTCCTTCAATCCAAGAACATGCTCAAGGCCGCTGCTGGTCACCCCGGTAAAGCCAAGGTCAAGAGTGGTCAGGTTACCCAGGCCGGCCAATTCTCTCAGTCCTTGATCGGTAATATCCGTGAAGCCCAGCTTGAGTTGGCCGAGCTTATGAAGGGCTGCCAACTGAACCAGGTCACTATCTGAGGCTTTCGTCTGAGTAAGATCGACATCAGTAACATCGCCATTTCTGTCCCGTTCAACGCTGCCACCACGTTTTTCAACTGCCTCAATAGCCTGTTTGACCTGGCTGGCCCGCCGGACCTTGTCACTTTCGCTCTGCCTGGCGTCGAAAACGATCCAGGCGAGCACGCCTGCCATCGTCACGGCAAAGAGGATGCTTGACCAGGCGGACGTGGCTGGCGGGTCCGTCGCAACGGAGTCGTGTTGCTGTTGGGACGTACTGTCCGTTACGTCTTCAGTCATTGCCTCAACCCCTATCAGCCGCCTGCTCCCAAGGATCGTCAGGAGCCATCAACCAGCGGCCGCGTTATTTCTGTTGGCGAATCAGGTCGTCCATGGCCGTGGCCAGGGAGTCACCAAAGCGCACAAAGAATTTTCCGCTGCCGAGGTAATGGTAGGGCCGGTCGCTGCCCACCGCACACCATTCCGCGAAATGATCGGCCCAGCCCTTCTTGTAGACCTCGTAGGCGCTCAGGTCGTAGACCTGGTAACTCTCCACAGCCGTCACGTTGCCCTCGAAGGCAGGGTGAGCGGCGGCAGCCCGTTGTCCCAGGGAGACTGCATTCTCGCCGACCTTTTCGGCCGTCATGCCCGTACCCAGCACGCCAATCACGAACGGCATTTTGGGAACCTTGTATTCGGTCCGAACATCCTCCACAAAGTGGATCATGTTGCTCGCGTAGTTATCGCGAAAGGCCGGTGAAAACTGGTCGTTGAAACCCTGAAACCAGACAAACCCGGCAATTTCGAAGCCAGCCTTCTCGTTGTAAGCCGGGTGATTGCTTGCCAGGTCGCCAAGCACCGAGCGTACTGATTCGGTCATCATTCGATAGTTCAGGCTGACATTGTCAATAACATCCTGCTTGTTGTCTGCTGCGGCTTCCTTCTCACTCAACTCGTACGGCCCAGCCGATGGCGGACGAAAATTGTAATGCAGCGACTTGCCCCCCCAGGAGGTCTTGATCAGGAGGATCGGTGAATCAATTTTCTGCGCCAGTGACATACCGAATCCTAGTTCCGGACCGATCTTTTCCTGGTTGCCGCCATATCCGACAGTCAGCGGCCCGGACCTTCGATTTCCGTCAGCGATTGAACTGATATAGACCTGCTCTGACACGGCGAAGCTACTCTTAATCTGCTCAACTTTCGCCTCAAGTTCCGCCTCAACCTGTTCCAGTTTCTTCTTGGCCGCCGCGATCTTATCTTCGCCCTCAATCTCCTTCTTCCGCAGTGCATTACGGATTGCATCCCGCTCGATCTGCAAGGCGATCTTCTCGTCTACCTGGGCGCGAGTGACAACACTACCTTTCTTGAAAACCAGCTGGGCTAACTCCTTTACCTCTGGCCTGGGGTCAACGAACAGGCGAGGGATCGTGATGTAGTTTGCGTGTCCAACCATATTGGACTGGCCGGCGAGGATGAAGACTTGCAGCGTCTTTGACTTCGGTTCTCGTGCGTGGCTGCTTGTGCCTGCGCACAGGGATAGGAGTACAACGCCAATCAGGCTCCATCGTGATACTTGTCTCATCTCAGCCTCTCATTTCCAGCTCGTGTGTTTATGACCGCTTATCGGGCAATTCATTCACCTGCCTGCGGCGGACGTTGACTAGATGATACCACTTTTCTGGTCCCAGCGTCGCGGCGTCGATCCCACTCAGGATCTGCGAAAAAGAAGTGCCACCCGGCTGCGAATAAAAGTGCTAAGATCGCGGAATGAAGCCAAAACAGAGGCCACCGCGGTCGGCCGCTCAGGCGAGAGGATTTGAAGAACATGCGAGGCCAAGAAAGATGGTGAAGTTCATGAGTCGTTGCATTCACGTCGTGCTGAGCTGTGCAGTGGCCCTGTTGCCGACCGTATCGAACGCCGATGAGCGGTCTTACACCGAAACCCAGGATGTGGTTTATGGCCAGACGCACGGTGTTGCTCTGGTAATGGACATTTTTGTTCCCAGGGGAGAAAAGAACGGCCATGCGATCGTCGATATTGCCAGCGGCGCCTGGAGTTCGGATCGCGGCAAGATCGAAGATCATCGACGCGGGCAAGTCTTCGAGCTGATGTGCGCCAAGGGATTTACGGTCTTCGCTGTCCGCCCCGGATCGATCAGCAAGTTCAGCGCCGCCGAAATGCTGGCCAACGTCAATACCGGCATCCGTTGGGTCAAAAGTCACGCTGATGACTACAAAATCGCACCAGATGCACTTGGGCTGATGGGTGCTTCGGCTGGTGGCCACCTGGCCTGCCTGACCGCTGTCACGGCCAGCGATGCAACTCGGGTGAAAGCGACGGGAGCGTTCTTTCCACCGACCGATTTTCTGCAGTACGGCGATCAAGAGCGAGACGCCGGTTCGACAGCACGTATCCGGGAGATGACGATTCGCTTGGCTTTTCCCGATGGAGTAGAGGGGCTCAGCGAGAAGCAGATTCAGGAGGGTTTTATTGCTATTTCGCCCGCCCGTCTGGTGACCCCCGATGCCCCCCCGTTCCTCTTGATTCACGGAGACGCGGACCTGTCAGTACCGTTACAGCAATCCAAGGTGATGCTGGCAGCGTTGGAGAAGGCGAAAGTGCCGGCGCAGTTGATTATCAAGCCGGGCGGTGGTCATCCCTGGCCCACGATTCACGAAGAGGTGCAGGTGATGGCGGACTGGTTCGCCAAGCAGCTCATTCCGAGTGAATGATCGGCGGATAGCATTTCCACAAGTGCCAACGACACAGCAACTCATCCGCCTTACTCGCTCGGTACCCGCACCGTAATCGGTTTGGAGACACGGGTTCCCAGCGGCCCTGTCGGTGTCCGCATGAACGCATAGACGCGATACCGATATGTCTTGCCTGCCATCACATTGCGATCCGTGGCGGTCGTGCTATTTTTTCCAGGCTTGCCAATATGATTACGAAATTCGTCCCCCTTCGCCCCATCAGCCCGCTGCACGACATGGCCGATATCATCGTCAGCATTGTCCTTCCACTCCAGGAACACTGACTCGGCAGTTACACTACCCGTCCGTAAATCACTCGGTGCGCCCAGCGTTGACGTGCCAGGCATCGGTTCTCCACCACGGGGCATCGGCTTGGCCAGGACCGGTCGTGGGCCAGGGTTGTCCAACTGCAGGCGTGCGGTGGCATAGCGGCGACGGATGAAGGCCTTGATCGATGCGACGATGCTCTCATAATCCGTATCGCGCGGGTTCGTGACCCGTCGGTGCGGGAATGGATCCACAGCGAGATCGACTCGGATTCGCTCATACAGTTCATCCAGTCTCGGTATCAAGATGTCCGGATGAAAATATCGCTCCAGGATCTCATCCGCATGTGCACGGTAGCGGGCGAGTAGTTCTGGATTGTGGATAATCCTCTCCAGAAGCGGGGAGGGCGAGCGGCTCATGGTCGGCCAAGCGGCATTCCAACCATCAATCACCGGCACTCGACCGAACGCGTTGTCGGCAAAGCCAACGTCCAGGTCCCAGGGAATGTAGTTCCAGCGACCGTCTTCCGGATTGTGGTAAAGGTAAAAGTTGTGCGGGCCTGCACCGGTTAACTGGTCAAACGCGCCGGAAAATAGCATCACGGCCATTGTCTTGAGGAAGGAGTCAACCTCGATCGTCCTCTCGAGCATGGCCGGGACTCGTTTAGCTGGAACCTGATCTATTTTGGTGATCAAGTTGAGAATATCTCCGCCATCCTTCGTGGCCGCTTTGGATTTCGGTTCAAATGCAAATGGCCGATTGAGCGGTGCATTTTTTGGGTCAAAGGGAGCAAGGTCTCCGCCCGGGCCACCCTCGTCATTCTTGTAGAGCGCACCGCCGCGGAGAAAGTGTCGGCTGACAAAGGTGCCGTCAATGCGCTCGACGTTCGTGTAGACGCCGTGATAACTGTCGTTCAGATACAGCGTGGCAAAATTGCAGCGAGATGCCGGGATCTCCAGTTCACGAAGAATGGCAGTAATCAGCTGCTCGCTAAACAGGCTGCCGAACTGAATGCCGTTATCCAGGGCGATTCGCTCAAGGCCCAGGAATCTGCCTCCCTTGTTGAACTCGCTGAACTTGATCAAGAAGCCGCGTTTATGCGACTGGTTCGGATTTGACGAGCTGTTCCCCTTGTATCGAACTCCGACGTTTTCAATGGCCTGATCCCGCCAGCGAAAAATGGCTGGAACGTAGATTCGTTCAGGCAGTGCCTCTTTAAGTCGGCGCAGGTTGAGGGCGCTGACCTGCAGGCGGATCGCCTGGACTTGGTCTGGATGATAAAAGTCGCCGTCGGCCCTGGCTGGTTGGGTCGGCTGGGCCTGCAAACTGTTGGACAACTCAATGGGGCAGAGGCTGGACAGGACGACCAGCAGAAAGAATGAGTAACAGGTTTGTCGGCCACTTGAGAACAGCATTCTGGAGGCTCGTCTCGTTATTAAGTCGCACGACTCTCAAATGCTGGTTTCGGCACAACCGCCTGGCGAAGGCAGGCGAGTCCATAGATTCAGCACCGAGGCCAGCTTTCGATTCGGCGGAATTGGGCTCTGTTATTTCAAAAGCGAGTGAACCGACGATGCTGGAATACAGTTGCGAAATACCATTTGCAGGTTCTTCTGTTCATCCTTCGTTTCCGTGTAGTAGATCGACTGGGTACTGGCCACCATCCCGACCACTTCACCACGTCCATTGAAAATCGGTGCCCCACTCGAACCCTTGGCAAACTCGGCTGTGATATAGAGCCGTTTGCTGGAGCCGTCTGAAGTGTGCACCATGGCATTTCGTGATACGACACCTTTGGTCAATGTATAGAAACGGCCGACTGGATGACTAATCGCGTAAACATCCTCGCCTGGAATTGCCTGAGTGGCGATTTTTACCGGTTGCAACTTTTCGCCCGCACGGAGTTCCAATTGCAGGATGGCAATGTCATTCAGCTTGTCGGCCGCTAGGATTTCTTTCACAACGTAGACATTGCCGTTGGCAGCCGTGGCGACCAGGGCCCGCTCATCGGGCTTGAGTCCATCGACAACGTGATAATTCGTCACGATCGCACCATCAGCGGTCAAGGCAAAGGCCCCGGCGCTGCGGTCATGCCACGATGTGCAGCGTTTGCATTTGTATAGCTTGGAGAGCACAAGGACAGACGGAGCTACAGCTGGGTAGATTTCGTGAGATGCCAGCGGAGCTGTCCTGATTTTAGGCAGCTTGAGCTTTGTTTCGGTACGCTTGATCTGCTCGCCAAATCCTTTCACCAGGGACATTTCAGCGTCCGGCAGCAGGAACTCAGCTTGAGTGCTGATCAATTTCTTGATTGCTCGGTCATCAACGACATCGGTTATCAAGGCGCCGTCATCGTCATCTGCGACGAGACGATTTGTGGCGTTGGTTAGTAGTGGCAAGAGCCTGGTCTGGGCCTGCACGGGCTGACAAACGATGACTATAGCGAGTAACACGGCGGTTGCGAGCACTACGCGGAACCGGCAGTGTGAATTCGAATTGGAAAAGCATCGCGACATATCGGGAGCCTTGATCTTTCTGGGGCGACGAGGAATAACACGCCCGCGTACCATTAGACCACAAATAGCAGGTGTTGGATTCTAAATTCAGACGACGGGCTCAAGGGCACGTAGATACTTCTGTTCGTCTGCTTCCAACGGACGACACTCCCCAGGGCACCTTACCTGTTGACAAAGACATCACTTTGGGCGACTTCCCGGATCAGGGACCGCAGCTTGAAGTCACCTTGTTGCAAACTGTCGACAATTGAGTTGATCGTGATCGAATCGGCGGGACCCAGTTCCCTGGACAAGGCAAAACGCAGCAGGTGGGCCGTGAACGCTTTGGCGAAACGACGGTCTTCTCGCACGATCGATTCCTTGAACTGAACGATCCCGTCAAATTCGTACTTTCTCATCAGCGTTCCGCTCGAATCTACGTCTCTGCCATTGTCATACTTGTCTCGCCAGCGGCCCGTAATGTCAAAGTTCTCGAGGGCAAAACCAAGTGGGTCGAGTTTGGAGTGACAGCCGGCGCAGGATGCATTTTCGCGGTGTACGGCGAATTTTTCACGAATCGTGAGGTCCTGTCGGCCACTTTCCTCATTCAATGGCGGCACATCGTTTGGGGGCGGGTCTGGAGGGTTGTTAAAGATCACTTCCACCACCCACGCGCCCCGTGCGATCGGATGAGTTCGTGTCGGCCCCGATGTCATGCTTAACATGGCGGCGTTGGTAATCACGCCGCCGTAGCGGACATCTGTTATTGCCACACGCCGGAAAGCCCTTGATCGCATTTTGGCTCGCAGCTGATCATCGAACCTGCGTTGGGCGTCCTGGCGAAGCTTGTCTATTTCCTGTGGCTTTGGCGCCTTTTTAAGTTCGTCCTGCAGTTGTCGATCTCTCTTGCTAACCACAGACCTGCTCTCGGCAAGCTGTCGTCGCACCTCGACTAACTCCGGCGCGATGGAGAGGTAGTATGCTGCCAGCGTCTGTTGTTGTTCTTCATTCCGCTGGCCTGCTGCAATCTTAAGCGCCGCCACAACGGGCGCCGGCAAGGGCAGGGGTTCTGCCTTGAAATAGAATGCGTAGCCACAACCGCCATTCACGACTTTCATCAAGATCGTGTTGTCACCTTTCGTCAACGACACTCGCAACTTGTCCTGGTCAGGAGCTGCCCCGCGAATCACCTTCTTCTCCCCAACGAGGATCCCATTGAGCCAGATCTTGAAGCTATCGTCACTGCCCAGCGACAGCTCCAAGTCGCGGCCGGAGTCCGTGTGGATTGTGCGATAGAGATACGTCGCACAACTCACCCCGCTGAGATTATGCAGCTTGCCGTCGACAAGGTCTTTCGCCTCCACCCATTTCAAATCTCCAAAGGTCTGCTTCAGGTCGACATCCGATTCATCAAAGAATGCTTTCTCGTGCGCCTGATCAAAGCTGTCGGCACCAAACGGACCAATTCGGTGCCACGGTGAAAGGGTGACGTTAACGGCAACGACCTTTGCCTGCTCAGCTTGCCAGGCCGCTTGTCCTGCCGACAGATCGACTGTGATCAGTTTCTCAGCGATCGGATCCGCCCGTGCTCTGTCCAGCACGTCCAGCTCCTCGCGAACCGCTGCGATGGAGGATTGCAGCAACTTGAGTTTCTCGTTCCGTACCCGGTTGTCTTCCACTATCCGGACTTCATCTACTGGCGGCGCCCGTAACGGCGTCGTGTACCAATCGGTTAAGAAATCGCTCTGGTAGCTGAATTCTGGTGAGATCAGTTCGATAAGCGGTCGGTCTTCAATGAACACCGTATCGAACAGCAAGAGCGGCTCGAGCACCATCTGTAAACTGGCCGGGTTCTGTTTATCGAGGCTGAAGTATCGATTGATCTCTGGATCCGGGGTGGCCGCCAGCGCATTCTCCAGCTGCATCCATTGGGTCGGAAACGTGTCCAGGAAGCGTTCAATCTTGGGATCCAGCATCATCCGATCGACGGTCTGGCGTAGAACCGCGTCGTTGGAGAGTTCGCCGCTTTCCGCCAGTCGCAGTAATTCCTCGTCTGGGCAACTGCCCCAGAGAAAGTAAGAGAGGTTCGAGGCCAGCTCGAATTGCCTTTCACTGGCATCAGCCCGTACAGATCGATAAAGAAAATGGGGCGACGACAGAACGGCCGATACCACCTTCTTCATGCTCTCGCTAAACGACAGCCCTTGCTCCATGTTGGCCGAAGCGTAAGCCGCGTATCGCTGCAGCGTTTCATTATCGACCGGACCACGAAAGGCCGTCCTGAGAAATAGTGCCAGCCTGCGTTGCGACTCGGCATCCCGGTCGATCTCTGCAGGCGGATCCATGAAGAGGTCGTTCCATATACCGACGTTCTGTTCATTAAAATCCGGGCTCTCTACGATCGACACGCTCAGTCGTAGAAAGGCATCCAGCAACAAGGGGGACAACGTAAGCTGGTCCGCCTGGTTATCAAATCCGTGACTCGCCCGTAGATCCTTTGGAAAGGCTGTCACATTGCGTAAACCAGCCGCTGGGTTGAGAGATTGCGAGCCAACCTGGACGAGATCCGGCATTCCGTCAGCGGCGCGATGCAGGTAATTCTCGTAACGGGTCATCAACTTCTCGGAGAGTCCGAAAACGTCCAGCTTTAACTGGAAAAGGTCTTTGACCGTATTGTTGTATTGGAAGCGATTCAAACGCCGGATTTTCAGACCGGCGACGATGTTGTTGGTTGTCGCCTGCTTCAGCATCGTTTGCAAAGTGGCAAGAAACTCGGCACGTGTCTGTTCGTCCAGCGGCGGCTCGCCTTCCGGCGGCATATTGTTGTCGTCGATCGCGTTAATCATCCGCTCAATCAATTGCGGTTGGCCGAGCAATCTCTTGCTTGTGTGGTATTGCTTAAAATCGACATCTCCGTTGATCTCTCCCTTGCCATGACATTTGACGCATTTCTGGCGGATCACAGACAGCACGGACTTGTCAAACTCAGCGGCGGACAGGTTGCTGGCGACGCCAGCGAGCAGCAGCATGAGGGGAGTCAAACGGAACAGGATTCTTGTCGGCATCTGCATTGTGTGCCTGGCGGGAGGGGGGGGTTGATTTAGTAAGGCGGGTCGAGCAGCCTGTCGACCATTGACGCGGTCCCGCGGGTCTAGGT
>CAUZOB010000181.1:0-10132 GCA_963581185.1 Planctomycetota bacterium | reverse complement strand
CGCAACTGCTTGCTGCCGGCAACCGTGGCCTCCACGGACTCGACTACGGCATTATTGTTGTCTACATGGCAGGCGTGCTGTTTGCGGGCTGGTGGTTCGGCCGCAATCAGAAGGAAGGGGAGGATTTCTTCGTGGCAGGTCGCCGCATGCCCTGGTTTGCAGTTGGCCTCAGCCTGGTGGCGACACTGCTTTCCACCTTGACCTACCTGGCGGCCCCCGGCGAGGTGATTCGACATGGGCTGGCGCTCTCGATTGGCTGGTTAGGTTTACCACTCGCCTTTGTGGTGGTGAATTTCGTCTGGGTCCCGTTCTTCATGCGACTGCGGGTGACCAGCATCTATGAATACCTGGAACGGCGATTCGGCCTGGTAGCTCGTTGGACGGCAGCAGGCTTATTCGTTTTTGTGCTGCGCCTGCTCTGGATGGCGGCCATCGTCTACACCGCATCTGTGGCAGTGGCACAGATTACTTACCCGACAATTGTTGATTTCTTGCCTGGCGAGATCACAGCGGGCGGCTGGACGCTGACCGTTCTTTTGTCTGTTGGCATCCTGGCGACGGTTTACACGATGATGGGCGGTATCACAGCGGTCATCTGGACGGACGTGATCCAGTTTGTCGTGCTGTTTGCCGGCCTTATCTTCACACTGATTTTTGTTGCCATTGATACAGGCAGCGGGCCAGCCGACTGGTGGCAGACCACCACAGCGAGTGCCGGCAAGGGCCACGAATTCCCAGCCTTGTTCAGCTGGGATTACACCGATCGAAACGTCGTCCTGTTTACGTTGCTCAGTATGGTCACATGGTATGCCTGCACGTTCATTGCTGACCAGGTGGCCGTACAACGGTACCTGACAATTCCTACAGTTCGTGAAGCGATTCTCGGCAACATTGTGCAGTTTGTCGCCGACTTCTTCATCATGATCATGCTGGCCGTCTGCGGCATGGCCCTGCTGCATTACTATCTGCAGCCAGATTTCCAGAGTGTGCTGCATATCAAGGATGGCATCTGGATCACGGACCCCCGGGACCCCAGCGTGGCCGACAAGGTCTTTCCACACTACATCGCCAATGGTCTCCCGATTGGTGTTTCAGGCCTGGTGGTGGCCGCCTTATTTGCCGTGGCCATGTCCAGTATCGATTCCGGTGTCAACTCGGTGGCCGCCGTTGTGACGATTGATTTCATCAAGCGAATGCGGCCTGGCATGACAGGTGCGGCTGAGCTGAAACTGGCCCGCGTAATCTCATTGATAGTCGGACTGTCCTGCACGGCGATGGCCGTGCTGATGTTGGCGATCCCGGAGAATTACAACATCATCGGGATCACGTTGCGGACTTTTAACTGTGCGCTAGGACCGATGGGCGGGCTCTTCATGATGGCAGTATTCCTGCCGCGAGTCAGTCAACGAGCAGCAGTGACTGCCACCTTCATGGGCCTGGCTTTTGCTGTCTGGTGGGCTTGGGCGTTGGAGATTCAGTGGCTGCTGGGAATCCTTGAGTATGCCTCGCTGCAAGAGATGAACAACGAGATGGTTGGCCCCAGCCCATTCTTGATCACACCATTGGCAACCTTGACGACCGTCCTGTCCGGCTGGTCACTCTCTTTCCTGCTGCCGAACCATGACCTGGAGGGTGCCAGGAAATTGACCTGGAAAGCGATTGTGCGTGGCGAGTGACCAGGCATCAGCACGACTGCAAGCGAATCAACTCGGCCCCGTTCAGCTAAACAGTTGCCAGATCGGTTGACCGTCGACGATCTGGCTTGGTCGGCCGAATTGGTCCTTCATGATCGACTCGGGTGCAATACCCAAGGCGTGGTAGATCGTGGCCAACATATCCTCGGGGGAGACGTGTCCATCGACGGGATATGCTGAATCGCGGTCGCTGCGTCCATGTACTTGGCCACCCTGGATACCACCACCAGCAAAAGCTGCACTCTGGATCGCTCCCCAGTGATCGCGGCCGGTCTTGTTGTTGATTTTAGGTGTGCGACCAAATTCACCGAACATTGCTACCAGGGTTTCATCCAACTGGCCGCTCCCTGAGAGGTCTTCCATCAGGGCATGGTAGCCGCGATCCAGCGATGGCAGACAGTATTCCTGCTGCAACATCTCGTAACCGGTCTTGCCTTCCAGACCACCGTGGTTATCCCAGACGTTGGAGACATTGCCACTTTTCTGGATATACATCCAGCTGATGGTCACCAGTCGCACGCCAGCTTCGACCAGTCGGCGAGCCATCAGGATACTCTCACCCCATTCGTTGCGACCGTAGCGATCGCGAATTGCGTCATCTTCCAGGTCGATATTCATTGCTCGCTTGGCTGCCGGCGAGGAGAGCATACTGAAGGCCTGCTCTCGAAAACCGTTTAAATCTCGCACATCCTGCAGATTCTGAAGGTAGCGATCACTGTTTTCGATGGTCTGCAGCAAACCCTGTCGAGCCAGCAAACGAGCCTCATCGATATCGGCGGGCAGCGTCAGCGGGTGAGTGGCGTCGCTGTTGGACTCTCCGGCTGGGGCAATCTCCATCGGATCGTGCCTGGCACCGAGGAAGCCAGCGTGCGTGCCGGAATAGGTAATCCCTTCATGACCGATGGGCCGGGGCAATGTAACCGTATTGGGGATCCCACTCTGGGGGCTGAAATAGGAGACGACAGATCCTGCCGTAGGTGCGTCCTTGCGAGTGCGGTCATTTCGGGGCACGCGAAGTGAGTTATTGATGCGGCCGGTCAGCGTGCGGTAAACGGACGGTTCATGGTTGTTACTGTCGTGTGTCACCGATCGCACGATAGCGGTCTTATCCAGGTGGCCGGCGAAGAGCGGCATCTGGTCAGCGATCTGAACGCCGGGAATCGTGGTTTGAATCGGAGCAAACAGGCTGCGGACACCATCGGGTGCATCAGGATTCGGATCCCAGAGATCCATCTGTGGAGGACCGCCCCAGAGATAGATCAAAATGCACGACTTGGCTGTTCCGTCGGTTTTCTGTAACCCGGGTTGGGAGGCTGACGCGACCAGCGACTGCTCGGCTTGCAACAGCGTCGGCAAGGTCAGGCTTCCCAGCCCAACTCGTCCCAATCGGAGCATTGCGTCGCGGCGATTGAATTGCCTTCGTGCCATGCCCCGCAGGTTCCTTAAAGTGTGACTGTTATCAGCCAACTGAGGCTCCCAATCAGCTGCACCTATTATATACAGTCATCAGCCCAAACCGTCGGCGTATCCCAATTCAGAAACCACGAATCCGTCTACGACAGTTGGCCGTCCACACAAGGCGAGGACTGCAGCCACTGCCTACTAAGATTTTCTCGCTTCGCGCCTTCGGTCGGTTTCTTTCAGCAGGCGTTTCCGCAGGCGGATGATGGCCGGGGTCACTTCAACCAGTTCATCATCTTCGATGTACTCGAGTGCCGCTTCGAGCGAAAGTCGCCTGGGTGGTTTGAGCAGGACATTCTCATCGCTGCCGGCGGCACGGATATTAGTCAGCTTCTTCTCCTTCATCGGGTTCACGCCGAGGTCGTTATCCCGACAATTTTCGCCCACAATCATCCCTTCGTAGACGTCTTCACCTGGAGCCACGAACATCTCGGCGCGTTGCTGAAGACCAAACAGACCAAAGGGAACTGCGCTGCCCGTGCTGATCGACACCAGCACTCCGTTGGGACGGCGTGGCACCTCGCCTTCGATCGGCCGGTAGCTATCAAAACGATGGTGCATGATGACAGTCCCCTGAGTGGCATTCAGCAGACGAGTTCTCAGGCCGATCAACCCGCGGGCCGGGATGGAGAAACTGGCATAGGTGAACTCGCCACGGGCGGTCATTTCCAACATGGCGCCACGACGCTGCCCAATCAGTTCCATGATCGGGCCAAGCCGGTCATGGGGAACTTCGATATTGAGTGACTCGAACGGCTCCTCACTGGCGCCATTATTCTCACGAACGATCACGCGAGGCTTTCCGACGGAGAATTCATAGCCTTCTCGCCGCATCGTCTCAATCAGGACCGAAAGGTGCAATACACCGCGACCTGCCACAACAAACGCCTCGCTGCCTTTGAGTGGTTCAACGGTTAGAGCAACGTTGCTCTCTAGTTCCCGCATCAGCCGTTCTCGCAATTGGCGAGTCGTCACGTACTTGCCATCGTTACCAGCCAGCGGTGATGTATTGATGCTGAAGACCATCTCCAGGGTTGGCCGATCGACAGTCAGTCGGGGAAGCGGGTTCGGGTGTGCGGGCTGGCAGACTGTGTCGCCGATTTCAATCTGCTCAAGGCCGACGAGGGCAACAACATCTCCAGCCGTGGCTTGCTCGACTTCTTTCCGACCCAGGTTATCGAACACGAACAGCTGTCCAATCTTTCCGGCAGTGATGGTGTCGTCCTGTTGCATCAGTTCCACAGCCTGCGCCTGCTGGATGGTGCCGGCCTGGATCCGACCGATGGCGATGCGGCCGACGTACTCGGACCAATTGAGCGTGGTGACAAGCATTTGCAACGGCTCATCAGGCTGCACCTCGGGACCTGGAATCGTCTCTATAACGGTATCCAAGATCGGTTGCATGGACGTACCGATGGTATCCACATCCGTACTGGCATGACCGGCCAGTGATGAAGCGAATAGACAGGGGATGTCATCAAGTTGCTGGTCCATGCCGAGTTCCATCATCAGGGCATGGGTCTCATCCAGCACTTCAGCTGGCCGAGCATCCGACCGATCGATCTTGTTGATAACGATGATTGGCTTGAGGTCACATTCGAGTGCCTTGGAGAGGACATAACGGGTTTGTGGCATCGGACCCTCGGCCGCATCGACCAGTACGAGCGCACCGTCAGCCATGCGGACGACCCGTTCTACCTCACCGCCAAAATCAGCGTGACCTGGCGTGTCGATGATATTGATTTTCACGCCGCAGTGGTCCAGCGCGATATTCTTGGCAAGAATAGTGATGCCGCGTTCCTGTTCAAGATCCCCGGAATCAAGGATTCTTTCGCCTCGCAGCTCACTTTCGCGGAACTGGCCACTCTGGCGCAGCAGGCAATCGACCAGGGTGGTCTTCCCATGATCGACATGGGCGATGATGACAATGTTTCGAATATCGTCGCGACGCATGATTTACTGGGCAAATGGCGGGAACTGGTGCTGTGACCTTGCAGTTCACAGCTTTGGGAATCGCGTATTGTAGCAGCGCTAGTGGAAACGACTTAGTGGTCTTTCGCCTCGACAAGCAGCGTACTGCCAGTTGTCCAGTTGAAATACCAGTTACTGCGTGGCCTGTAGGGCAAAACAGGATCGTCCGATAAACTGGCACTAGGCTTGTCCCTGCAGATTTCAGCAGCCACTGCCTGCCTCCCACCAACTCAAATGATACCCTGATGTCTGACACTTTAACCTTGATTGCCACAACCGCATTCGGTCTGGAGGCGACTGCAAAATGGGAACTCAGCGATCTGGGCTATGAGGCCGATATTATTGCGCCGGGTTGGCTTCGATTTGAGGGAGATATGTCGGCGATCTGCCGAACCAACCTCTGGTTAAGGACTGCCGATCGCATCCTGATCCAGGTGGGGACTTTTCTGGCGGAAGATTTTGACGCTCTTTTCGAGACAACACGTCAGCTCCCCTGGCACTACTGGATCCCGGTCGATGGACAGTTTCCTGTGACCGGTCGATCGATCAAATCACAGCTATCAAGCGTGCCTGCCTGTCAGCGGGCCGTCAAGAAAGCCATCGTCGAGAGCCTGCTTGCCAGCCACCAGGCGACTCTGCTACCTGAAACCGGCCCCGAATACCGTTGCCAGATCGCGCTATTGAAGAACCAGGCGACGTTGACCATCGACACCACGGGGCCGAGTCTGCACAAGCGCGGCTATCGCCGTTATTCGACGCTGGCTCCGCTCAAAGAGACGATGGCAGCAGCTCTGGTTCAACTGAGTTTCTGGGACCGAGATCGGCCGCTGATTGACCCCTTTTGTGGCAGCGGGACGATACCGATCGAAGCGGCCTTGATCGGTCGCAACATGGCTCCGGGCATGAACCGTGAGTTTACAGCGGAGCAGTGGCCGCAGATCCCAAGCACGCATTGGGAAGAAGCTCGTAGCGAGGCGAGGGACTTGATGCAGCCCGCTTTCGATGAACTGTTGATCGGAACGGACATCGATCCGAGGTCGCTGCAGTCCGCTCGCCAGAATTCAGAGTTTGCCGGAGTGGCTAACCAGGTCCACTTTCAGCAGAAGGCCTTTCAGGACATGACCAGCAAGCGGGAGCATGGCTGCATAATCACCAATCCGCCCTATGGCGAACGACTGGCTGACGATGGTCAACTGAGAGACATCTATGAGTCGATTCCCGAGGTTCTGCGTCGCCTGCCGACCTGGTCCCACTTTATCCTGACCGCCTATCCGGGATTTGAGCGATTGTTACAGAAACAGTCGGATCGGCGGCGGAAACTTTACAACGGGCGGATTGAGTGCACTTATTTTCAGTTCCACGGCCCCGCGCCGCAGCGGCAGGCAAAGCCGGTCAAGACGGATGAGGGTCTTGAGGTCAGCGAGCCGGTTCCGGTATTTGGAGGGCTGACTGAAAAGTCGTTTGAGCAGGCTGAGTTGTTTGCCCGCAGGCTGCAGAATCGCTCGCGTCATCTGCGTCGTTGGCCGACGCGGCGCGGCATCACCAGTTATCGGCTCTATGATCGAGATGTACCAGAGATTCCGCTGGTGGTTGATCGGTACGAGGATCACCTGCACATTTCCGAGTATCAGCGGCCGCATGATCGGGACCGGGCCCAGCACCTGGACTGGCTGGAGTTAATGGCGAAGACGGCTGCGGAGACACTGGAGCTGGATCGCGGGCAGGTGTTCCTCAAGCATCACCAGGATCACAGAGGGACTGGTCCAAAACCGCAGTTTTCGCAGGACGGGTATGAGATCACGGTGAGTGAGGGGGAGCTGCAGTTCCTGGTCAACTTATCGGACTTCAGCGACACGGGGTTGTCTCTGGATCATCGAATTACACGCTCGATGGTCAAAGAACAGTCGGCTGGCGGGAAATTTCTTAACCTGTTCGGCAGCACTGGCAGCTTCTCGGTATGTGCGGCGGCTGGTGGCGCTTCGGAAACCACCACGGTGGATCTTTCGGGCCAGAAACTTGCCTGGGCGCAGCGGAACATGGAGCTGAACGGATTTACGGAGTCGGAGCATGGCTATGTTGAATCCGACGCTATGACGTTTCTGGATCTGCTTCCTGCTGAACCCTGTTTCGATCTGGCAGTAGTGAATCCACCTGCATTCTCCAGCAGCAGGGATGCCGAGCGGGACTGGGTTTTGCAGGACGACTGGCACCGGTTACTTAACCAGTTGCTGGCTCTCATGTCCGCGGGCGGCCGGATCTACTTTTCCACGAGCCAGCGACGATTCAAGTTTGACGAGTCGTTATTGGATTCGGCTGGCGTACGGGAGATCAGTCGCCAAACGGTGCCGGAGGATTTTCGCAATCAGCGAGTTCACCGCTGTTGGCTGATCGAGTCGCAGTGATGCACGATTGAGGATGTTGTTTTCGATTGCACGAGTCAGAAGGAGCTAGTCGGATGAACGATGAACGCAGCTGTCCGAAGTGCGATGGAAACATGGAACTGGGTTTCACGCCGGAGTCCTATTCATCCTTTCTGGGCTTCGACTCT
Organism: Planctomycetota bacterium; assembly: GCA_963581185.1. Lineage (GTDB taxonomy): Bacteria > Planctomycetota > Planctomycetia > Pirellulales > Pirellulaceae > SAT2750. The sequence goes on along the minus strand of CAUZOB010000181.1, from coordinate 2,458 downwards.
TAGACTTACCAGGAATACTGGGTACCGGGTCCGGCGGAATGGGCGAACGGCCGTCTGACGGTTCCCCAGGAACAGCTGGACGCGGCCATCGCGATCACGAAACTGCGTTGTCAGCAGTGTGGTTACCTGGAGTCTTACGCAACCGGCTAGGCAGGTGTCCGCGGCGCGCGGCTATTCTGCTTTTTCAACCTTGCCCGAACCGTCGGCAGAGACTGCCAGCTCGGGTGCCCCGCTATAGGTCACGTTGCCGGACCCTTCCAGCTCGACAACCAGCGAGTTGGTTACATTAACGTGGGCGTCGCCGGAACCACTGATACTAACATTGGCGGTTGTGCCAGTGAGCGCGGCGGCGTGAACGTCACCACTGTCGTCGATCCTGATGTTCTGGTTGGTGGCCTTTCCACCAAGGCTGACATCACCCGATCCAGCCACTTTGACGACCAGGTTATCTGCGGTGAGGTTAAGAATCGCGAGGTTGCCGGATCCATTGAGAGTCAGCTGTAGCAGCTGGGCCTGGAGGCTATCACAGTTAATCTCTGTACTGCCGTTGGAGGTAATCTGAGAGAGGTCGGTGACGGTGAGGCGAAAGACAATTGGCAAGGTGGGTGCGATGATGGTGGCCGAGTTATTTTCCAGGTCTGGCACGACGGGTCGACCGTCGAGCAGGATCTGGTCGTCATTGATCTGGATATTACTGCTGGCGGGCGCCACGTAGGTTTTCCCGTTGATGGTGATAACGGTCGTATTCTTATCTTCCCCGGATCCGACAGAAATGCCGTCAGGGCCACGATCCTCGGCCCTGAATCCCTGGGAGGCTTTCCATCGCAGGTAGAGTGTTTTGTCGTGAACGACCGTTTCCAGCTGGGGCAGCACATTTCCATCGGCTTCGATGGTAATCGAGTCCACGTCCCCCTGGACGATTTGCAGGCGATCGCCAACGGAGACATCGATCGCGGTGAACGGTTCGAGCTGGCGGGTTTCCTGGCCGGCCTCTCCGGACCCGGGGATTTGCTGGACCTGAATGACGGGTCCGTCTCCTGCTGGTTGGCCTGCCTTTTGGCAGCCACTGGCAATGAGTGTTATCAGCAGGCTGGTGATGACGGGGAGCAGGTATCGCATCTCAGCTTTTCCTTGGGGCAGGAGGCCGATTCGCCGGTGAGCGGTTCATCTTACCATCGGGCGGGGGGGCTGCAGCGGGACAGCCTGGCATCTCCGCGTTCGGTTCCATATTGGCGGACTGAGGCGTGTTGCCTAGAATAGGGAGCAGTTGGTGAGTTGAATCTCACCGTTACATGAAGAGTAGGGTTGACGCCCTCTCCAACCTGCCCGGTTCGGGCAAGGTGGACTTCCGCGAAGCGGACATGTGGCCGAGTTGGCAACGAAGCGGACCAATCTCACGCCTGCTGCGTCAATCCTCTGTGGTTCTTCCGCTGGAGGTTTCTCCTGATGTCAGGTACACGAAGCGAGACAGCTGTAAGGGCAACGCAGGGACCGCAGATGCAAATCTGCCGGACCTGTTACAAGGTTTTCGGACCCTGGTCGGAGTATGGCTCCGAGTTCGAACATGGTTGTGACTGCAACCGATGGGATCAGCCGCGTTGGGAGATTGGCGATTACAACGAGAGAACAACGCTTTGTTACGGCTGTGGGATCGAGTTGCTTAAGAGTGGTACCCGCTGGTCGATCTGGTTTTGCGAGTTCTGCAAGGCACGCACGATCAAGTTGAACGACTTGTGCGGCCGCTATGTGATCCCGGTCGGTCGTCACAGCATCATGGCCTGTCGTTGGCAGAAAGAGATGGCCCTTGGGCCGGATCTTTCTGGTCGGGCCGAGTTTCTGACAGGTCTGAAAAACTTCGTCGAGCGGATCGAGTTATTAGGTCTGCACAGGAAGTGGATTGTCCGGCAGAACTGTCTGGCTGCATCGCCAGGAGAGTCCGAGGTCTGGTTGACCGAGTATCTGCACGCGGCGGACGGGAGCGACGCTGGCAAAGCTCGGGGTTACCGACAGCTGCTCGATCGGTTTGAGGTTCCAGCATCGGTCATCATGCAGCTGGAAAAGGAGTTTGAGATCTGATGGGATCACCGCACAATTGCCAAACACCGCCCCTGCGCGCCCGTGTATGAAAACTTGCGAATGTGATAACCGTTCGGGAAAACACACTTCTCTCGGACCTGGCACATACCGGGAGCATCGGATGAACATGACAGCTGGAACTTTGTGCCCCCTTTGTGGCTTTCCGGAAATCAAATCACTATACTGTCCGGCGCAGCATGTCGTCGTTTAGCAGGACATGCCCGAATGGGAAATCTCAGCTTACTGCGTTTCGGTCGCCTCTGTTTCATCGCTCATCTGCCTGCTCGCGGATCGCACGACACTTACGTCCGCCGCCAGGAGAAGACGTCGCTAAGAACCGATTCGCTTTTCGTAGATAATCTTGCAATCAGAGGGAGAGTAG
>CAUZOB010000180.1:0-10223 GCA_963581185.1 Planctomycetota bacterium | reverse complement strand
GCCCTAGTCTATATTCCAGTGTCGTTTTCCCTGCGAGTTACCCCATGCCGAACGAATTATTTCAACTGGATGGCCAGGTTGCTGTCGTGATTGGTGGTACCGGTGTACTGGGTGGCGCCATGGCAGACGCACTTGCTGCAGCCGGTGCCACGGTTGCCATTGTGGGTCGCAGCGAGGAACGCGGTGGCGAGCGAGTTGCAGCAATCGAGGCCGCCTCTGGTGCAGCTATTTTCCAGAGCGCCGACGCACTGGACCCGGAATCGCTGCAGCAGGCACACGACCAGATCACAGCTCAACTTGGCCCGGCCCAGATCCTCGTCAACGCCGCCGGAGGGAATCATCCGGACGCCACGCTCCCGCCTGGCAGCGACTTCTGCGACCTTCCGCTGGATGCCTGGCGCAGCGTGTTCGACCTCAACCTGGTGGGCGGCATCTTGACCCCCTCGCAGGTCTTCGGCAAATCGATGCTGGCCGAGGGCAGCGGGAGCATTATCAATATCGCCTCGATGGCCGGCATGCTGCCGCTCTCGCGCGTGGTCGCCTATTCAGCCGCCAAGTCCGCAGTCATCAACCTGACCCAGTTCCTGGCTCGTGAATGGGCCCAGCAGGGAATCCGGGTTAACGCGATCAGCCCGGGATTCTTTCCGGCAGAACAGAACCGAAAACTGCTGTTCAACGAGGATGGCAGCTACAGCGAACGGGGTGGGCAGATCATTGGCCATACACCGATGGCACGGTTTGGCGAGCCAAGTGAACTGGGCGGCGTCGCCGTCTGGCTTGCCAGTCAGCAGGCATCCTCGTTCGTGACCGGACAGAACATTGTTGTCGACGGTGGTTTTTCCTCCGTCACGATCTAACTTCCTATCACAACTTTGATGAAGACCGCGAGGATTGGCACGATGGCTGGCCTGAACATCCGCGACGACGACTGCAAACTGGATTTCCTGGCCCTCGGCGCCCTCGTGCACCGCCTGGATCCCGGTAGCATTCCATTCCGCAAGGCGAGACAGTTCACGATCCACGTCTCTGGCGGTGAATACAACGTGGCGGTCAACCTCTCCGACTGTTTCGGACTGAAGACCGGCGTGGCAACCGCCATGGTGGACAACGGGATCGGGGAACTTGTCCAGGGCCGCGTCCGCGAAACGGGCGTACAGCCCTACTATCGCCATTATGAACATGATGGAGTTCGCGGGCCCAACCTGGCAACGGTCTACAGCGACCTGGGGTATGGAGTTCGCCCGCCAGTGGTCTTCTACAACCGGGCCAACGAGGCCGCGGCCCAGCTCAAGCCGGGCGATTTTGACTGGGACGAGATTTTCGACGGCGGCGTCCGCTGGTTCCACTCCGGCGGTATTTTTGGTGCGCTCTCCGATTCAACACCCGAGTTGATTGTCGAGGGAATGCAGGCGGCCCATGCACAGGGAGCGATCAACTCTTTCGACTTGAATTACCGAGCCAAGATGTGGTCGTCGCGAGGCGGTATCGAAGAGGCCCAGGCGACGATGACAAACATCGTTTCCAATGTCGATGTGCTGTTCGGTAATGAGGAAGATCTTCAAAAGGGGCTTGGTATCGAGGGTCCCGCGGTTGACGAGCAGCGGTCAAAGCTGGATACGAGCGTCTTTTTCTCGATGATCGATCGAGTGACCGAGAAGTTTCCCAATATCAAGATGGTGGCAACCACGCTGCGGGACGTTGAATCGACCAATCGCCACCAGTGGGGCTCCCTGATCTGGATCGATGGTGAGCAGCATGTCAGTCCCTCCTGCCAACTGGACATACTCGACCGGATCGGTGGTGGTGATGGATTTGCCTCGGGGCTGATCTATGGACTGGTCTCCGGCCGGCCAGCCGACCAGGCTCTGCGACTTGGCTGGGCCCACGGTGCCCTGCTGACCACTTTCCCAGGTGATACCACAATGGCGACGCTGGCTGAAGTCGAAGCGATGGCCGAGGGCGGCTCAGCTCGAGTGCAGCGATAGATCGGCGTTAGCCACCAGCACTTTTCTTCAACGCAAGCCGCAAGACAGAGTAAAAGCATGTCCTCTGCAGCAGGCCTGTCACGTTAACGTTAATAGAGGACAACAGCACTTTTAGAAGGGAAGAACCCCCGATGACATTCGTCGTAACCGCCCTCTGCTTCGACTGCAAATACACCGATTGTGTTTCAGTCTGCCCGGTAGACGCTTTTCACGAAGGTGAAAAGATGCTCTACATCAATCCCAATGAGTGCATTGATTGCGATGCCTGCGTACCAGAATGCCCTGTCGAGGCGATCTTCGCTGACGTCAATGTGCCGGAGGAGTACGAGGCCTTCATTGCACTGAACGATGAGATGTCTGCCACGACGCCAGTGATTACCGAGCAAAAAGAACCACTGGCCGAGTGACAAAGCGATCCGCTAGTCGCCCCCTGCCTGCCGAACTCGCTCGCCAATCTGCTGGTAAATCTGCAGTGCCCGCTTGAACTCCTGCACCGCTTCTACCGACAACCGGTCCAGGTCTGCTGATCCTAGTAGGTTGCAATCGGGTTGATCGGTGAGCCGGTGCCACCTTCGACCGCCAGTGGCGCGAGGCTCAACATGAAAGTCCAGCGGTTACGTTTCCTGGCCTCAACCGCGACCGCTCGAAAGTCACAGCAATCGAGAATGTTCATTCCCATCTGGACAATCACACCGAGGTGGACCGGCAGCTGGAGATCGCAACCGGATGGCATAACATCGAGTGCCAGGTCACTGCCGATCAGTGCCACATCGCGATCGTGCAGCCATTTCAGGCAAGTCACATGCAGGCCGGCTGAGCCGGCCATGATATCCCAGGGTCCTTCCTGTTCGCGCCGTGTCCAGCGACCTGTGTTGATCAGAACAGCATCCCCGGAACGCACGCGAAAACCCGCTTTCTTCTCCCAGGCTTCCAGGTGTTCCGGGTAGATCGCCTGGGTTCCAGCAAGGAACTGGACGCCCAGCAAGGCGGGAATATCCATCAGCACACCGCGGGTGATGATCCCATTGCGAACGCGGTTGATCGACAGCTGCCCGCTGCTGCTGGCAAACACCCTGTCGGCCGAAAGGCCGTTGTACAACTTGCCCTGGTAAAAGATATGGTTCAGGGCATCGAGGTGAGTCTGGGTGAAGCCATGGTACTGCACACTGTAGCGATCCCCTGCCCCGCCAACGCCGCCTGGCTTCGGGCTGACCATCAGTTCATGCTCAAAGGGCTCTGAACCATCCATCGCTTCCTTGATCACATCGTGGGCCAGGGAGATGGAGACACCGTCGCGAACCTGTGCCGCTGCCTGGCGACGTTTACGCGGTGTGATCAGGTTCAAGGTACCGAGTTGATCGTCCGTGCCCCAGCGGCCCCAGTTGGAAACCGATTCGAGAATCTGCTCAACTTCCCTGGCCTCCATTCTGCGAGCCCCGGTCGGTTCGGGCGATTGAGCGGACAGGCTGGCGATACTGATGGCGATCGCTAGCAGGATCGCCAGGCCAGGTCGGTGATATCTCATGATCAGGTCCTCAAGACAAAATCCGGGGCGTGATTACGTGATTGGGACTTGAAAGTGTACAGGAAAAACACATGCTGATGGCATTGCGACCACTGCCACTCACACGCAAGGTGACCAGATGCACGCTTTCCAAACGCAGTCATTCCCTAGCCGCCGAAACTGGCTGCTGGGGACAGTCGCGGCCGGTGCAGCTTTGCTGAGTCCCTCCACATCGGCAGTGGCCCGCAAGAAGCCTGCCAGGCAGCCAGCGAATCGAATCGCGGTCAGTACTTATTCCTACTGGCGTTATCGCAAGGACACCAAGTTACCGATTGAGGACTGCATTAACCTGGCCGGCGAGGCGGGATTTGACGCGGTGGAGATCCTACATGTGCAAATGACACGTGAGGACAACGCCTATCTGCAGATGCTCAAGCGGCGTGCCCTGGTCAACGGGCTGGACCTCTGCGGCTTCTCCACTCACCAGGGATTTGTATCTCCTGACGCCGATGCCCGCCAGCGCAACATCGACCATACGCTGCACTGCCTGGAGCTGGCACACGAACTTGGCATCCCAACGATGCGAGTCAACACCGGCCGCTGGGGAACGATCGGCGATTTCAACAAGCTGATGGAAAACAAGGGAATTGAGCCTCGCCTGGAGGGCTACAGTGACGACGAGGGCTTTGCCTGGGTGATCGATAGTTTCGAGCAGTGTCTGAAGAAGGCCGAACAGCTGGGAGTGGTAATGGGGCTGGAGAACCACTGGGGCCTGGGAAGGACGGCCGAGGGTGTATTACGCGTGGTCAACGCACTCGATTCACCCTGGCTCCAGGTGACAGCCGATACCGGCAACTTCCTGGAAGACCAGTACCGGCAATTCGAGCTGCTGGCTCCCCAAACAGTCTATGTCCAGGCCAAGACGTATTTTGGCGGCGGAACCTGGTACACACTGCAGATCGACTACGACCGCATCGCATCGATCCTTCGCAAAGCCAATTACCGGGGCTACATCGCGCTCGAGTTTGAGGGCGAGGAAGAACATTCGACGGCGATCCCCAAGAGCCTGCAGATGCTGCAGCGGGCCTTTTCCTGATGCAGCCAGGAATCACCTGGGTCGGGCAAAAATCACCTCGTGGCGAGCGCGGCTGATGCCGACCAGCCCAGCACCAGCTGGATCAACCGCAAACCCCTGGCCGCTGAAGGGAATCTCATAGCGGCCGACGTGCAGCAGTTCGCTGCCACGGCGGGGAATCTGCAGGCGGAAGGCGACCGGGTCGTCATGGCCCGTCACCAGTAACTCGCCGCGGTACCAGACGCCACCGGAGAGGCTGTACTGACCCAGTTGCCCGATCACACTGGCGGGGTAAGTCCAGCGACGCAATTCCTTGAACCGGTCATCGAACTCGACCAGAAACGTCTCCTGGTTGACTTCGCCATAGCGAGCGAAGTTACAGAGCCAGCGACCTCGTCGCCTGACAATCCAGGTCAAGCTGCCGCCGTAGTCAGCAAAGTCGACCAGCGTTGTCAGTTCCATGCTCTCCAGATCGAGGACCTTCACTTCGCTCTGCTCTGGCTGCCGGGGATAATTCGAGTGACCACAGAGCAGTTGTTTTTTCCAGACAAAGCCGCTGTTCAGGTGCAGCGCCGGTCCCGTGCTGATCGCCAGTCGCTGCCCGGACTGTCGCTGGTAAACGGCAACCACCCGGTTGGTGACGGCAAACACCAGTTGGCGAGTCGCCGCTGCACCCTGGTGCGCCTCGGCTGCCGGGAAAGAACGCACGGCCGCAAATCCGGACTGAGTTTCATCCGCACTCAGTAACGGGCAACTCCAGAGAAAACAGAGTGCAACTCGAAGCAAAAGTCTCATGGTCTGTTCCCACGGCGAGTGTTCGGGATTGAATGTCTACACGCTATCGTGCCAGATTCCTGGGCAGCTGACCAGAATGCCTGGCATCATGCGGTCCCCTCGCCTGGCACGCCAGGCAGTCGCTAACTCAATTTCCGCACGACACTCAAAGCGACGGCAAAAAATGCTATCCTGTGTCTCAGCCAAGCAGGTGCTCTATGGACTCTGACGAGGAATGTACGATGGAAATTAGCGCGGTCAAGCAACTCCTGCGCGGACCGATGATCCCCGTGATCACCAACCTGAATTCCGACCTGTCGGTCGACCACGATGCGATCCGGGAGAATGTCGGCTACGTGGTGGACCATGGCATTGTTGAGGGGAGTGGCGTGTTGCTTGCGGTCGGTGCCGGCGGTGACTTCCCGATGCTGACGGTTCAGCAACGGAAGGATGTCTGCAAGACGATCGTGGAAGCTGCCGAGGGCAAGACCCCGGTACTGGTCGGAGCCCAGGATACCGACCCGTCCGTCTCGATCGAAATGGCCCGCTGGTCGGAAGAGATCGGGGCCATCGGAATCCAGATGAGTCCTGGTTATTACTATGCCTCCTCTGATGAAGATTGCCTGCGGTTTGTGGACGCCGTGCATAGTGCAACGTCCGATGCAGTGATCATGCTCTACAACACGCACTGGGAAGGCTATTCCATGTCGCTCGATCAGCTCGAGCGACTGGCTGAATTCCCGCGTTGCCAGGGCCTGAAGTGGTCGACACCTGTTGGTGGCAGCAGCTACCTGCGCGGGATCGACCAGTTTGCCGATCGGATGGCGGTTGTCGATAACCAGGGTCTGCAGGTGATGAACCACTTGCTCGGTGGCACCGGGTATATCACCCACCTGGCCACGATCTGGCCCGAGCACGATCTGCAGGTCTGGAAACTGCTCGAGGCTGGCGATTATTCAACTGCCCAGGAACTGATCAGTCGCGTCAACTGGCCCTGGAGCACGTTCCGCGGCACGATGTGGAATCGGACCGCCGCCGAGAGCCCGGTCGTGAAAGCCGCGCTCGAATTGTGCGGTCGCCCCGGTGGCCCCTGCCAGCTGCCAACCCGTTCGCTGAATGACCAGGAACGTGCCGAACTGCATGACATCCTGCAGCACATCGGTGTCCCGACCCTGGTATCCTGATCACGCCTGCGGGTAACCGACTGGCAAAGCCGAACAGATTGGCATCCTCGCCTTGTCTGACGGTATGATGGCAGTCATGACACACAGATCGAGAATCGATCAACTTGTTGGATTGTTACGAGGTAATCCCATGGCCATCCGCGCCCTGTTTTGTTCCCTGCTCCTGATCAGTAGCCTGGTCACTCCCACCTCGCTCGTCGCCGAGAAATCTGCGGCTGTTCCCAGCGGTTGGACTGCCAGGTCTCCGCGTGATGAGATACGGCCTGCCTTTCGTTACCTGGCACGCGGCGGACCGGACAATTCAGGTAGCCTGGTAATTGAAGCTGACCAGCGAGATGGACTGTTCGGTTGGTGGGAAGCAACTCTGCCGGTCGAGGGTGGCCACTTTTACCAATTTCGCGCCCAATGCCGAATGACCGATATCGAGACGCCACGACGAACGGCGGTTGTCCGCATCCTCTGGCGAGATGAAAACGGCCAGGCGGTCAAGCATGACGACCCCTCATTCGCATCCTATCGGCCAGGGGAACGCCCGCGGTCAGAGCCCGAGTATCCTGTCGCAGGGGCAACCGGATCGAACGGTTGGGCCACTGTCGCCGGACTTTACCGGGTTCCCAGCGCTGCCCGCCAGGCCGTGGTCGAGTTGTCGTACCGCTGGGAGGCGTCCGGTCGGCTGGAATGGTCCAACGTCGAGCTGAAGATGGCTGACACGCCAGCAGCGCGCACGGTACGACTGGCGACGGTGCATTATCGACCCAGCGAAGGGTCGACACCGCGTGAAAAGTGCCAGTTGTTTGAACCGCTGATTGCCGACGCAGCTCGCCAGCGGGCCGACCTCGTGGTGTTGCCGGAAACACTGACCTTTTATGGCAGTGGCAGTACGTATGCGGCATGTGCCGAACCGATCCCTGGACCGTCGACGAGATTCTTCGGACAACTTGCCAAGCAGCACGACCTCTACGTGGTAGCTGGTCTGCTCGAGCGTGATCGTCACCTGGTCTACAACGTGGCGGTGCTGATCGGGCCGGATGGCAAGGTTGCCGGCAAGTACCGCAAGGTGACACTACCACGTGGTGAGATCGAGGGGGGGATCACTCCTGGCAACGAGTACCCTGTCTTTGAGACTCGGTTTGGCAAAGTTGGCATGATGGTCTGCTATGACGGTTTCTTCCCGGAAGTCGCCCGTGAGCTGAGTAATCGAGGTGCCGAGGTGATTGCCTGGCCGGTCTGGGGCTGTAACCCCATGCTGGGTGCCGCGCGGGCCTGCGAGAATCACGTTTACGTGATCAGCAGTACCTACACGGATGTCTCGTCCGAGTGGATGATCTCGGCTGTCTACGGCCATGATGGCAAGCCACTGGCCCAGTCCACGGAGTGGGGGACGGTTTCGGTAGCAGAAGTTGACCTCGGTCGGCCGCTGCACTGGCAGAGCCTGGGTGATTTTCGAGCTCAGATTGCACCTCACCGACCCGTCGTGCCGGCAGAGCGGTCCCGCCGCAAGAGCAAGACGGTGACTGTCCAACGCGCAAAAAACCTGCCTTAAGCTCTCTCTTGGGAACGCCCGATTTGCAGAGCTGCGGCACTCGGCAGGGACCGATCGCAGTGCTGCCAGAGGGTCGTCCGTGCGGTGACGGTCCAGTCGCCGTGCATGCTCACCCGCTTCTGTGGACTGTACTGTTGTTGCACAGTGTCTGAATTCAACTCAGGCATAATGCCGCACTTTTGGCCCGCCTCGTCAAATCATCGGCGCTGACCGCTGACCGAAAAGGGCCGTCACAATCGCCCAAAAACAGGTCAAACTTGTCGGTCGCCGTGTTTGGCACGCTAATTGCTTCAGCTTGGTGATATGCCAGCTTGTCACATTCAGGGGTTGGGCCTTACGACTTCTCGCTGGCAGTTCTAAGGAGAGTTCCATGTTGAGAGAAAAACTACTGAGTTGGGCGACCCTGTTTCTTATCGTGCTGGGAAGCCCATTACTGGCTGCGCCACCACGTGACCGCACGCAGGTGCCAGACCGGGATCGCGTTCGTGATATTGACCGACATCATGACAATGACTGCCTGCGGGCGGGTATCTTCCGTAGTCCGGATCTACTGATGGCCGGTGACCACTTCACAATGGTCGTTGGCGTACAGAACTTGTGTCGCCACATCGCTCTGGTGGAGGTGGACATCTACCTGGCCCAGCAAGATTTCCGTGTCCATATCGGCTCCGGCCAGCTGGTATTGGATGGCCCCGAAGCGGAGCTGTTGTACCTGCGGCCACGCGTTCCCCGAGACATGCATGCCGGCCGTTACAGCCTGGTGATGGTGGCCCGCGCTCGTGGTGGGAGCCTGGTGCTGGATCGCACTGCGGTCTTTGTAGAAAACCGGCATCGGCCCCGCCCGCATGTTCGACCGGACCACCTGGACTTTCTCAGTGATGGCGGAAGCATGGACTCGCTGAAGGGTGAGCTGGGATCGGCTGGACCGCAGCTGCTGTCTGAAGAGGCCACCGGTTCGATCACTCATCTCAGCCGAATTCGTATCAAGGTTGAGCAAAGAGTTGGATCGACAACGCCTTTCCTTACCATCGATGCCAATACCGATATTGTCGATGAAGCTGGCAATCCAACCACGGTCAACAAGACTGACCAGGTAACGGTCTACTACACCGGCAAGCACGCCGACAAGATCGTTGTACTTGACTAGCCTTTGAGGAGTCTAAAAGGACCGCTTTCAGCGCCCGGGGATCACTCACCAGCGAGTGCTTCCCGGGCTTTTTTTGTTGCCCAGTGCAGCGAGGGGGTTCTTGCTCGGCGATCATTCCAGGCGGTAAGCTGGTGGCACGACAAAACCATTCACGAGGAGTATTGCCTGATGATCGCCCTTCGCCGCCTGATACTGCTAACCGCACTTATCCTGATCGCAAGCCCCTCGCCGCTGACCGCCGAAGAGCACGATGCGATCAAGCCGGTACCCCGACAGGGTGGCTGGTTGACACGCCACCAAAGTTTCAACAAGCGAGTTGCCGAGGGAAATGTGGACCTGGTCTTTATCGGTGATTCCATCACCCAGGGCTGGGAAGGGAGTGGCAAGGGTGTCTGGGCAAAGTTCTACAGCAAGCGAAATGCCGTCAACCTGGGAATCGGCGGCGATCGTACCCAACACGTCATCTGGCGACTGGATAACGGGAACATCAAGGACATCAAGCCCAAGGCTGCCGTGATCATGATCGGGACCAACAATTCTGGCAGCAACACACCGGAGCAGATTGCTGAGGGTGTGGCGGTCATCGTCAAACAGTTGCGGACCAAGCTACCGGAAACCAGGATCCTGCTGCTGGCTGTCTTCCCGAGGGGAACCGACAAGAACGACAAGCGTCGCCAGGTGAATGAAAAGACGAACGCGATCTTCATGAAGCTGGCCGACGGCAAGCACGTTCACTACCTGGACCTCGGCCCGCACTTTCTCGCCAAGGACGGCACGCTCAGTCGCGAGATCATGCCCGATCTATTGCACTTGAGCGAAAAGGGCTACACGATCTGGGCCGAGTGCATGGATGCCAAGTTGAAAGAGCTGTTGGGCGAGTAGCCCTGGGGCCAGCAAGGCACTCCCGAGTCCCTCGGCGCGGCGGCTACCAGTTGAGCAGGGCGGGCTTCTGTTCTCTCCAGCCATCGTCGGACGGGAACAGTGTGCGCATCGCTGTAATCTCCAGCTCCC
>CAUZOB010000179.1:0-10694 GCA_963581185.1 Planctomycetota bacterium | reverse complement strand
GCCTCTCGACAAGCAGTTACATGGCGGCCAGCACGGTCCGCTGGTTTGGTCGCAGCTGGGAATACCCGTTGGAATTCCACAAGGGCAGGGCGACCGGGCCGCTCGCCCAGATTGCGCCATGGCCGGCCTACGGCCCAGTGACATTGGTTCCCACGGCCGCCGGAGTGAAACGTAATCTGACGCGGCAGTTATTGTCGCATTGCCAGTACCATGGCGGGCCCCATTTCGAAGAGACGGGTGATACCAAGGTCCTGGCTCGTTATCCCGACGATACAGCTGCCATCATTGCCAGCCGGCTGGGCCGGGGTGAAGTGATCCTGGCCGGTATTGATATCAGCCGCTCGCTGCCCGCAGACAGCGATGCCCGCTTCCTGCTTGAGCTGATTGCAGGGCGGACTGATCGGTAGTCATTCTTCGCTGGCTTGACGTCAGTTGGGCAGCGGGTCATCTCCGAGGATCAGCTGAGCTCGATCCTGTTCGTCGATCTCGGCTCGCTGGCGCCTGCCAGCAATCCAGAAAAACAGGCCGCAGAGGGACAATCCAAGCAGAATAGACCAGTCCAGTGGCCAGTTCAGCGCAGCCGGGCTGGCGGGGACCACCTGCGCGAGCAGGATCAGCAGCGAGCCAGTTGCTGCGGCGCCAGCCACCAGGCGGCCGGCCGGCACGCGGTAGGGGCGATCTATATCAGGGGCCGTCCGCCGCAGCCGAATCAGGCTCAAGGCAACTCCCAGGAAAGCGACGCAGATACAGAACGAGCCCACTTCAACAAACGCCAGCAGTGCTCCACGACCGAGGCAGACTGCCAACGCAGTCACCAGGCCGCTCAAGAGGATTGCTCGCGTGGGAGTTCCGAATTGCGGATGAACGTGACCGAACCGCTGGTCAATGATTCGTCCCCGACCGAGTGCAAACAGGACCCTGGTGCCGGCCAGGAAGAAACCGTTCCAGCTGGTCAGCAGACCGATCAAGCCCGCCAGCAGCACCAGCTTGGCCAACAGCGGATTTTCCAGTACCAACTCGAAAGCGGCCGCAGTCGGCAGTTTTTCCTGGACAGTCTCTTGCCAGGGGGCCGCGGCGCTGGCAGCCCATATGACCAGACAATAGAACAGCACGGCAGCCACGATCGAGAGCATGATGTACATCCCCAGTCGCCTGAGTGGTTGACCGTCGGATCGCTCCTCGGCCGCCTGTGGGATGGTATCGAATCCGACAAACCAGAAGGGGACTGTCACGAACACCGCCAGCAGACCATGCCAGACGCTTGATGCGCCGTCGTGCCTGCCGGTTCCCAGCACAGGTTTGAGGTTGTCGCTGCTGCCGGCCAGGATGCCGGCCAGCACGAAGATTGCTGTGCAGCCGACCAGCAGACAGGTCAGGATAATCTGCAAACGGACCGCCACAGCGACTCCGCGATGGTTAACCCAGGCAATCATCAGAGTCAGGCCGACGCCCAGCAGCAGGTGCGGAAGATAGACGGTCCAGCCCTGGATCTCATACAACGGCCAGGCATCCAGTTCTGGCAGCAGGTAGGCCAGTACCATTCCCACGGAGACCGCTTCGAATCCCGAGACGGAAAGGTACCCGATCAGCAGGAACCAGCCGACCAGGAACGATATGCCGGTACCATGCGCCTTGTAAGCGTAGGCAACTTCGCCTCCAGTGACGGGCAACATCGGTGTCAACTCGGCATAACAGAGGCCGATCAGCACCATCAGCAGGCCACCAGCGCCAAAGGCCAGCATCGCTCCGACGGGTCCGGCATTGTTAAGCCATTCATCCAGCGTGGTGATCCAGCCGACGCCGATCATGGACCCAAATGCCAGGCAAAAGAAACCGAGGCCACCGATCGTTTTCTTCAGCTGCGGTCGCATCTGGCTGCCATTGTCCTTTTTTGGTGACGAGAGGATTCGAAATCATGTCCTGGGTTTCGAGAGAGGTGTGTTGTAACCAGCAGAGAGTGGCCGATCAACTCGCGCACAACACGATTAGGCTACCAGTTGTCTCAAATCTGTAGTCGGACAAAAAAGAGTGCTGAGGACAGGGGTTTTTGAGGGTAATTTTTCCTGTTGAGTTCGCACCGGAGTGGCTGGTGGCTATTTTTGGGGTCTGGAAAATCAAGCTATCGGCGACGATCGCAGTTGACGTTATAATTCAGGGCGTGCGATCATCTTCACAGAGCATGCATCGTCGACTCTCCAGGGATCAAGCATCAATGAAGCGAATCTCTCATCACCGTCGCGGCCGGATTGCCGTCGTCCTTCTGATCGCGGGGCTGCTAGCTGCCGCCGCTGTCTACTGGTTTGTCCTGCGTCCGAGCGACGGGACTGAAGGGGGAAACGCCTCGATGTTGCTCCACCAAGTCGAGCTCGCTGACTTCGAGGCATTCGTCACTGAGCCGGGGGAGATCAAGAGCAGCAGCAATATCGAGGTTCGATGTGAGGTCGAAGCGAAGGGTGGTGCCGGTACGACGATCATTGAGATTGTGCCCGAAGGGACAGAGGTGGTGGAGGGTGATTTCCTGATCCAGCTGGACGATTCTGTTCTGAAGAACGACGAGACGTCCCAGTTGATCCTGGTCGCCAACGATGAGGCGCTGCTGGAGCAGGCGAAGAGTAATCTTGCCACTGCCGAAAAGACTCTCATCGAGTACGTCGAGGGGCTCTTTTACCAGGAGAAAGAGACGTTCGAGGGCGAGTTGTTTGCAGCCGAGGAGGCTCAGCGACGTGCGGAAGCGTCCTTGAAACATGGCGAACGGCTGGCCGCCCGCGGGTTTATCACCCAGCTCCAGCTGCAGAGTGAACAATTTGCCCTGGCGAAGGCCAAGCGGGATGCAGCGGCGGCGCAGCGCAAGGTGCAAGTCTACGAGAAATACACTCGCGACAAGCTGGTTGGCCAATACGAGGCGGATATCACCCGGCTGATTGCACTGAATTCCGCTGCTGAGAACACGCTCAAGTTGAGTAACCAGCGACTGAGTGAAGTCCGTCAACAGATCGAAAACTGCCGTATCGTTGCCCCCGGCATCGGCCAGGTTGTCTATGTAAGTGATCAGCGTCGGGACTTTGTCGTTGAGGAGGGTGCGGTGATTCGTGACAAGCAGCTGGTCATCGTGTTACCTGATACCAGCAAGATGCAGGTCGATGTACGTATTAACGAGTCGCATGTGAACCGGATTCGAGAAGGCCAGGAGGTGAACATCACTCTGGACGCCGATCCAGACAAACCGTTGAAGGGCGTGGTCAAGGACGTATCGACTTTTCCATTCCCGCGCCGCTGGCACGGGGAACCACTTGAGTTCGGCACGACCGTGACGATCCTTGACCCACCCGAGTCGATTCGACCCGGTCTGCGGGCCAAGGTGAATATCAAGTTTGACAATGCCCTGCAAGTGCTACAGGTACCCCTGGCGGCGGTCATCGAGCACAAGAAGCATCACTTTTGCCTCGTCCGCAGCGGTTCCGAATGGGATGTCCGCACGGTCACGATCGGCAAGCACAATAACAGTGATATCGTGATCCAGGCCGGGCTGGATGCCGGCGAGAGAGTTTCCATGTCTCCCTTCCAGTTCATTCAGCGGGCCGACTTGCCTGACCTGGGTGAGCCCGAGGAGCTTGCCTCCGATCAGCCCGCCGCTGACGAAGAGGAAAGCCAGCAGACGCAGCAGCCCGAGGCTGCTGAGACTTCTGCCAGAACAACGACCGGCGCAGCCTCGGGATCATGATGATTTTCCAGCTGCGTATCTGGCGACTTGCAATAGCCAGTCTGATCCTGCATCCACTTCGTTCCCTACTGACCGTGCTCGGTATCTTCATCGGCGTGGCCAGTGTTGTCTGGTTACTTGCCATCGGTGAGGGGATCAGCCGCGAAGCCCAGCGACAGATCGAAGAGCTGGGTGCCACCAATATCATGTTGCGCAGTATCCTGCCGATCGAGGAGCTGTCGGAAGATACGGAGTTCTGGGTCCAGTATGGCATCAAGCGGGATGACGTGGCTGCCCTGCTGAAGATTCCCTCGATTCGCAATGCCATCCAGATTCGGGAAGCCAAACGGGAGTGCCACTACGGGGCGATTACAATCGACGGTCACCTGGTTGCCTGCACACCTGGCTATGCTGATGCCATGCAGCTGAAGATCGCCGAGGGCCACTTCATCACCGATGTTCAGGTCCACCGCCGTGAGAACGTCTGTGCGCTGGCCGCTGGTGCTGCCCGCAAGTTTTTTCCCGTTGAGAACCCGCTCGGCAAGATCATTCGTGTTCGCGATGTGCCCTACACGGTGGTTGGGGTGATGCAGCCACGCAGGCCGATGGCGGGCATCGGCGGCTCCATCGCGGCCCAGGATTTCACCAACGATATCTACATCCCGCTGAAGACATTCTGGCAGCGAATTGGGGATCGAGTCCTGTTTGTTGGTGCTGGTACACGTAGCGGTGAGGAAGTCGAGCTGAGCCAGATCACGTTCCAGGTCGCCACCATGGATGAAGTGGTCCCGACCGCCGCGGCAATTCGTCGCACGATGGAAAAGCTGCATGAGAAGGAAGACTATGCGATCGTTGTGCCGCTGGAGCTGCTTGAGCAGGCACGGACCACCAAGCTGATGTTCATGGTCTTCATGGGTCTGATTGCTGCTGTCACCTTGATGGTCGGTGGCATAGGAATCATGAACATCATGCTGGCTACGGTGACGGAGCGAACCAGGGAGATCGGAATTCGTCGTGCCCTCGGAGCCCGCCAATCAGACATCACGCGGCAGTTCCTGGCCGAGACCGTGGTGCTCTCGATCGTGGGTGGCGTGATCGGAATCCTCGGTGGCCTGACCTGTCCCTGGGTGATGGACCTGGTCCGACAGCTGCTGGAAAAATGGGCCCCCCAGGCGATGGCCAATCTGCCGGGCACGGTCCGCGATGTGACCCCTGTTATCGTCTCCTGGTCGATCCCGCTGGCATTCGTCATCTCCGTGGTGATCGGCATCATTTTTGGGCTCTATCCAGCCCAGCGGGCCGCCAAGATGGACCCCATCGAAGCCTTGCGGCATGCCTGAGCGGTAGCCGACTTTCTCCGTGGAGTCGGAAAAAGAACCACCCCTTCCTGCTGCTAAAGGCGACCGGCTACAGAGCTGGCCTGAGAGATCATTTAGGATGATGGAGCCGGACAGAGTCTGCCGAGATCCGCGAGAAAAACCCCCTTCGATGATCAGACCCAAACAGCTCCTGCCCGCTACCGTCTTATTGATGGCACTGCTGCTGGCCACACTACTGCTGGCGCTGATCGACCCCGCCCTGGCGGGAAAGAAGGAGGGCCAGCCCAGCATGGTATTGGGCGGGATCGTGCCCATCGTCATTTTTGCTATCACGCTGGTGTTCCTGGCGGTCTGGGCGGCATTGGGTAGTGGCTCCCACACCCGCCGGATGGTCAATTGCCTGCTTGCAGCAACGGTCGTTTGGGCCTTGTTGACAATCCAGAGAGGCAGGCTGGAAGGAATTTCTTCGCTGCCGTTTTTTGTTCTGTCAATTGGTATCTGGCTTGGTCCTGTTTGGGTATTTACGTCCCTACGCATCGCAGGTTTGAAGTGGCAAATTGAATCGTGCACCTCGCACGCCAATCTGAAGCCAGACAAGGGCAGCGAACTGACCGGCTGGTTGCTGACGCTGGTCTCAACAGTGGTCGTCTGGCAGGTGTTGAGTCGGCTCTTACCGGGGGCTGTGTTTGCCCAAACCCTCGAGTTTAGCTGGGGAGACGCACGGAAGTTGCCCTCTGGGAAAACCACCTCGGGAATACTTCATTACCCCGGCGTTGTCGGCTCGCTGATCTTCTTGTTTCTCTACCTGCCGTTGGTTGTGCAGCTGTTGGTTCGCCTTCGTGGCTGGATTGCCAGGACGCGTCTTCGTGTCTTCGTACAGATTCTACTGACGATTGTCCTGGCCGCTGGATCAGGTTGGCTTTTCATCCCAAGGACCATATCGGATAGAGCGGCGGATGGAGCGTTTCAGACGACTTTTTTCCTTGCTATCATCACCGCTGTCACATTGTTCGCCACCAGCATTTCCCTGGGAAAATTCGCTGACTGGTCGCTGGCCCAAAAAAAACGCTGGCCACTGCTGGGGCTGCTGACCGTGTTGATGTGGTGGGCGATGATCCCAGGTCTCCTGCTACGAATGGCCGGCTACCGGCTCGTCACTCGACACGACGAAAGGCAGGCAGCTCGTGAGCACGATGGTCCATTGACAGCCAGTTGGAGAGCCGGCCTGGTCTCTTTTTCCATGCTCACACTGCTGCTGGTGACATCGGTCTACGCTGGACTAAGCAGTAGTGGCGTGATCAGACAGCATGAGCTGGCACTGATCGGATTCGACGAAGAAACCGGGTCCTGCTTCGCACCCTCGACCTATCGCCAAGGTGAACACGGTCTTTTTCTCACCGATGCCGACTTTGCAGTTCTGCGACATTGCCCCAACCTGGAAAGGTTGGGGATTGAAAACAACCCCTATCTGACCGGGTCGTTTCTGGAATCACTCCAGGCGCAGACGCAGCTCTGGTCGCTTGAACTGGTAAACTGCCAACGGCTCTCGGCGGCGAATCTTGATCACGCAAGGCACTTTAAACAGCTTGAGCTACTCAATCTTCATTCAGACCATGGCCTGGAGTTCACTGCGGCGAATCTCTCCTTTGCTCGTTCTCTTGAAAACCTCAAGTACATGTATTTGGATGGCTGCCAGCTGACAGGCAATTCTGTGCTGGAGCCGCTCGCTGAATTGCCTCAGCTGACGTGGCTTTCCCTGGGAGCATCGAGTGTGACGGATCAGCAGCTGATTCCCTTGGGCAAGGCAGAGATGCTTTCCGGACTGCATCTTGGGGAAACCGAGGTTGGTGATGCCGGCCTGGCACACCTGGCGATGATGAAAAATCTGAAACGACTTAATCTTGGCGGAACAAGGGTCAGCGATCAGGGACTGGCGTCCCTGGCCGGTCATCACGAGCTGTACTCCCTTCAGCTCAATTCAACAGCCATTACGGACCGTGGATTAGTTCACCTGGAGCAACTAAAAGAACTACAAACGCTCAGTCTCGAGGATACCGGAGTAACTGGCGCTGGTTTGATACACCTGGCGGGTCTGAAACAGTTGTCGAGCCTTGGACTGGGTGGAACCCAGATCAGCGACGCAGGCCTGGTCCACTTGAAGGGCCTGGAGAAACTGGGCTTCCTCGGCCGATTGCCGGAGTTCAACGACGCGTTCACACCGGTAGGACTCTGCCGGTTGGTAATTTATTTGCCAGATTACGAGGAGTATTTCGTTTCAAGGGCCAGCTCGCCCTTTGCAGGCCAGACATTCTCTCGCAGCAGAGCGGCCGGTTACCTGCAGGACAATGTGCCGGCGGAAGAGCTTTCTGCTGATGAACGTCAGCAGATGGCCAGGCTGTTACTCGCCGGCGGAACGCTGATCGGTGGCTCCCTTGGCGGCATGATTGGCGGCATGGAGTACGACGAGGGTGGGGTGGACATGGAGTACGACGAGGGCGGGCGTGCTATAGGAGTGACTTTCAATGGTATTCCCCTTTCGGCCGATCATCTCCAGCTGCTCAGCTGGCTACCTCAGCTGTCGAGCGTAACCATGAACTATTCGCGGGAAGAGGAAACTCTTGTCCAGCCGTCGGAGGTTTTCGATCCTGACATTCCACCGTGGGAGGAAAGACCGGAGCAGGAACCTGTTTTTCAGCAGTCGGATCTTGCCGGGCTTGCGCGGATCCCAGGCCTGGAGAATCTTCAGCTGGATGGAACGCTGTTCACCGATGACGTGATCGAACATGTGGTCAAGATAAAGGGACTTCGCTCGCTCCAGTTTTCCACATCCCGGATCACAGGTGCGACACTTCGACAGCTGGAACAGCTGCCGATGCTGCAAGAGATCTCCTTTTCTTATGGCTGTGAAGAGCTGACCGATGAGGGCCTGCTGGCGATTGCTGCAATGCCCAAAATACGTTCGGTATCGCTCGTTGACTGTAAGAAGACGACTGGTAAAGGCCTGGCCGGTATCCTGTCGATGCCGGAACTGGAGAAGCTGACGCTTGACGAGGCCGCAAAGAACCTCGATCAGCAGCTTCTACAGAAACTGTCGGCCAGCCGCCTCAAGTCGGTGACTCTCGTCGGTGAGCTGGACGATTCGATCTGTGCACGGCTGGCGACGATTGCCAGTCTTGAGGAACTGGTGTTATCCAGCACCGTTTTGCACGGGGAACAACTCGAGCAGCTCAGGTCACTCGAGAGCCTGGTGAGCCTGAAACTGGAAGGTTGCACGTCTCTCACAATGGAAGGCATGCGACAGCTGAACCAGCTGACCGGTCTCAAGAAACTTCAGCTGAATCACACGAACCTGTCTGACCAACATCTTCTCAGCTTGACAGGCTTGGAGCAGCTGGAGCTGCTGGATCTGCGAGTGAATGAGAGCCTGACGGACCAGGGAATGGAGGTTCTGGCCGGCATGTCACAGCTGACAGATCTGAGTCTGTTTTACTGTCCGGGGATACGTGGCGAGGGTCTTCAACAGTTGGCCGACCTGCAGCAACTGGAACGGCTGGACCTCGGTAATAACAAGGTCCTCGACGAGGGGCTCGCGTGGCTAGGAAAGAACCGCTCGATCCTGGAACTCAAGTTGAACCTCTGTGCTGAGATCACAGATGAAGGACTCCAGCAGTTGTCAGAGATGACACAGTTACAGCGACTGGAAATCGCATTCTGTCGAAACGTCTCGCCTGAGGGGATTGCGCGGTTGGAGAGTTCCCTGCCGGACTGCGAGATTGTGCTTTCAGAGCTGGAAGCTGAGAAATACTAGAGCGGCCGAGTTGCCAGCAGAACTACTCCGGTACATGTGCCAGGTAGAGATCGAAACTTCCGCGTCGCTCAGAAACGTAGACCACCTTGCTGCCATCGGGGTTCCAGCTGGGATAATCATCCCGTTCCGGGTTGTTCGTCAGCTGACGCACGCTGGAGCCGTCGATGTTCATCACGTAGATCTCGCGATTGTTTTGGCGGCTGCTGACAAAGACGACCTGGCTACCATCCGGCGAAACACGCGGTCGAATGTCCTGCAGGGGGCTGCTTGTCAGACGTTTGAGGTCTTCACCCTGGAGGTTGATGGAGTAGATCTCAAAATCACCCTCGGTGCTGGATGCGAACACGATACGAGTGCCATCGGGGGTAAAGCTGGGCCAGTTGTTGATACCGCGGTTCTCCGTCAGTTGCCGCTTGTCCTTGGCCTGGGGCGTCACCAGCCAGATTTGCTGGGGGCCTGTTTCGGCGTAACAATACGCCAGCAGCGTGCTGTCGTGCGAAAACGCCGGGCTGCGCATACCACCTCGTCCTTGCGGCACGATCTCGGCATTCTTCTCTTCCTGGTCGTCGCGGATCACCAGCTTGACCGACAGGTTACCGATATTCTGGCTGTAGGCGTGGTAGCGGCCATTGAGCGAAAAGCTCGGTTCCAGTTCTGAGCGAGGGGAATCTGAATGCAGGGGAGCCTCTTCGCCAGTCTCGACGTTGTGCTTCATCAACTTGATCAAGTCAGTTGAAACATCGACGCCGTACACGACATGCTCGCCGTCGGGATGGTAGACCGGGTCTCGTTTTAACCGGCCATCGTCTGTCAGCCGGATTTCCTGGTTTTCCGGCGCATCTTCTGAGCTAGCGGGCACGCCAGGTAACAAAATCGTGATGGCCAGCGCGGCGACTGTGCCAGCAAGCAGCCTAGAGCAACTCATCGATCACCGTGCCTCCATTGAGTACACCCATTTCGGCGCGTCGCTGGGTGGTGACGCCCGCCAACTCGGCAATCGTCGTGCCCGCCATCAGCGGCGTGATCTTGCGAGTAATGGGATCCTCGGCCAGCTTGTCACTCTCGCCAATCACTCGCCCTGGCTGGACACCCCCTCCGGCCCAGGCGGAAAAGTAACAGCGAGGCCAGTGGTCTCTGGCAGCCCGCTTGTTGATCCTCGGCGTGCGCCCGAACTCACCCATCGCGACAACCAGCGTGGTATCCAGCAGGCCCCGCTCCTGGAGGTCATCCAGCAGCGCCGAGAAGGCTCGATCGAAGATCGGGCAGTGCCGGTCCTGCAGCAGCTCAAAGTTATAGATATGCGTATCCCAGCCGAAGTCGGCACCCGGTGTGATCGACTCCACGTACTCGCTCCAGTTAACCTGGACATAGGGTGTGCCCGCCTCCACCAGTCGTCGCGCCAGCAAGCAGCTCTGGCCAAAAGTGGTGTGACCATACATGTCCCGCATTGGCTCAGCTTCCCGTGTCAGATCAAAGGCGTTGATCGCGGCGGGATTGGTAATCAGCCGATAGGCCGACTGGTAGGTCTGCGACCAGGCGGCAGCACCGGCACTGTCGAGTTGTCGGCGTGATGCATCCAGGTTGGCCAGCAGCGTTCGCCGGTCGGTAATCCGGTTCGGTGAGAGACCCTCCAGCAGCTTGATGCCAGGCATGTTGACTTTGCCGTCGGCGCCGCACTGGACCAGGAACGGGTCGTAGGCCGGACCCAGCGTGCCACCGCCGTAACCGGAGATCCGGCGCGGCAGGTCTCGTGGGATTCCGCGGCCGATGTAGAAGAACGGAGGCAGGTCCCCCGTGCCGCGGTCCTTGGCAAGGATCGAGCCAAAATTGGGTTTGACCGGCGGCGGGTTTTCTTCATAGCCGGTCA
>CAUZOB010000178.1:0-10707 GCA_963581185.1 Planctomycetota bacterium | reverse complement strand
GAAGGACAGTCACCTTCGGTGACCAGTTGAGAAAGTCCGCACTCTCTGTGCGGCTGATGAGCCGGGTGTTTGGTGGTCCAAATCTGAGGATCGCTACATACCGTCGTGAGCGAAAGTCCCAGAAGGGGCAGATCTGTGTGTCGCTAAACGGAATCAAGTCTGTCGGGCCAGCCACCGTCCAGTGGATCCCGTCCGGCGAAACCGCTGCACTTGTTCGCCAGGTTGCTGAAGTCCCGTCCGGGTTACAGCTGAAGAGCATCTTGTATCGCCGCTGAGGATCCCTTTCACCGAGATCTTTGAAAATGCCGGGACACTGAAATCCCTGGACTGCCGGATGCTGAACCAGGTTGGTACCAGCCCTCTCGTCAAACGTCGGCCGCGTCCAGGAAATGCCATCCTTGGACGTTGCATAGCAGAGCAGACCGGTCGATGTCCCCTCGGTCTTTTTCCAGACCTGGTACCACATCTTGAAGAGCTTTTCCTCAGCGTCATAAAGCACGTTGCCGTAACCGGGGCCGTCTTCTTCCCAGTCGTGTTGCTTCACAAGCAACGGATTCGCTGGGTGCTTGACCAGCTGGTTTAGCCTGCGGCGAGCCTGCTGCAGCTCCTCAATAATCGTGTCATCGATGAACAGCTGCTTGCCCCGAACCAGCTGGGCGTCCTCAAGGACGGCGGGATCCAGGTTCTTGAATGTGCCAGGCGGAGCCTGCCGAGCCTGGGCGGCAAGTGAAACGGTAAACAGACAGACCAGCGTTATCGACAGCATGCATCGCCTGAACATGATTTTGTATCTCCACTCGGTACAAGAACTGTCGTTGCAGCCTGGCCGAATTCGACTGGCACGTGCCAGCCATTTTAGATCAGTCCATATTCACTCGCCAGAAAGAGTCCATGAAATTCCCTTACTCAGACCTGCGGGCAGTTGGGGCAGAAACAGGATATGCTAAGGAGAGCAGCCGAGATTTCGTTACGACGAAGACAAGAGGACATGTCATGAGGAAGATCTTCCTTTTCTTGCTCGCCGGGCTGTTCTGGGAGCTCCCTCTCCCTGCACAAAATGGCGACAGTCCGATCACCGTATCAGGCCTGGTTCTGCCTCGTGATGACAACGGCATCTACGTCCGCAACTCGGAAGGCCAGTTCGAGGTCGAGTGGACAGGGGAAACCGAGTTCGCTCTCGATGTGAATACAAGATTGTTATCTGGCCTGAAAGATGACATCTTGTCTTATCGAGTGCAGGCGGCCAGCCAGGTGCTTCAATTTCCGGTGCCCAGGGGACCGATATCCGCTGTTGTTCGGCTACGGAATGCGGGCCGTGTCGAGCAATCACTTGAAGTTGCAGAAAAGGAGAACTGGATCCCTGAATTCGGTATTCGGCTCCACTTTGATACCAGCCTCAAACCGCGTTTACCGACAGCAGGCGATCCTCGCTTCGTGGGACTCTGGGATCCAACCGTCAAACCTCGCACGCTCACTATTGACGGACATGCCTATGAAGTGTCACTCAAGAAAGGCGGCCAAACCAACGCCCTGTTGTTTAACGTGATCGGTGCAAAAGCATGTCAGCCGTTCGTCAACCGAGCCCGCATTACTGGCCGCAAAAAGGGCGACGTGATCCGTGCCGACGAGATCCACCTGCTGCCGATCGGTGACCAGGCAGCCAGCGACGACCACGGCTTGCCCCGCTACCTGTTCATCGGTGATTCCATTTCCGGCAATTATAACAACGGTCTACGAAAGGCCCTGGCAGGCAAGGCCAACATTCATCATCCACCCACCAACTGCGGCCCGTCAGGGAAAGGAAAAAACAGTATCGTGCAATGGCTGGGAGCTTACGATCAACCCGATCGTGACTGGGACGTGATCAGCTTCAATTTCGGCCACTGGGATGCCGGTAACGACAAGGCAACTTACCAGGCCAATCTGGAGAGTGTGATCAGCCAGCTGGAAAAGACCAAGGCCAGGCTGATCTGGGTCTCAACCTGCCCGGTCCCACGCGGATTTCCGCTCGCCGGAAAATTGACCAGCGACGGCAAGGCCCCGCGCCGTACATCCGGCGTGATGGAAAAGTACCTCAACCCCTGGGCGCTGGAAGTGATCCAGCGGCATCCCGCGATTTCTATCTGTGACCAATGGCAGTTCGTGAAGGATCACGACAAGGACCTCTACCAGCAATGGTGGACAGGCAAGAACGTCCACTTTGGCGGTAAGCCGGCGGACGCCCTGGGACAATTGCTGGCGGAGCATGTTGCCAGCCTCCTCGACATCCAGATCAGTCGTTAACAATTGTTCGTAACGGTCAGTCCAGTGTGCTAGCGTGTTGAGTATCTGCCGCTGAAACCAGAACGTGGAGCAAGCCATGATTCGCCTTCAACAGATCATCATTACACTCCTGCTGACATCGCTGCTCAGCGCTGGATTGCTTGGCGAGGAAGCCAACAGCCAGCCAATTCGGATCCTGCATCCGACAAAGCTATCGAGCGACGATGTCGCAGCCAGCCGCACGCCGCTTGGCATCCCCAACGACTACAAGCCGTTTATTGCTCAGCTGAAGAACGGTGAGTTGCTGGTCGTGGCATTCTGTTTCGGTCCAGTCGCGGGTATCGACGGCTACGTCGAACGTGCTGTCTTTTGGCGATCCAAGGATGGCGGCGCAACGTGGGGTCCGCGCGAGGAGAGAATCGACATCCAGGGTCGCGAGTTCGGCCTCACGACGCTGCATGACGGCACAATCCTGATGACCTGCCACTGGCTGGCTCATGATGCCTTGAACCCCTCCAAGCACACCCACAGCAAGATCTTCCGATCGGTCGATAACGGCACGACCTGGTCGGAGACTCGCATCGGCCCCGATGGTTTCCCGGACGGTGCCGAAACTGTGGCTGACTGGATGGCCTTTGAGATTCCCGACAAGAAAAACCCCGGCCAGTTCATCACCTCTGTCGGAGTCAGCATGCAGCATGGCAAGCAGAATGCCCCCAGGGTGGTTCGCATCTGGCAGTCGCGCGACAGCGGCAAGACCTGGGATCGGTCATTCCGTCCCGACACTGCTGGCTGGATCGACGTCGACGGCTTTTTCTCGCAGACGGTGACTTTCCGAGCTGCCAATGGTCACCTGTTTCATCCGGTACGTGTCGACCGCACCGGCCCTCACTGGCACATCCCGGGTACACCCGAGGTACTGGACAAGGAGAGTGGCGATCAGGGCGACAGGATGCTGTTGTTTGAGTCCAGCGACAACGGCCTCTGCTGGAAGAAACATCGCAGGCATGGCAACTTTGGCCATTACGGCGAAATGTACCCCCGCTTCATCCAGCTCAAAGATGGCCGATTGTTGCTGACCTTCACAGTCCGCAGCAACTCAACGGATGGACACAAACTGGGACTGCGCGCGATCATCAGCGACGACAACGGTGCCAGTTGGAACTTTCGAAAAGACCGGATGGTGATCAGTGATGTGAATCATGGATCCAGCGGCGGCGGCTTCGGCAACACTGTCCAGCTGGAAGATGGCAATCTCGTCTCGGTCTACAGTTATCGTCGCGAGGACATGAAGACCTACATCGAGGCGGTCCGCTGGAGCCTGCCGGCGACGAAGTGAGTTAGCCCGTGCTGAACAAGTGATTTAGCGCATGCCCACCTTCGACCAGTGGTACGGGTCGACCTTCGGCGTCGGGAATTCGTCGTTCGGGCGAGATTCCCAACGACTCGTAGATCGTAGCCGCCAGGTCTGCCGGCGACACTGGATCTGAGACGGGATATCCACCGTGGCTGTCCGACTCTCCGTAGGTAATACCACCGCGTACCCCAGCTCCGGCGAACAGCGCCGGAAAGCAGAAGCTCCAGTGGTCGCGACCATCCTCGGTCCCGCGATTGAGAAATCTCGGTGTGCGGCCAATCTCGCCAGCCACAAGGACCAGTGTTTCATCCAGCATGCCTCGATCTGCCAGGTCATCCAGCAGCACGGGCAGGCTACGATCCAGTCCTGGCAGGAGGTGATCTTTCATAACTCGCGTCAGGCTGCGATGGCTGTCCCAGCTACTGGTATCATCTCCCCGAATGGCCATATCCCAGCCAACCGTCACAAAGCGAGCACCTGCTTCCACCAGTCGGCGACTCATCAACATCGACTGGCCAAACAGGTCCCGACCATAACGATCTCGCAGGCCGTCCTGTTCCTTGCGAATATCAAAGGCCTGGGCGATATCGGGGGACGTCAGCAGGTCCATTGCCTGGCGGCGGACGTGATCGAATTCCCTTACCCGGCGAGTACGTTCCAGGCGGCGGCGTTCGTGATCGAGTTGCTCGAGCAAAGTCTGTCGACCATCGAGTCGGTCGAGGGTGATTTCTGGCCGTGGCGCCAGGCCAGCCAGGCGAAAATTCAGTTCTTCGTCCGTGCAATCTCGAAAAAAGGGATTATCGTCATGGGCCCGCTTGCGGATATTGGTCGCCATCGGGTTGAAGGCCTTACCCAGCCAGCCGGCGTACTGGCCGTTGATATCGTAACCGGCAAAGTGGCCCAGTTGTCTGGGCAGGTAGATGTAGCGGGGAAAAGCTTGTCGACCCTTGTCCTGCTGATCAAGGTAGGAAATCACCGAGCCGTATGCCGGCCAGTCCTTGTCGGTGGCGGCCACGTTTGCAGAACCTCGATTGGCGGGCGGCAGTGGCATGCCGGTCTGGATAAAGTGCGTGCCGTTGTGGTCATTCTGGGAATGGTTGACCGTCCGGATCGTGCAGTACTTATCTGAAATCGCCGCCAGCCGGGGAAGGTGCTCGCAGATTCGCAGGCCGGGAGTGCGGGAGGCAATCGGCTTGAACGGCCCGCGGATTGTGTCCGGGGCATCCGGTTTCATGTCGAAAGTTTCCAGCTGGCTGGGGCCGCCGTAGAGGAACACGAAGATCACCGACTTGGCCCGCGCTGGGCGATTGTCGGCGACCGCCTCGGCCGCCAGTAACTGGTCAAAGTTCACGCCCAGTATACCGGCACCACCCACCTGCAGCATCCGGCGACGCGTCATACCGCCTGAGGTCCGATGGCGGCTACCGAGCAGACTAAGCATGGTTGTCGTCCGGGAAACAGGGCCAGCCACAGCGGCTATAAGAACGGGGAACTCACTGCCCATTGTAGCCCTGGCAGGTCCAAGCAGCCAGATTCAATTATTCCCAACCCAGTCAATGCCAGCGTGTGTGTATTTGAGTTTCGACTGGTTGGGTGTATATTTCCAGTAGGCCCAATACCAAGGTAACTCGGAGTTCACACCATGTCCCAGGCTGATATTACTATTACAGCCGAGCCCGTCACCGACGCAGTCTGCAAGTTCACGCTTGACCAGCCGATCTATCCGGAACGGTCTTTTGCCTTTCCCGATAAGGAGACCGCAGAGGGATCTCCACTGGCCGAGCGTCTGTTTGACATCGACGGAGTCAGTCGCCTGGTCGTGTTTCATAACCAGGTGACTGTCACCAAGGCAAACGACTCGCCCTGGCCGGAGGTGGCCCGCCAGGTCGGCTCCGCCCTGCGAGAACACATTACCTCGGGCAAGGATGCAGTTTCCGAACAGGCCTGGGAGAAGATGCCCTCCAGTGACGAGATCCGCGAGCGAGTGCAGCATGTCCTCGATACCGAGATCAATCCTTCGGTCGCCGGCCACGGTGGCGTGATCAACTTGATCAACGTGCAGGACAACATGGTCTTTATCCAGATGGGTGGTGGTTGCCAGGGCTGTGGACAGGCCGATGTCACGCTCAAGTTCGGAGTTGAGAACGCCATTCGGGCTTCGATTCCCGAGGTCGGCGAGATTCTCGACGTGACCGACCACGCCGCGGGCCACAACCCCTACTACACGCCCTCCAAGAAGTAGTGCCGGCCATGCCCCGGGTGCTCCTGCTGCTTCCCACCACGACCTATCGCACCAGTGCTTTCCTGGCTGCCGCAGCTCAATTGGGCGTCGACGTCACCGTCGCATCCGAACAACCCAATACGCTGGCCGATCTGAACCGCTCGGCACTGTTGACGCTGGATTTCAGTGACCCTGCGGCGTGTGCGGATCGAGTTATTGAATTCAACCAGTCCTACCCGGTCGAGGCTGTGATCGCAGTCGACAGCCAGGTCAGCAGCGCAGCTGCTGCCATCGCCGCCGAGCTGGGACTGCCCAGCAATTCGCTGGCTTCAGTCGCCGCCGCTAACAACAAACAGCAGATGCGGCAACTGCTGGCACAAGCCGACGTGCCGTCCCCCAGCTTTCGACTCTGCCGGTTCGATGACGATCGTGCCGAACTAGCTCAGCAGACTGACTTTCCCTGCGTGATAAAACCGCTGGCGCTGGCAGCCAGCCAGGGAGTCATGCGAGCGGACGACCCGGCCGAGCTGCTACTGGCCTGCCAGCGACTAGAGCAGATCCTGGCATGTGGTTCGCTGCCGGCAGCTGACCAGTTCCTGCTGGAAGAGTTTGTCAGTGGCCCCGAAGTTGCCCTCGAGGGAATTGTTACTGCTGGACAGCTGCGGGTACTGGCCCTGCTCGATAAACCCGTTCCAATGGACGGTCCCTTCTTTGAGGAGACGATCTATACAACTCCATCCCGCCATCCAGCGGTCGACCAGCAGGCGGTCAGGGCAGTCACGCAACAGGCGATCGAGGCGTTGGGCCTAACACACGGCCCGCTGCATGCTGAGCTGCGTCTGTCGGACACTGGCCCGGTGGTGATCGAAGTCAACCCGCGATCGATCGGCGGACTCTGTTCTCGCGTGCTGCGATTTGGCACCGGACTATCACTGGAAGAATTGATTATTCACCATGCGTTGGACAGCCAGTTTGTCTTACCGGATCGGCAGGGCACGGCGGCCGGCGTGATGATGATTCCGACCCCCGCCGCTGGACGGCTGGAGAGAGTCACTGGTCTTGAGCAGGCTCAGTCGATCGATGGCATTGAAGAGGTCACGATCAGCGTGCATGTCGGCAAGCGGCTGGTGCCGCTGCCAGAAGGCTCCGAATACCTGGGGTTCATTTTTGCCCGTGGCGATACACCCGAGCTGGTCCAGCAGGCCTTGGAGGATTCGCACGCCTGCCTGCATTTTGAGATCCAGGCTGAGGGGGGTCCGTCGTGCTGACGACAAAGCGGCGGAGAGTTCATGGGACGAGCGGCGTACGACCTATAATGAACACAGTCGTTTTGTGATTCCACCCTCTGCCACAATCGTCAGCTGATCACCATGCGAACTCTTCGACTCTCACTGCTTTCCACGCTGCTGTTCACGATCGCCAGCCTCAGTCTGGTGGCTCAGGACAGAGCCAAGCAGAACTGGCCACAATGGCGTGGCCCGCTCGGTACCGGAGCAGCACCTGCTGCCAATCCTCCGCTGGAATGGAGCGAGATCAAGAATGTCCGCTGGCGAATGAATCTCCCAGGCATGGGCCATTCCACGCCGATTGTCTGGCAGGACAAGATTTTCCTGACCACGGCAATTCCTTTTGGACCTGCGCTAAAGCCACGCTTCAGCGGAGCTCCCGGTGCCCACGACAACCTGCCCGTCAGCTCGCGCCACAAGTTTGTAGCACTGGCCGTCGATCGCGACAACGGCGAGCTGCTCTGGCAACAAGTGCTCAAGGAAGCACTGCCGCACGAGGGAGGCCATAACACCGCCAGCCTGGCTTCACAGTCACCGGTGACGGACGGCACGCTGCTGTTCGCTTCTTTTGGATCCCAGGGCATCTACTGCCTGGACCTGGAGGGGACATTGATCTGGAAAGTCGATCTGGGCCGGATGCAGACCAAGCATGGTCATGGTGAGGGAAGCTCGCCAGTGCTGTCTGGCAACACGCTGGTGGTCAACTGGGATCACGAGGGGGATTCGTTCGTGGTTGCCCTGGACAAAAGCAACGGCCGGGAACGCTGGCGGATCAAGCGGGATGAGGTGACCAGCTGGGCCACTCCGATCACGGTCAAGCATGGCAAGCAGACACAGCTGATTGTGAGCGGCACCAGCCGGATTCGCAGTTACGACCTGCAGACCGGCAAGTCGATCTGGGAGTGCGGCGGATTATCGGCCAACATTGTCTGTTCCCCGGTCGCCGGCCACGGCATGGTGTTCGCCGGCAGCAGCTATGAGAAGCAGGCGATGATGGCGATTCGGCTGGAAGGTGCCAACGGCGACATCACCGGCAGCGACTTGATTCGCTGGTCGCGCTTCCGCGGTACACCGTATGTGCCATCATCCCTGCTGTACAAGGAATCACTTTACTTCCTGCGGCATTACCAGGGCATCCTCACGCGAATCGAAGCTGTCAGTGGCGAGGAAAAGCAGGGGCCCTTCCGGCTGGGTGGCATCCGCAATGTCTATGCCTCACCGGTGGCGGCAGACAATCGCGTCTATATCACCGACCTGGACGGTACCACGATGGTACTCAGTCATGAGGATCAGCCACGGATACTCGCGATGAACCAGCTGAATGACAGCTTTAGCGCGTCAGCAGCCATCGTCGATTCCGAGATTATCCTGCGTGGCCAGCGAAAGCTGTACTCGATCTCGGAGCAGTAAGTAAGCCTCGATGCGCGCAGCGGCGCTGTGCAGGGCTAACTTTCACCCGGTGGTACGGCGGCCTGGTCGGCTGTGCCGGGAATGAGGTCGGCATCCGAAGACTTGTCTAGCCTGCGGAGCTTGATATCCTTTGCCAGTCCCAGCCGTTTCATGATGCGGATCATCAAGAAACTGAGGTCAAATTCCCACCAGCGGTGCCCAGCCTTGGCACATCGCTGATCGGCATGGTGATTGTTGTGCCAGCCTTCACCGTGGGCCAGCAAGGCGACCAGCCAGTTATTGCGGCTGTTATCGGACGATTCAAAATTCTGGTATCCGAAAACATGCGTCAGTGAATTGACGGACCAGGTGATATGCCAGACCCAGACGGTCCGCAGAACCACGGCCCAGACGAGAACGCTGGTTCCAATCTGTAATCCGGTAAGAACATTGCCGCTGATGGCCCAGGCCAGCCCAAAGCCCGCCAGCCAAAAGGCGATGGCATGAATCACGTAAATCAACTCGGCATTCCATCCTCGCTCAAGCCAGGAATAGAAACGTCGTCGCATCAAGTCCGGTGCATACTTGGCACAGACCTCGGTCGGCGTGTAACCCTTGACGTCAAAAAACAGCCAACCCATGTGGCTCCAGAAGAAACTCCGGCTCGGTGTATGTGGGTCAGCTTCGTCATCTGAGAACTTGTGATGTGCGCGGTGGGTACCAACCCAGCGGGCCGGGGGACCCTGCAGACAACAGACGCCGAGGGTCACAAGTGTTCGTTCGAACCACTTGGGGCAGGTGAAGCCCTGGTGCGTCAGCATGCGGTGATAACCAATGGTGATGCCAAACATGCCGAAGATATGCCATGTCACGAGTCCCGTGATCAAACCGGTCCAGGTGAATACCCAGGGAATAAAGACCGTCAGCGCGGCGGCATGAATCAACAGAATGGCAATCATCCGGCCAGGCAAGAACCAGCGATCGGGGCGTGTGTCGGGTCCATCCACACCCGACTCCGTGTTGCTGCTCGTCATGGACGAGTTCGTTTTGTCGCCAGAATCTTTTAGTGCTGTTGCCACGCGTTCTTTCTCCACTCAAGTACTCGATCAGCAGATG
Source organism: Planctomycetota bacterium (assembly GCA_963581185.1). GTDB lineage: Bacteria > Planctomycetota > Planctomycetia > Pirellulales > Pirellulaceae > SAT2750. Next base: position 1,076 of record CAUZOB010000178.1, on the reverse strand, counting down.
CTCGATCGGCAGAATTCTAACCAAGAAGCGACGTTCATACCAAGAAAACGCACTTTGTGACAGTACAGTTAATCATGCCCACGGACAAAAGAGGTGGTTTTAGGGTGTTTCAGACAAACCCGACTGCAAAAAAATCCTGACTCCTGTTCTTCGCCCACGACAAACACGAGGAGGCAGTTTGGGCTAGAGAAAGAAGTCGGGGACAAGTTCTGCACCCGGTTCAACCGCATACTGGTCCAGATCGGTTATCCCCTCTTCAGCCAGAACTTCATCGTCAACGAAAAACTGGCCGCTGCATTCACGACTCTCTCTGACCAGGATCGCATGTGCTGCGTCTGCCATGATGGCGGGTTTGCGGCAGCAGCGAATCATTTCATCGCCACCCAGCAGGTTCTGCACAGCTGCAGTTGAAATTACTGTCCGCGGCCAAAGGGCATTCACGGCGACACCTTTTGAGCGTAATTCCTCTGCCATTCCCAGCACACACATGCTCATGCCAAACTTGGCCATCGTGTATGCCACGTGGGGAGCGAACCAGCGCGCCTCGAAACTTAGCGGAGGTGAGATATTCAGCACATGCGGGTTGTCGGCCGCGAGCAGCGCCGGCAGGCATTTCTGCGTCACCAGGAAAGTGCCGCGAGTATTGACCGTGTGCATCAAGTCAAAACGTTTGATCGGGGTCTCGGCCGTGCCCGCCAGGAAGATCGCGCTGGCGTTGTTGATCACAATGTCGATGCCGCCAAAGGTCTCAGTAGCTTGCTGGACAGCCTGCTCCACCTGGTCCTCGAAACGGATGTCTGTCTGCACTGCCAGGGCCTGACCGCCCGCCGCCTGGATCTCCTCGACCGCCGAGTAGATCGTGCCGGGCAACTTTGGATGAGGTTCTATGGTCTTGGCGACGACGACAATGTTGGCCCCATCAGCTGCGGCCCGCATGGCGATCGCCTTACCGATACCACGACTTGCACCAGTGATGAACAAAGTCTTGCCTGCCAGGTTTCCCATCGAATCGCCTTTCACCTGAAATCCTGTTCAAACCAGTCTCCATCGTAAGTGTCAGGAGGCCGTTGATAAAC
>CAUZOB010000177.1:0-10735 GCA_963581185.1 Planctomycetota bacterium | reverse complement strand
TGCTTCAGGCGGGCTTCAATGGCCGTCTTCAATCGCGAATCTCGAGGGGTGATCGAGTAGATACTCAATCGCTCCACTGGATCGTTGGGCTTGACTGCTGTTACACGTGGCATCGCTGCGTCGGTCGGCACCAGGCCGCGGACCAGGTCCCGGTGGGCAAATGCCAGCAGGTAGGCGATCGAGGCACCTGCCTGGTGACCCATCACCACCACCCGGCTGCGATCAATGTTATAGCTGGCGAGCACTTCTTCGATCATCGTTCGCAACACATCAACCTCGCTGGGATCCCAGCGGTCAGGATCGGCAGCGCTCGGGGCCAGCAGGATCAGCTGCTGTGACTCGCAGGCACTCTTCCAGGCCATGATCTGCTGGTCGACGTTATATGCTCCGGGTGCATGCAGCCAGACCACCAGGCCGTGGGCAACGTCCGAATGGTAGCTGTCGGGAACGTATGCGGTGCACTCATTCTGTTCTTCCGGCAGCTTGATCTCTACTTTGCCAGTGGCGGGTTTTTGCGGGTCCTCCTCCGCGCCTGCCACACTCGCGGCCGGCAAGCTGTCGGGTATCTCTACAGGAAGCTGTCCGAGGGTCGCCTTCAGCTGCTGCTCCGCACCCTGCCGGCTGATGGTCAAGCTGACTTCATCGCCAATCTCGTAATTGGCAAGTTGAATTCGCAGCTCGTCCGCCGAGCCTGGCTGCTGGTCGCCAACGGCCGTGATTCGATCGCCAGCCTGCAGTCCGGCAGCAGCGGCCGGACTGTCCGCATAGACGTGCCTGACCGTGACGGCATCGGCACCACGCAGTGGCAGAATGCCCAGGAATGGTTGTTCAAAGGCGGTCAGCTTGTCTGTCAGAGTGGCGGTGGTCTCAATCTGTGTACCCTCTCGCATGATCACAAGCTGTATTTCATCACCAGCGTAAAGTGGTCCCAGAGCATGTTTCAGCTGGGCATGGCGACTGATCGCGTGACCGTTAATCTGGATGATCTTGTCTGCCGGCTTGATCCCCGCCTCGGCAGCTGGTGACTTGGGCTGGACCGCGGCCACCACGGGAGGATCCGCATAAATGTCCTTCCCCTTGAGAGTCACGCCAAGGATGCCGGCATGCAGGTCCTGGCCTGCCTTGAGCTGGTCCAGGTAGGGTAGGATCTCGACCAGCGGTATGGCGAAGCCAATTCCCGAGTCATACCAGTCGGCGCCTGCCAGTTCATTGCCCTGCCCTTGTGGCGAGAGTGGCACAAGGATGCCAATCACCCGGCCCTGGATGTCGATCAGTGGGCCGCCATAATTGGCCGGCGAGATCTTGCTGTCAGTCTGAATCGCCTTGCCCCAGATGCGGTTGGTGGCACTGACGATACCAACGGAGACGTTGACCGAATCGCGTGCTAATGTGCGGCCCAGGGCAATCGACCACTGTCCGACCTGCAGCTGGTCGCGTGGTACCAGCGGGGCGACTGGAAAGGTCTCGTCGCTGTTTGCCTTCAGCAGCACCAGCATGCGACTGCGATCTCGAGCTACGATCTGCGCCGCAGCCCGTTTTCCGCTCGGTGTGGTCACCAGGATCGAGGTCGGTTGGCCAACAAAGTTGAAAGCACTCGAAAGGATATAGCCATCCTCGCTGACCGCCAGTCCCGTGGTCGGGCCGTCAGAGAGCAGGACCTCGCCAACCTTCTCCAGCCCACCAATGGTCTCAATACGGATCACCGAGGGGGCCACGCTGTCGGTTGCCTGCCGGATGACCTGCTCTTCCAGCTGCTCAAGGGTCGCTTCTGCCGGTTGGCCCATGCCAGACCGTGTCCACAACAGCAGGCAGAGGAAAGCCAGCGTCAGTCTCTTCAGATGTGTCATGACAGCTATATTCAATTGGGATTCTGCTCGGCCATCTCAAGGTTGGCCGGGTAATACGATCTCCAGCAAGTCCTCGCCGCGCTGGACCACCAGCCGAACTTCATCAATCCGGTCAATGAAGCCAAGTTCCTGCCGCAAGGCCTGGCACGACGGGATCAGCCGGTCAGCAACGAACAGCACCAGGTCGTCCGCTCGCAGTCCCGCCTTTTCAGCAACGGAGCCACGGCGTATCGCGTCCACGAAGGGAGGAGTCTTACTCAGTAATTCCGGCACCATGACCAGTCCCAGCCGAGCCAGGGAATGAGGTTGATCTGGTCGCTGGGCATCCGGATCCTCGCTGCGAGGTCGTGTCTTGCCGGCAATAATGTCGTCGATGGAAGAATTCAGCTCCGACATCGGGATGGCAAAATTGAGCCAGGTGTTGGTACGTGAGTCCCGCAACTCCTTGCCAAGCAGGCCAGCCAGCTGGCCCTGCTGGTTGGTCAGCACACCACCGGGAGCTCCAGGGTTGTTGGTGATCGCGTCGAGGATATAGACCGGGCCCTTGTAGGGAGTCTGAAAAGCCCCTCGCCGGGCAGCCAGCGTTGTGCGGGCTGCCACCACGCCATGTAACAGGCTGGCAGGCTCATCGCCGCTGGCGATGCCATACAGGTTACTGAAAGCCAGCACGCGGGAACCGCTCCGTAACTCCACCGCGGCCTCACGATCAAAGAAGGCCAGGCCCTCGGTGTCAATCTTCAGTACCGCTATTTCGAGGCGAGGATCGGCGCCAACCAGGGTCGCCTGGAATCGCCGACCATCATCCAGCACGGTGGTAACCAGATCGGTATCCAGCACATAGCTCCAGACTGTCAGCACATGACCTTCGGCGGAGACCAGGAAGCCACTCTGATAGGACTCCAGTCCTTGCAGTCCGCCAGCACCATAAACCTTGACCATCTTCGGTTGCACTCCCAGCACGACCTGGGAAAGCTTCTGAGCCTGAACTGGCTGCACAAGACTGCCAAGGATCACCAGGCAGCCAGCAACAAGCAGCGAGCGGCTGAGCGAGAACAGTTGTCCGATGGTTTGACATCGAGTCGGCATAAGGGGGTCCTGGTTCAGGGTGCGGGTTGACTGGCGAGCTCGTAGCTCTTGACTCGAATCGTGCCGTAGATTCGGTCGCCATGGCGAACCTGGAGTGTGTGAGGCATCATCTGATCCCCAGCCGGTCGGTAATCGCTGAACTGAATTTCGCAGGGGTCGGATCCCAGCAGAGGGTACATCTCAACAGAGACCAGCTGGCCATTGGCCTGGGAAAACATGAACCGCATTTCGATCGGGCCATTCGTTCCAACCAGCGTGTCGTATACGCCCGGCAGGTACTCGTTGTCGGCAGCCAGCACAGGCAACGTGCCGAGGTAATACAGATCGCCGAACTTGGTTGGTCCATTGACCAGCATGTGACGCCAGAGGTGCAAGGCGACCAGCAGACCACCGCTTCCGCGGGGAGCCAGCTGGGCATCCAGGTCGGCCTTGAGATTGAGAATTGAATTACCCTGCGGCAGGTTAGCCAGCACCTGTTCGTCGTTGAGGTTTATCTCCAGGTCACCGAGCTGATCGATTTCACCAAAGATCTTCCAGGGGCCGCTGCGGCTTGAACAGTCCGTCTGGCTACTGAAGTGAGACCAGGTGCGGTCGCGATTTGAGCGATTGAAGTAGAAGTTGGCAAAGCCAGATTTCATCTCCAGCCACTTGGCCACCTCGGCTGACTGGCTCGGCAGCTCGGCTGGCTTGGGCTGCGGCGGTTTGGGTGGGTCGCCCTCCGGCTTGGGCTCCTGCATCGGCGCCCGTTGGATCTTGGAGACCAGCTCCTCCGGCGAATGGACGCCAGCCAGCCGGACATGGATCTTTGTCTGCTGGCCCTCGCGGATGAACGACAGCGGCACTCGCCAGCCGCGCGGGTAAATGCCGAGCACGTTTTTGAAGCCATTGACCGTGGTGATCCGCCGCCCACCGAAAAATACCACCTGGTCGCCGTAACGCAGACCTCGGCGATAAGCGTCGGAGGACTCAAGGATGTTACTGACCACCACATTGCCGTTCTCATCGGTTGTGACGGTCGCTCCCAGCGTGGCGTGGTCGACAATCCGGCCACTCTTGAGGAAGCCCATGAAGTGCTTGATCTGGTTGATCGAGATGGCATATCCGACGCCCACGTTAACTCGGCCACGTTTCTCGAAGGAACCGCGACCGTTGATCCCAATCAAATCGCCCTCGGCATTGAACAAGGGGCCGCCGGAATTACCCGGATTGATCGAAGCATCTGTCTGGATGCAGTCCGCGTATTCGAGCAAAGTGCCAGCTGGATACTGGTAGCGGTGGACACCCGACACCACGCCGTATGTGACCGTTGGTTGAAAGTCAGTTGCCAGCAGGAATGGGTTGCCAATCGCAAAGCACCAGTTGCCGACCTGTACCGAATCACTATCGGCCAGCGTGGCTGCGGGAAAATCGTCCCGCCCCAGTAACTTGATCAAGGCCACGTCGCCTACCGGATCAATCCCGACCACGACAGCATCGTAGAGCCGATCGTCTGCCATCGAACACTTCATCGCACTCCCAGCCGGCTTGACGACATGAAAGTTCGTCAGCGCGTAGCCGTCAGCTGTAATCACAACTCCACTGCCGCCGCCACGACCGCCGTTGGCAAAAACGCAGACCGCACTTGCCTTGGCACGAGCGATGGCCGCAATCCGAGCAGCCTCTGCCTTGACCACTTCGCCCGGAAGCTCCTGGCCGTGACAAGGCAGCGGGGCCGAGCTGATCAACAGTGCCGTGCAGATGGCAAACAGTGAAAAGGTCTTCATCGAGTAAGTCTCACGTAACAGGGGAAACAGCCAGCCGCTACTTGGTCAGCCTCGCGTTACAGAGTAGCAAGTGGTCGCCGATATCCAGTTGCTCACCGAAGTCAACCAGAATGGTCAGTCGTTTGACACCAGTCAGGTCCAGCTCAATCGAGCGGGCATCGTCCTTGCCACTGATGGCCTGTCGATACAATTGCTTGCCATCAGCCAGGATGACCAGCTCAACATGGCCATTCTCCCCCATCGCCGGATCGATGCCTACCAGGGCCTGAAAGGTTCGATAATCGTCGGTCAGTCGATAGTTGATTTCCGTGCGGCTGTGGATCGCCAGGCCACGGGCAAACTCCTGGTTAGCCAGCACCAGCGGTTTGCCAGTCAGTGTGGTGTCGCGGCGCGGCCGGTAGAGCCGCTTCAATGTCTCACTCACTGCACCCGCCGACAGGTACGGCCTCCAGTTGCTCGATTCCATCGTCAGGTCACTCAGGTAAACCAGGTTGCCCGAGGAAAAGTCCAGCGTGCCAAGCTGCTCCAGTGGTATCTCCAGCGTGCTGCCGGCAACTGTTGTGACAGACAGCGTGTCCTCTGCAAGTGCCAACTGGCCTGCCACCAGCAGACAGCCATCTGTCGTCTGGACAAGGCACATCGGCTTGGATAATTGCTGCGCGTCCGACTGGAAAAACCGAAAACCAGCGACCTTCTCGCGGCCCACGGGTAGCTTCTCATTGTCGAACTCAAAGACCAGGACATCCTTGTCAAGCGAGTGGATGATTCCCTCCAGCTGGTCCAGTGCTCCGGAGGGCCGTCGAATGACCAGCAGGTCTCCCTCGGCTTCTTCAGCGGTGATCTCCTGAAAATCGGTCAGCGTGTCGCCTTCCAACTCAATGATCCGGCCCTGCAGAATCTCTTCGCTGGCCAGCGAAATCTGCCGACCGTCTCGCAAGCTGATGTTCGCCTTGCCCTCGCTGATCGTCAGAGCTGTTGCTTCCAGCCGCGAACCGCCAACCAACTCAATCCAGACGCTGGCTGCATCAGGTACCGCTGCCGGGGGCTTGGTCTGCTTGACCGTCAGTAGCTGACGATAGGGAAGCTGCTGCCTGCCATCTGCAGTTACCAGCACGAGGTGGTCTGCCTCAAGAGCTTCCAGCTGACCCTCGTGTGTGCTGCCGTCGAGCGTCTTCACGCTCACTGCGGGCGGCGCGAGAAATAGTGCCGTGCAAAGGACTAGCAAATTCCACATCGAGATCAAGCCTGTCGAAAGAGGGGCGTCAGTTGTTCTTGTGAAACTGGTCGTCAGTGACGACGATCTTGGCAATCAAGACAGCTCCACTCCTAGTTGCCACCCTCGCGGGCCAACTTGCGGAAATACTCTTCAATGACCTCGCGAAAGTGCGCCGGCAGCTCCTGACTAATCTGCTGCAACGCCTCTTGTCGCTGCTTCGGTGGCAGGTTGCCCCATCCAGATGCATTGCCGGTGGCGCGTTGATCCACGTTTCCAGGACCAGAACCGCCCAGGGGATTGCTGTCCTGCGCCGGGCTGCTGGGCTGCAGGGATCCCGGCCCAGTGCCGCCGCCCGACTGCTGCTGTTGCTGCTCAAGCTCCTCGATCATCTTGTCCAACTTGGCAATCACGTCGTCTTCTTCCTTGCGGACACGCGTGCCAGCTCGGCCAAAACCAAGACGCCGGGTGATGTTCTCCATCATCCGAGCAATTTCATCCAGTGAGTCCTGCTTGAGCGGCTCCAGGTCGGATTTCATCAGCTTGGCCAGTGTCGAGTAACGACGTGGAATGGCGTCGGATTGCTCCAGCAGCCTGCTCAGCATCGGTAGACACTTCTCCTTGTCCAGTAATCGGTGGTAGGCCGCACCCTGGTAAAACAACAGCGAGGCTGGATCCGCTACTGACTCGACTGCCAGTCCTTCCAACAACTGCTGCGACTCGTCGTAGAAGCGACGCTGGGCTAGCCAGCGTCCGTAGTACAGCCGGGAGTTGTGGACAAGCCAGTCCGACTTGTCGCTCTCACTGAGGAATGTAAATGCCCGTGGCAGGGCACTGTCCTCGTCACAGAATTGAACAAGCTCCTTGACCTCGGGATCGACCATCGCGATCGATGTCAACAGTCGCTCCAGGACCGCTGCCCCGTCAGTCTCCGCAGCCCCCGCTGACCAGATCGCGTCAATCTTGGCAGCTGTTAATTCATCCAGCTCGAAGCCCGTCAGCCACTTGTCCAGCTGCTCACGGACCTGCTGTTGCGTTAATACCGTCCAGCTGGCCCGCTTGTCAAAACCGTCATCAGCCCAGCTGACGCTCGTCAACAGCACAACGACAGTTCCCACTGCAGTCGCGATCCAACCAGTCGATTTTCTGATTCGGTGCATGGAATAACTTCTCGAAGGTTTGAGGGTTTACTTGTTGCGGCCAAGCACGATTTCACGAGTAATGCGATAAATTCGCTGTTCCCGATCTGACAGCCGTTGAAGTGCCTGTAACAGATCAGTATCTGAGGCTTGGCCCTTCAGGTCGTCGATGTCATCCAACAGTCGAGCATACCGCTTGGTTCGCCCGTTGACTCTCATCTGCAGCGAACGAATCATCTTCAGCTCAGCCAATTCATCAACCAGCGGCTGATCCTGTTGTTGCTGCTGTTGCTGTTCCTGCTGTTGCTGTTGCTGTTCTTCCAATTCCTGCTGCGCCTTCTGCAAGGCTTCGATCAGCTCTTCCAGAGTCTGAATGATGTCCTCTTCAATACTCTGCGTCAGGCGATCCACTTTGGTTTGACCAAGTCGATGACCAACCTGTTCCATATCTTCACGCATCTGGTCAACCGTCTCAGGGAAGGCCACGGAAGATCCTTCTTCTCGCAACAGGTTGAGGACCTTGTCCGCTTCCAATACGATCCGTCGCTGTTGGGAACTCAGTTTCCCAGCTTCAATTTCGGACTCGCGACCACGGTCATCCTTGGCAATCTGTGAGATCCGCAAAGTCCCTTCGTAGACTTTGATCTCCATTTCCAGCATGCGGCGGAATCGACCCTCCAGCAGAGCCAGCATCCGCTCAAGCTCTTCCTCGCGAAGCTGTCGCAGGATTTCTTCGAGTTGCGCCTTGGCTTCCACAAGCTTTTGCTTGGCTTCTTCCTGGGCTTCCAATGCGTCGTCGCGACGAGCGTCTTCCAGTGCCTGCTGTGCGTCTTTCATCTTCTGCTCGGCTTCCTCTAACCGCTTGCGAGCCGAATTGCCGTCATCTTGTTGTTGTTCGCCCTGGCTCTCACCGCCCTGGCCTTCGCCGGGCTCGCCTTCACCGGGCTTGCCTTCACCGGGCTTGCCTTCGCCGGGCTTGCCTTCACCGGGCTTGCCTTCACCGGGCTTGCCTTCACCGGGTTCGCCTTCACCGGGTTCGCCTTCGCCGGGTTCGCCTTCGCCGGGTTCGCCTTCGCCGGGTTCGCCTTCGCCGGGTTCGCCTTCGCCGGGCTTGCCTTCACCGGGCTTGCCTTCGCCGGGCTTGCCTTCGCCGGGTTCGCCTTCGCCGGGTTCGCCTTCGCCGGGTTCGCCACTGGCGCCCCCTTCTTCGTTTTCACGGATCTGGTCAGCCAGATCGCCGGTACTCTTGGCAACTTTGCCCTGGTCGGGAGCGAGTCGTTTGGGGTCGGCACCACCTTCGTTTTGTCCCTGCAAGGTTCGTTGCTGTCGTAGCAACCGTTCGACCTGCCGGATGTACTCACGGTATCGTGCCTGGTCGGTCTTGTTCCTGTCAGTCTGGGCCTCGGTCAAGAGCAGCTGGAGGAGTTCTGCGAGGTCCTTCTGGACGGCGTCCTGCCCATCCAGTGCGCGTTTGAACTGCTGTTGGTTCAAGAGGCGAGAAATCGTTGCCAGTTGCGAAGCGGTCAGGCGATCCTTGGATTGCTTGTAGGCTTGTCGCAACAGCGCGCTGCGGCGCGGATTGGCAGCGGCCTCGAAGTCGGCCATTTTGAAAATCAGCTCTTCCAGTCGCCGGTACTTGTCCGCCAGCTGACCCTGCTCAAGGGCAATCTCGTCCAATTCCGTCGGTGCATTTTCAGCCTGCTTTTTATCCGCATCGGCCGTGGCCGGTTGGGCTTCCTGGCTCCATGCATTTGAGGCACAGACCAGGCTAAAGGCAAAACCAAGAAGGAGGGTGGCAGGCATTGATCTGGAGAGAGTTTTCATCGAGCTGTCCTGGGATCAAAGTCCTTCTATGGCAGTGAGTTAGGAGCCTCTTTTAGGACGTCGGCGAGAGCAGAAAAGTTCCCCTGCTCGGCGGTCCCTGCTATTCTGCTAGTTCGACATTATTCTAGCAGATCAAGAGCGCGTTTCTTCTGTTCTTTTCGGGTCTTTTCGTTGACCGCCTGCTGCTCAGCAATCAACGCTCGAACCAGGTCGATAAGTTCGTTGTAGGTCTCGAGTTCGAGCATTTTATCGAGTACCAGCTGCATCTGAGCCAGCAGCTGATCTGTCTGCTCGAGAGCCAAAGTAGCGAGCTGCCCATCGGACTGTTGTTCGACGATCAGTTTTTCGAGTTCAACGAGGGTATCATTGAGTTCCGGGAAACCGTCATTTGCGATCGACTGCAGGGGCTCAGAAATCTCCTGTTGAAGTCGATTCTTGCGATTTTCCGTATCCACTCGGTTGTTGATCAGCTCAGCCCGGATATCCTCAAAAGCCAGCGCGACGCCGAGCGTTTCCTGTGCTGATTTTCGCGCCTGCACCTGAGCCCGCTGGGCTCGCAGCAGCCGCAGTGTCCGTGCCCGCTGGGTGATTTCTTCCGGTGTGAGTTGGCTATCTTCATCTTCCGGCTCGACATCTTCCGGCTCACGTCCTGCCTCGCTGTTGGTGCCACCGTTGGCATCCTTGGCGACCCGGTCGAGCGAATCCCGCAGCGCGATCATTTCATCGAAGATCAGTTCAAAGCGCTGGCGGAGGGCCAGTTCACGCCGCTCCAGTACGGAGAGAAGTTGATCGGGCGTGACAACGTCCAGCGTATACTGGCTGCTGCTGCCCACATTGGGTGAGCCGTCCAGGTTGAAAAAATCACTGGATCGCACCGTCAGCGTCATGCGGTCGCCCGGATTAAGTTCCAGCTCGGTGTTCTTGTTGCGTTGCTCACGTAAGTCGAGTCGGCTATCGATTTTCTCACCGTCGACCAGTTGAAAAGGAAACTCGAAGGGGTCCTTTTCATCGAGCAGCAGGTCGAACCAGTTCAGGTCGACACCATAGTCGTCACTGACTTTCCCTTCCACGGGGATCACCACGTCGGGTGTGACCGAGGTTCCGATACCCCTGAGCACAATATCCACGGTGGGATCCTGGTCGAGGCTGGCACCAATTGTTACTCGATGAGGACGTTCACTGGGTAACCCATCGCTGTCGATCAGCGAAATATCGAGGCTCAGTTCGTTGAACATCTGGTCAACATACAAGGTGAAACCCTGCCCAAACTCATCGACCTGGCCGACGATGCAATCGACCCATTTGTCATTGGCGTCAAGATAACGTGCCGGGCACGGCAGAGCCTGAGGGGTGAAGGTCCCACTGGAAGCGGCGGCGACGTGAAGCTTGTTATCCACCAGTTTCCAGTCAGCCACGGCTGAATCGCCCGGCAGGGCCAACTGGACTGACTCGGAAGAGGGCCGGCTGGCAGGATCCTCCCGGCTTGTCAGCACGGTGATCGAGACGGGCAGAGTCTTGTCACCGCCAGCCAGTGCCAGTTGTCCGTAATAAATCATCGACTGCTCGTCGTTAATCAGATTTTCAATAAGCGCCTCGCGCAGCGGCTTGTTGGTCTGGAACTGAACCGCCAGCTTGGTTCCAAAGGGCACGGAGGCTCCCTTGACCCAGGGCTGTTGATCGACCGCCGGCAGCCCGGTATAGACGGGCCGCTGGTAGGAGAGCCTGGTATCGATAACGGCCGGGTTGTCTACGACTTCAATCGTGTACGGTCCCTCGCGGTCATCAAATCCGACAATCTCGAATTCCAGCGTGTTGAGGATTGACTTGAGCGGCTTCTCTTCAAAAATGAACAGCTGATTCTGC
>CAUZOB010000176.1:0-10806 GCA_963581185.1 Planctomycetota bacterium | reverse complement strand
ATACGGACCGCTACGCCCCGCGATCGCATGATCTGCTTGGTTTCCCGAATAGTATACTCGCCGAAGTGAAAAATACTGGCTGCCAGGGCGGCATCCGCCTTCCCTTCCAATATTGCATCGGCAAGGTGGTCAGGGCAACCCGCTCCACCACTGGCAACTACCGGAATTGTCACCTTTTCGTTGACGGCGCGGGTTATCGGGATATCGTAGCCATCCTTGGTGCCGTCACAATCCATACTGGTTAACACAATTTCCCCTGCGCCTAACTGTTCCACCTGCTGGGCCCAGTCTACCGCCTGCAATCCGGTCGAAATACGGCCACCATGAATGTGGACTTCCCAGAATTCCTCGTCGCTGCCATCAGCACCCGGCCGGTAGACCCGCTTGGGGTCAATATTCACGACAATACACTGGCTGCCGAAACGTCGTGCCGCTTGGCGCACAAATTCCGGGTCCTTGCAGGCGGCCGAGTTGATCGACACCTTGTCAGATCCCGCCCTCAGCATCTCGCGAATATCATCGAGCGTGCGAATACCGCCTCCCACGGTAAGCGGCATGAAGACCTGTTCTGCAGTCCGCCGCACGACGTCGATCATGATATCCCGGCCCTCGTGGCTGGCGGTGATATCCAATAGCACCAGCTCGTCCGCTCCTTCCTTCTCGTAGCGAGCAGCAACCTCGACCGGGTCACCGGCATCACGTAGTTCGAGAAAGTTGGTTCCCTTGACAACTCGGCCCTGGTCAACATCCAGGCAGGGAATCACGCGTTTTGCAAGCATTCGATAATCGACCACCGTGATAGGCAGAGCGGGCCACAAGCAACTGGGACCAGCAGCGTCCGGACGAGACCCTGCAGACCCTAGCCCTTCTTGACCTTGGCAATCGCCTCGCGGGCCACGACCAGGCACTGCTTCATATCGTCAATCGGGTTCTCGGGGTTGGCTTCATACTCCAGAGAGATAGATCCGTCCGCCGGGAAGTCAATCTTGACGAGAGCCTGGAACAGGCCGGGCACGTCCAGATGCCCCGATCCGATCACAACATTGTGAGATCGCTTTTCCTGTTTTGCCTCATCCTTGACGTGCAGGGCAAAAACCCGCTTGCCCAACTCAACAACCGCCTTGACCGGATCTTCCTTGCTGCGAATAAAGTGGCCCGTATCGACACAGGCTCCAACCAGCGGATGACGACCCTTCACAGCATTTGTGACATCAGAGATCTTGTCGTAAATCGCATCGGGGCCATGGTTGTGGATGGCAATCCGGATCTTGTACTCGGCACACAGCTTGTCCAGACTGTCAAACGAATCGGGTTGAGGATTGGCCGTGATACAGTTAAAGCCGGCACGCTTGGCAAAGGCAAAGACCGCCTTGTTGGCCTCGTGGTTGGCTGTGAAGCTGTTCACGCCATGGGCACTGATCGAAATCTCTGCCTTCTCCAGCAGATCCAGCCGCTGCTTGATCTGTTCAGCGGTGGAATTCAGCGGAAAGTGGCGACCAAAAAACTCCACGTGGTGCAGCCCCATCCCCTGGATGTGGCGAATTGCCTCGAGTGCATTGAAGTTACGTAACGAGTAACTCTGGACGCCAATCGGGAACCCACCATAGGGATCCTCCTCGCCCAGCACCTGGGGAATGTCCATCAAAGTGGCGCCCGCAGCTGCAGCTGCACCAAGGGCGATAAAACGTCGACGACTGAATGACATATTCATGACAACTCCAACTCGTGGTGGATTCGAGGATTGATTCAGGGAAGGTTATGACAGCCCGACCAGCACAACGGCTTAATCAAGCAGCTGTGTGCCTGAGCACCGAGTTCAGCCCGGTTACGGCAGTCGCTTGACCTGCACGTTGCGGAAATAAACCTTGCTCTTGGGATCGTGCGCCTGGAAGGCAAACGTTCCCTTGCCCAGCAGCCGGGAAAAGTCAGCGGTGGACGGCTTGGCATCCTTCGGCTCGGTGTAATCAACGACCACCGTGTCATTGATCCGGATGATAATTCGCTTGCCCTTGACGGTGATGTGCTGGACCCACCACTCGTTGTCCTTGGCCGGCGGATCCGCCACGTCGACCAACCCGTACAGGCTGCCCGTCTTTTTGGGATCACCATGCGTGATATTGACCTGGGCCTCAAAGCCCTGCTTGGGCCAGCCGTCCTGCTGGTAGCGAGTATGAAAATAGATGCCGGCGTTACTTCCCGGAGTTGTCATGACCTCTGATTTGAACTCAAAGTTCACGAACGGTTCCTTGTCTCCCATGTAGAACAGGTGGCTGCGTGGTCCGTGGCAGACAAATGCCCCGTCCTCGATCTTCCACGAGTCCGCATTTTCACTCGCCTTCCAGCCCTTGAATGTCTTGCCATCAAAAATGGTAACCCAGCCGTCCTTGCCATTCTTCTTCTTGTCTTCCGCCGTCATCGTGATCGGCGCCATCATTAACAGAACTAACAGGATCCAGACTGTACGCGATTTCATCGTGCTTAACTCCTGGGAATCAATCAAGGAAAGTCAGAATTGGAAACAGATCCCGTCAAACATCGAGTAGGGGAAGCGGTTGGAAATCCGCTCCTAACACGGGACGGCTTTTGGATTGTAGCCAGTTCTCCAGCACGGTCGAGTAAACCGAACGGAAATCAGTGTGGTATTTCAGATCGCCCTGGTCGAGGTCCTCGAGGCTGGGAAGCTCGCCATGCAAGCCAGCTCGGACGGCCGGACCGATCAGCAGGAGTGGAGCGGCGGCACCGTGATCGGTCCCTTCGCTGGCATTTTCCTTCAGCCGGCGCCCGAACTCACTGAAACAAAGCGTCAGCACTCGGTCAGCCTGGTCGCGGGCACGAAGATCGCTGGCAAACGCCGCCATAGCTCCGTTGAGCTGGCCAAGCAGCGACGCATGTGCTCCCTGCTGACGGGCATGGGTGTCAAAACCGTCCAGCGTGACATAGAAGATACGGGTCATGAGTGGTGAGTCGATCAGGCTGGCTACTACTTGCAGCTTGGAAGCCAGGGCCGTTTCCGGATAAGTCACTCCACTCGCTTTACCCCGCGCCGCCTCGGCCAGCTGGCGACTCGCTGCCACCGCCGACCTGGTACTGTCAGCGACAAAGTCCAGCAGGTCATCTCTCGACTCCGGTTTGCGACTGGCCAACGACTCCAGCGATTTCCCGGATGAATCCTGGCCACCGGTCAACAGCCGGAACTGGTCCAGCGACTGGACCGAGGGGACCTGGACTCTGCGTGACCTGAGTGCCAGCGGTTGCTTTTCCCTGCCCAGATGCAGTCCCGGCATGGCCCCTTCGGCGGCCGGCAGCGAGGCTTCCAGATAGCGACCGAGCCAGCCCTGTTCGCGGACTTCCGTCTTCCGCTGGCAGCTGTGCCAGATGTCCATCGACTCAAAATGCGAGCGGTTTGGATTGGGATAACCAACTCCCTGGATGATCGCCAGCTGGTTGTCGTCGAGCAAGTCATTTAACCCGCCGAGCGCTGGATGCAACCCAAGTTCGTCGCTGATGGAAAGCACGTCCGCGGCAGGGACTGCCAGCGTGGGACGCGCCTGCCGATAGATCGGCTGCTTGTACGGTACGACAGTATTCAACCCGTCGTTGCCGCCGCTCAACTGGACCACCAGCAGCACCCGCTGGGTCTTGCCATCCTCTGCTGCCAGAGCAGCTTGTTGCAGAAAATTCGGCGCGGCTGCTCCGAAAGAGACCAGCGATGTGGTGGCCAGACCCTGCACGAGGAAATCGCGACGGTTCTTGTTCATGGTCTTCCCCAGGAAATTGTCTGCTCACTCAGGATAGTTGAAATTCGGGCAGCGCCGTCATGCTATGCAATAACCGCTCCAGCCGAGGTCCCTTGCTGGCAGAAGCCGTTTCGATCAAGGCCGCTCTGCGTTGCTCTGACAAGGGGACCGCCAGCAGGTGTTCCGCCAGCCACTCTGCGGCCGACTCAAGCTTGTCCACACCCATATCCTGCAGGTGCTGCTGAAGCGATTGCGTGGCAAAACGGGTCTTCTCGTTTTCCAGCAGTCGAAAGACCAGGTTGGCGCGGCCCAGCAGGGTGGACGAATTGATCCAGCTGCGGCCGCCATCCCAACCCTTCACATTCGGGGGATAGTAAAGACCCTGGCCAATATCGCGGATGTCCTCCGCCAGGGCATTCATGTCGGTACTGATTTCAAGGCAGCGGAGCAAGCCGACGACCAGCTCCACCGGCGAACGAATCTTGCGTGCCCGGGCCAGGGGACTAAAGAAGATGTTGCTGGAGAGCATCCGCTCAATCGTACCGGCCAGCTGAAAATCGTCATCTCGCAGCTGCTTGATGAGCGGCTCGATCAAAGGTCGCGGCGCCCGCGGTTCGTCAAACAGGAAGAAGCGGACCATTTTTGTCACCAGGAACTCCGCTGCCGCCGGCTGCGACAGGACCAGGTCAATCGCCTGCTCGCCACTGAATTCCTCTGTCGCCCCGAGTATCGTCTTGCTGCCAAAATCGTGCTGGTAGCGATTGAAGCGAAACTGTCGATTCTTGATTTCCCAGCCTGTGAAGCAGCGTGCCAGTTCGCGGATATCCGTTTCGGTGTACTGACCCTCACCAAGACAAAACAACTCCATCAACTCCCGTGCATAATTCTCGTTGGGATGGGTTTTTCTGTTGCTGACCGAATCGAGATAGACCAGCATCGCTGCGTCGCGGGAAATTCCCTGGACCATCGATCGGAAACTTCCCAGTGCGTGCGACCGCAACATATCGTTCTGGGCCTGCATCAAGACAGGGTCCTCGACCTTCTCCGCGCCGGTAGCAAAATGTCCGTGCCAGAAAAGCGTGACCTTCTCGCGCACCTGGTCTTCCGTCTCGGCCATTCTGTAAAGCCAGGCCGGCGCCAGGTTACCTGCATTGCCGGTGGCAATCATCGAGTCGACCATGGCCTGCATTAATTGCAGGAAGTCCTGATCCTCACTGCGACCGTTGACAAGCTGGCGGATCAGCTGCAGCGGGTCCAGCTTGATGGCGGCATTCAGCTGGGCTGGCGTGGCGGCAAATCCCGCTCGGCGATAGAGATGGGCGGCCGCACGACGATCCCAGGGTACGTCGGCCGAAGGCTGGTAAGCAGCCCAGGCCCAATCGGGATCCAGTCGTCCGATATCCATCCAGCTCTCGCTCTTCCCGCAACCACAACAGGCTGCCTAGTAGGAAACCTCGAAGTCCAGCTTGATCTGCCCATCATCGCGTGTGAGGTTCAGTTTGACTTCGTCTGCCAGGCCAATCAACTTGAGCAGAATCCCGATCTGCGCCTCCGCTTCCTCACGAGTCGCGCCGTCGCTGAGCATGTTCTGGACTACCAGCTGTTGCCGGTTATCCTCCAGCGCCTGCTGCACTGCCGACAATTTCAGCCGGACAGCCATGTTCGCAGCTGCGTCGCCGGGATTCTCCGATTCCCCGCTGGCTTCCAATAACTTCTGCGCCAGGTCCTTGGTACTCGATAGCACGAACATCTCGTCACGAAAGGCGACCGTCGGGCTGAAGTTGTACTGGATCTTGACCTGGCCGGGTTGCTGGTTTGGCTCCGGCAGGAAACGCGCACTGATCAGATCCCCTGCAGCCAGCTTGTCCAGCTCAAGGTCCATCTGCGGCTGGCCTTCCATCGCCCCGACGACGTTAAAGAAGCCAATCAGGCTGTAGAAGATCCGCTTCAACTCGGGAGTCATCCGTTCTGCATCCCGCAACTGGGCGATGATGGCAAACGACGGCAACTTGATCTTCGGTACCGGCTTGGTCTCGTCGAATTGCTGCTGGACCACCAGCAGTTGAAGCCCTGGTTCGAGGGCAGCCAGGATGTCCTCGCCAAAATCGCGGCCGGCAAAGAATGTTGAGAGAGTGCTGTCTGCCGCGGCAATACCCTCATTGACTTGATCGGAAAATAGATCGGGAGCCCGCAGCCAGACCTGGGCCATATCGCGATAAGTACTGAGCGTTAAGATTGTCCCCTCCACGGCAGGCACCTCGGGTCCCACGCCCTTACCGCCAGGGCCAAAGAAGAACTCACGATCCTCGGTCAACGACGTATCGTCAGCCGGCAGGGAGAAAGCCATGCCGATTCGCTCCGCACTCAGCTGGCTGGAGAAAATCAGGTAGGGAGCTTTTTCGAGCGCCGGGATCAGGCCTCCGATCAGCAGTTCCACCAGCATGTTCTGACGCGACGCCTCTGTCAGGCCAGCCAGCACGCCCTGGTTACGGAGCACATCGAGGGAGAGGTACGCCCAGGCCGACTCTCCTTCGGCTCGCGTCCCCACGGCCTGCTGAAATGCTGCTGTGCCGGCAAGCGTCTTGTGCTCGCCTTTGTCACCGTCCAGCAGACGGTCAATGATTGCCATTCCCATCTCGGGTTCAGTCACAATCAGCAACCAGCCATCATGAATTGCAAAGTTGGCCTGGCGGTTGATGCTGTAGGCCATTACGCCGCGATAGTCGCCCTGCTGGATCGTCGACGTGTCGTCGCCGCTGCCCGACGCCAGCTTGAGGAAGCTGTCGCGGAGCTTCTCCAGCGATTCCTGGTCCTTGGCCCGCGCCAGGACTGCTCCCGCGTTGGTAAGCGGATCAAAAGCGAAACTCAGACCGCCCTCTGTCGTGTCTGCCAGAGTTTCCTGCCAGGATTTGCCCAGCTCGCCTTCAATCACTCCCAGCACTAACTGGAACGTCTTGTAGGGTCCCGACTGGAAGAAATCCTGATACTGGTCCAACTCCAGAAGCTGTTCAGTGACCTGGTGTTCTTCGATCGTCTTGACCAACTCCGCTGGATTTGTGATCTCGGCGTACGCCAGAATCGAGGCTGGAAGAAGCTGGGGTGCTTCAACTTCAGCCGGCAGCCGCTCGGTGATCGTGACGACCAGCAGTGAGACAAGCAGTAGCCGACGAGTTGCGAAGGAAATGAGCGGGGATGTCATACCAGGAACTCCAATAAATATGTCACCAGAATCAACCGATTATACACCCGATCAAGGCGGTTTTTTTCAAGCTGGGCCAGCAATCGGAAAACCTGTCACTTTTCGCCAGCAGGGCACAAAGCTGGTTTGACCCGGCTCAGCGAGGGCCCCTAGAATGAGTCTGGTAGATCGGGATTCCGGTTCCGCAACGCGGACCATCCTCAGCAGACAAGGCGAGCAGAGAAGGCTGGCGCGATGAACAGAGAATCAAACAGGCCTGAATGTGGAAGCTGGCTGACCAGCGTGCTGTTTGCCGCTGCGCTGCTGGTTGCTGCCGCCAGCTATCCCTCGAGTGCTGCCGCCCAGCAGGTCGTGATCACGACGCCGTTACAGAATATCCGCGATAGCTATTATGAGCGGATTGGGATCGGCTGGAATTACAGCTGGCAAGGGCGGCGGGGCAACATGTTCTTTAGCTGGCCCGGCCTGAATGCCGCACCGCCGCCGTTCGGTGGCTGGGGTGGCAATGACGCCACTTTTGGCTTCGGCTGGAGAAAAGGGAATTCCCGCTTCAACTTTAACATGGCACTGGCGCAGGGAAACACGCGCAGCATGACGATGGTCGCTCCCAGCGTGACTGTGCCCAATGGTTATGGAGGTTCCATCTTTAGCGGATCCCTGCGGCCCTTCGTGACCGGTTGGGTTCCGGTGGTGGGTCAGGGCTGGCGTGTCGAGCCGGTGATCCCGATGCGAGCTGATTTCAGACAGCCGCAGCAGGTTCAACCGAATACGAATTACCTCAATCGCAGCGAGCGACTGCAGCAACTTACTGGCGACGACTTGGAAGAAACGGATCCTCAGCCAGCGGCAGCGGCCCCCAGCCAGGAGCCGGACCTGGTGCTGGGACCGAGCAGCACGCCCAAGCCTGCAGCCGGCTCAGCCAGCAGCACTGAAAAGGGAGGCGACAGCCTGACAGCCATTCGCCAGCAACTGAAACTTGAGGACCAGCAGACGCTCGCCAAGGCTTACGAGTTGATCATCGAAGGCCAGCAGGCCGAGTTGGCTGGCCAAAAGACCGTGGCCGCCATCTATTACCGCCAGGCAGCCAATCGCTGCGAAGGCGAGCTGCGTCTACAGCTGCTGAAACGTGCTGCCGAGTTGCGAGCCGGTGGCAAGTAAGTAGCTACTCGATCAGACCCGTGCACTCTGGTGACGCAATGGCAACCAGCTGGCATCCTGCCCGCTACTCGCCACACACTGCTGGATAAAGTACATCCCTTCGACACCGTCATGCACGTTGGGATAGACCGTATCGACCATGGCAAAGTCCTGCCCCAGGGCACGTTGCACCATGGCATCGTAGGCCGATCGATAGACATTGCCAAAGGCCTCGAAGAAGGCCTCGGGGTGACCGCTCGGCAAGCGACAGGCCGCCGCACCCGACTCGTTCATGAAGGGGGCATTGGGATCGCGTGTGTAAAGCTGGTGGGGGCTGCCGTTACGGCGGACGATCATCGAGTTGGGGTCCTCCTGCCGCCAGCTGAGAGCACCCTTGGTTCCGTCAATCTCGATGGACAGGTCGTTCTCACGGCCATGGCTGATTTGCGACGCGGTGACTGTACCGAGTGCTCCATTTTCGAATTGAATCACGGCTGTCCCGTAATCATCCAGTTGCCGTCCCTGCTCAAAGGTCTTGAGAGTACAGCTGACTGAGTCAGGCAGCAGGCCGGTCATATAGCGAGCGAGGTTGTAGGCGTGAGTGGCGATATCTCCGAAGCAGCCGGCAGCCCCGCTGCGTGCCGGATCTGTTCGCCAGGCTGCCTGTTTCTGTTCATCATCTTCCAGCCGGGTCCGCAGCCAGCCCTGGATATAGGAGGTTCGCACAGCCTGGATTTCACCCAGCTCTCCCTGCTGGATCATCTGTCGCACCTGGCGAACCAGCGGATAGCCAGTGTAGTTGTGAGTCAGTCCAAACACGACGCCCGACTCATCCACCAGGCTGGCGAGTTGCTCGGCCTGTTCCAGGTCAAATGTCATCGGCTTGTCACACATCACATTGAAGCCCGCCGTGACTGCCGCCTTGGCGATCTCGAAATGAGTATGGTTGGGGGTGGCGACCGAGACAAAGTCGATGCGCTGATCCTCGGGCAGCGCCAGCTCTCCCTCAATCAGCTCGCTGTACGATCCGTAGGCCCGCTCGGCAGGGATATCGTAATCCGGCGCCGATGCACGAGCTCGTTCTGGATCGGAAGAAAGTGCTCCGGCCACCAGGGACGCCCGATTATCCAGCACAGCTGCCGTGGCATGCACGCGTCCGATGAAAGCTCCCTGGCCGCCGCCGATCAGGGCCATCCGCAGTTTTCGATTTAGATCGCCGTTGGTTGCCATAGCGATTTACTCCTTCGACCTGTTTGATGCACTCCGCCGCTCCCCCAAGTGTCCAAGCCAAGTGGGAGAGAAACTCACGACATGCTTTTTAGCAGATCCCCTGCTGGCTTTCAGCGGGGGGGGTCCTCAGCGGCAGCTGTGCAGTGCGTTTTCCGGTAGCGGCTCAAAAGGTAAAGCGGTAGCATGAAGACAGAGGCGGTGAGTTGCCTGCCTGGTGCCGGCCAGCAGCCGCTGGATACTCAATCACAATATTCCCCAGGACGAACAGGGAAGATGATGACAAACGGAAAAATTCGCTTCTTGAGCGCCTGGAGCAGCGGCTTGGCCGCTGGCCTGATGATCGGCGTGGGGATGGTCCTGGGTGCCGTGCTGGTAATGCAGTACGGGCAGCAGGACCCGGCTGGTCAAACACTCGTACTACCCGCTCAATTGAACGCCAGTGCCACCGATAGCGCCGAGACATTCTCGATCGCCACCGGCCAGGTCGCTGAATCGGAAGGTATCTTCTTCCTCGACTTCCTGACCGGGGAATTGCAGTGCGTGGTGCTCTACAAAAACGGTAACTGGGGAGCCCGTTTCGTTGCCAACGTGTTCAATGACCTGCAGATCCAGGCTACCAAGAAGCCCAAGTTCCTGATGGTGACCGGCAAGACCGAATTCGCTCGCGGCGGCGGCGGCGGACAGCCAGGTCGCTGTGTGCTGTATGTTGTCGATTCGACGACCGGTAGTTTTGCTGTTTATGGCGTGCCCTGGAATCGGCAGGCCGAGGCCACCGGCCAACCGCAGGGCGGCCCGCTGGTACTGTTACAACAGGGACGGGCTCGCAATCTTCAAATCCGCGATATGTAGCAACTGGCTCAGCCCCCAGAGCCAACAGGGACGAACAACCTGCCTAGATTGAATTTTTGGGCACTCTGCGGTAAAAGAATGGCGTGATTATCGTCGTTAATGGCAATTCGATCGACGTTCCCCAGGACTGCAAGATTACAAGCTTGCTCGAGTCGCTGGACATGGACACGCGTCATGTGGCGGTCGAGCTGAACAGGGAAATCGTGCCGCGCGAAGAACACCCAGAGCGAGCCCTGGCCAGCGACGATCAACTGGAAATCGTGACGCTCGTGGGCGGAGGTTAAACCAGCTGATATGACGCTGCCCAGCCAAACGACGGATCGTGCCGCGGCTACTGACCAGCAGGATCTGCTGACGATCGGCAGTTTCACACTCAGCAGCCGCTTGATCGTCGGCTCGGGGCGTTACCAGAACGCCGCCATGATGCGCGACTCGCTGCAGGCCTCTGGATCAGATTGCGTCACCGTGGCAGTTCGCCGTGAACGACTGCATGATCCGGACGGCGAAAACCTGCTCGATTATATCGACCCCGATCGCTACACCCTGCTGCCCAACACGGCCGGTTGTTACAGCCCGGAGGATGCCGTGCGGGTCGCCCGGCTGGGCCGGGAAATCCTCCGCTCGCTCGGTAACCCTGGAGCTGATTGGGTCAAG
>CAUZOB010000175.1:0-10840 GCA_963581185.1 Planctomycetota bacterium | reverse complement strand
ACCGTGTAAATGTCCGATTTTTCATTCGCACCGCTGACCAGCACTGCCAGGTCGTCCCCGACAGCCAGCTCAGCGCCATGCAGGCTGGTCGCCAGCAGCGGTTTGAGCGACTCCCACTGCAGCACGGTCTGCAGGGCTGTCGGTTCCCAGCTCACCTGGGCCGCTGCCAGCTCGTTGGTCTCGTAATCCTGCAGCGGGCCGGTCAACTTTAGCTGGGCCTCGTCAAAAGCTGCCTTGGCGACCTCAAACTGTTTCTGCTCATCAACCGTGGGGGCCGCCACATCCGCTTCATTGATGTTGTTGAAGAAGGCATACAGCGAGTAGTACTCGCGCTGCGTGATGGGGTCGTATTTATGCGTATGGCACTGCGCACAACCGACTGTCAAACCGAGCCAGATTGAGCCGAAGGTGTTTAGGCGGTCGACTGTCTTCTTGACGCGATCCTCCTCCTGGTCCGTTCCCCCCTCGGTATTGTGCAGCGTGTTGCGGTGAAATCCGCTGGCCACACGCATCGCGATGCTGGTCTCAGGCAGCATGTCGCCAGCCAGCTGCCAGGTCGAGAACTGGTCGAACGGCATGTCGTCATTGAGGGCATTAATGACCCAGTGACGATAACGCCAGGCGTGGGGTCGGGCGCGGTCCTTTTCATAACCATCGCTATCGGCGTAACGGGCCAGGTCCAGCCAGTGGCGGGCCCAGCGTTCGCCGTAATGCTTCGATCGCAGAAGTTCCTCGACCAGCTGTTCGTAGGCGTCCGGCCGCTGGTCGGCGAGGAACTGCTCTACCTGGCTGGGCGATGGCAACAGACCGAGCAGGTCGATAGAGAGTCGGCGAATCAGCGTGGCTCGGTCAGCAACCGGTGATGGCTCGATCCCCTCTCTTTCAAGACGGGCCAGGATAAAGTTGTCGAGCGGAGTACGCGGCCAGCTAGCCTGCTTGACCTCCGGCACGGCCGGTCGCTTGAGTGGCTGAAAGGACCAGTGGCTGCTGCTGGCAACGGCATCGACATCGTCCGGCCACTTGGCTCCCTGGTCGATCCAGCTGCGTAGCAAGGCGATTTGATCCTTGTCCAGTGGCGTCCCCTCGCCCTCAGGCGGCATCTGCCCGCGTTCTTCATTGAGGCCGGCGACGAGCAGCATCAACAGGCTCTGTCCAGCCTTGCCAGGCACGATCACAGCACCTTGATCGCCACCCTGCAGGGCTCGCTTGCGGACGTCCAGCCGCAGCCCAGCTTCCTGTTCTTCCTCGCCATGGCATGAATAGCAGGACTTCCGCAACAGGGGCTTGATGTCCTTGACGTAATCGACGGTCCGTTCCAGCGCCGGCGGCAGCTGGTCGGTGATATCAAACAGCGGCTCGTCCTGTGCCTGCAGCGACCAGCCAGCCAGCAGGCTGAGCAGCAATGCCAGGCCTGAAAGTCGAAGTCCGGACGCAACACCCGACCCGCTCGATCCAATAGGACGCACGTCAACCTCCCCACGGTGATGGCCAGACTGGCAACCGGAATCAACACGCTTGGCGCGGCTGTTCCCGGTTGATTATTCGTTCAATGTAACGGACGAGCCAAATCAACGTCAATTCGCGTGCTGGATTCAGCCGCTGGGGTCGGGATCGGGGTCTGTTGACAAGTCGATCAGAACACCGGACAACTGATCAGCACGCTGCTTTCTGCGACAAACCCCTGCCCTCTTGTGGTCCCAGATCCCATGACCGACCAACTTCGCCAACGCATCTACACGGAACTCGATGCCCTGCAGCTGATTGATCCTCACACGCACATCAACCAGCTCTCACCAGCTGCGACCAACCTGGCTGAGATCCTCGGCTATCACTACTATACCGAGCTTGCCCATTCAGCCGGTCTGCCACGCGAGCGGATCGAAGAAGAGGGCATTGAGCCGCGCGAGCTGGTCGCGCGCTTGGTGGGCCAGATGGGCGATTTGACCAATACCATCCAGTACAGCTGGCTGCTGGAGATGGCACAGCAGCTGTTTGGGTTTGAAGAAGAGAGAATTGACCAGTCGAACTGGGAACAGCTCTACGACCTGGCGTCCGAGAAGATGGCCAGCCCGGACTGGTCGCAACAGGTGCTGCAGCGCAGCAAGCTGGAAGCGGTCTTCCTGACCAACGATTTCGACGATCCCCTGGAAGGTTTTGACACCCAGATCTATATCCCCTGCCTGCGCACCGATGACCTCGTCTTCCAGCTGGATCGGCCAACTGTGCAAGCACGGCTGGAACAGGCAACTGGCACAAGCCTGCATGACCTGGCATCCCTGGCGACCGCCGTGGGCGCGCTGTTTGACCACTTTGTCGCTCACCAGGCACGGGCCTGCGCCATCTCCTTGCCACCCGACTTCTCTCCCCGCCCAGTCAGCAGCGGTCGGGCATCGACCGCACTGGCGGCGGTGCTGCAACATGGAACGGAAGCGGATGCTAATCACAAGGCAGCACTGGGTCAGCACATGTTCTGGATGCTGGCAGAGATGTGCCAGGCGCATGGTCTGCCGTTTGACCTCATGATTGGCGTCAACCGGGCAGTCTATCCCGCCGGTGTCTACCAGGGGCAGGATCTCTATGACAGCCGGGTCTCGCTGATCCAGTACGCCGATCTGTTCAACGCCTTTCCTGACGTGATCTTTCCGATCTCGGTGCTGGCCAGTGTGACAAACCAGGAACTGACCAGCTATTGCTGGATCTTTCCCAACGTCGTCACCAATGGCCACTGGTGGTACAGCAACACGCCTACCTACATTGAGCACGACGCTGCCGCCCGTCTTGAGGCGGTCCCGCGGAGCAAGCAGATTGCCTATTACAGCGACATGTACAAGCTGGAATTCGCCTTGCCGAAGTTCAACATGTACAAGCGAATCCTGGCAAAAATCCTTGCTGAACGCTTTGTTGTGGACCGCAGCTGGAGCGAGCAGGAGGCAGTAGCACTTGGCCAGCAGGTGTTACGCGGCAACGTGGAACGGATCTTTCCCTCGCGGGGCTAAGTCAACTCAGCCCTCAATCTGCCTGTGCGATGTCAGCGGCGAGCGATAGAGGGTGCACTGCAGACTCAAAAAGGTCCAGGAATAAATGATCCTGGGCGCGAACCCTGCTGAGGTGCCGTTTGTCTGGACAACTGAAGACGTGGCAATAGACGAATGTTTGGCCACGAATTAGAATCGAATGAACTTACCAGAGGCCCATCTTTACTGGGTCTTCTGTGGACCGTGGGTAGGAGATTTCCCGGTGTGTAGCACACGCGTCAACCTGAACGACGGGATTGACGGTACTCGTGAAACAACGAGTGCTCTGCGGATGCTGCGCGCCGATGTCCGTGGTCTGGACTTCTTCATGGACCGGCTTCGCCAACAGGCGAACCAGCATCGAGGTGGCCACCATCATCGCCACCGCCGCTGGATCGGCCTGTTGAGCTGGCTGCATCGCCATCTGGGCATGCAACAGCATCAGCTGCCGCCGGTCCCGGTGACGATGCTGGCTGACGCCACAGGCCTCATCCAGCGTTAAGCGACTCTCGCTTATCTCTTCCGTCATCGTCAACTGGCAACATTCAGCTGGGCCATTTCCCCTTTGGCCCACTGGACAGCACGGCACCCCATTCCGACCCCTCGACTCAGACACGACAAGAAAATGATCAGCACGAACCCAGCCACAAAAAACGAACCGACCACAACGGGCAGCCCGTCTGCTCCCAGCGTATCGCAGCTTGTCGAGCGTGCCTGGCGAGGAGACCGGGGTGCCTTTGGGACACTCTACGAACGGTATGTGCGATACGTGAAAACGATCGCCTTACGGATTCTGCGCAGCGAGGCGGACGCTGACGAGGTCTGCCAGGAGGTCTTCATCCAGGCGATGGAGAAGTTATCGCAGCTCAAGGATCCAGCCTGCTTTGGCGGCTGGCTGGGATCCATCGCTCACCGCAAATCGCTCAACCACAAGGCCAAGCGACGGTGCCTGCTGGTCGGTGATTCACCGCTACTGGAATATCGCGGCGACGAAACATCACTGCCAGCGGAACAGGCAATCGCAGCTGAGCAGGCCAGGATGGTGCGGGCCAATGTCAAGCAGCTGAGGCCACTGGACCGAACGACGCTGGTCGCCTTCTACTTCCAGGGCCAGACGCTGGCAGAAATGAGTGACCAGTTCGATGCCCCGCTGGGCACCATCAAGCGACGACTGCACGTGGCCCGCAAAAGGCTGGCCCAGCAGATCGAAGCGAGTGTCGCTGTCTGATGACTTCCATCGGCCGACGGCAACTTACTCCTGCGGCTCGGTCATCCGCAGCGGGTCGAGTGCCTCGGTCAGGGCATCCTCCGGCAGCACGTTCTTTTCGAGACACAGCTGGCGGATCGTCTTGCCACTCTGAAAAGCCTCCTTGGCGATACTGGAGGCCATCTCGTAGCCGATGTGCGGGTTCAAGCTGGTTACCATCGAGAGGCTCTGTTCGATCGATGCTTCACAGACCTCGGCGTTGGCTTCCATCTCCAGCAGGCAGAATTCGACAAAGGCATTGCTGACAGAGGCCAGCAGCTGGATGCTCTCCAGCACAGCCTGTCCCATCACAGGCATCATGATGTTCAGCTGGAACTGGCCACCGCCAGCTCCACTGAAAGCCACCGTCTGATCGTTGCCGATCACCCGCGCCGCCACCTGCATCATGCTCTCGCTCATCACGGGGTTCACCTTACCCGGCATGATGGAGCTGCCTGGCTGCCGAGTCGGCAAGCTGACTTCATAGAAACCACAGCGGGGGCCGGAACCAAGCAGGCGTATGTTGTTGGCCACAGTGAACAGGCTGGTGGCAATCGTACGGAGCTGGCCATGGCACTCAACCAGGCCATCACGCTGGGCGTTGGCCTCAAAATGATCGACCGCTTCAATGAAAGCAATACCGGTCTGCGTGGCCAGTTCCTGGCTCACCCGCTGACCGAATTCTGGGTGCGTGTTAATTCCCGAACCGACGGCAGTGCCACCGACAGGCAATTCCAGGATCGCCTGCTGGGCCCGTCTCGCCCGCTCAACTGACAATCGCAACTGGCGTGCAAAACCACCGAATTCCTGGCCCAGTCGAAGTGGCGTGGCATCCATCAGGTGGGTGCGACCGGTCTTGATGATGTTGTCCCAGGCGGCAGCTTTCTCTTCCAGTGCGGCTGCCATTCGTTCGAGCGCCGGAATCAACTCGCTCTCCAGCGTACAACCCGTCGCCACGTGAATGGCGGTAGGAAATGTATCGTTGGTACTCTGCCCCATGTTGACATGATCGTTGGGGTGAATCGGCTTTTCCGAAGCGAATCGGTCACCACCGATCAGTTCGATGGCGCGGTTGGCGATCACCTCGTTGACGTTCATGTTGCTCGAGGTGCCCGATCCGGTCTGGAACACGTCGACAGGGAACTGCTCATCCAGTTTCCCGTCGATCACTTCCTGGCAGGCCGCCAGCAGCGCATCGACCTGGTCATCGCCAAGCGGATTCTTGCCGCTGCCAGTCAGCTTTCCCAGGTCGCGATTGGCAATCGCCGAAGCGTGTTTGACACGACCCATAGCATGAATCAAGGGGGCTGGCAGAGGCCAGCCGGAAATCGGGAAGTTCTCCACGGCCCGTTGCGTCTGGGCTCCGTAATAGGCTTCCGCTGGCACCTCGACATCGCCCATCGAATCACGTTCTGTCCGCATCTCGCTCATCAGCATCTCCCCTTGGAGTCAATTCGAGGCCCTTGTTTTCCAGCCCTGTTTTTCGGCTGGCAGGTCATCATAGTCCCTCTCGTGTATCGATCCAACCGGTCGCCAATCTACCGATCCGGCCGGCTTGCTTCTACAATATCGTGATCTGAAATCTTAGCCGGGATCGGGGAAAAACCGTGCCAATCTTTCGACGACAGGCGGATCGCCGCGACGGACTGTTGCATGTCCTCATCAGCTGCCTCTGGATCTGTCTGCTGCTGGCGGTTAACGGGATCCTGGTCGCCATGATCCACTCCCAGATGGACCTGACTGAAGGCATCTGGGTTCGTTATCCACGGCTTAGTCAGGCAGCCGTGTTTACTACGCCACTGCTGCTGCTGGTCGCCGAGTTATGGCTGTTTGATCTGCTCGTCGACATCGCTTCTCGCCGCCGCACGGCTGACGACCGGGATGCCGGTTGACAGTTGCCAGGACCAGGTCAGTCGCTGGGTAGACGCTCGACCAACGCTGCCGGCAACCAATCGGCCTTGATCTCGAGGTCCGCCAGCAGGACCTGGGCACAGTTGTAACCGGGCAGGCCGGTCACGTTGCCACCTGGATGGCAACTGGCCCCGCAGAGGTAAAGGCCCGGCAGGTGGCCACGGTAATGGCCGGCACCCGGAAAGGGGCGGTGATAGCCCATCTGGTTGCGTGTCAGGGCCCCCACCAGCAAATCGCCATCCTGCATGTTGGACAACTGCCGACTGGTATCCAGCGGGCTGCGAGTGCTGACTTCAAGAATGTTGTCGCCCAGCGACGGTGCGTACCGTTGCCAGGCTTCGATCATCCGCTCAGCATGTGACCCCTTCGCGTCGTCCCAGCTGTTGGCATCACCATGCAGGTGATAGGGCAGCTTCTCCCACATGAATGCCGTGTGCTGGCCCGCCGGTGCCTGGCAGGGGTCAAACACCGAGGGCGAGCTGCCCCACATGACCGTGGGTGGAATGGTCCCCTGCTGGTGATGTTGCACAATCTCCATGAACTGCTCGGGCCGCTCCAGGCCGAGGATCACCATCAATGCCTGGTTGAGTTCCGGTTGCTGCTCGGCAGCCGCATAGCGGACCGGTGAGCTGAGGTTGAGGTAGGTCCCAAACAAGGGAGCCAGCAGGTTGTAGCGATATTCGCTGGCCATCCGGCGCCAGTCGGCTGGCAGCTCGGCTGGGTCAATCAAGTCGAGGAATGTCTGTTGTGGATTCAATCCCGAAGCGACGAATCGGCGGGCCAGGAACTGATCTCCATCGCTCGTCTCGACGCCGACTACCCGCCCCCCCTCGGTCAGGATTCGAGTCGGTTCTGCCTGGCAGATCAGTTCGCCACCGGTCTGCTCGACCGCGGCAAGCAGAGCCCTGGCAAGTTGTTTCGATCCCCCCTGGCAGACCTGTGCGTAAGCATCGGCAGCCAGCAGTGACGGTATATGATGGCCAAAGCCTGGTTCCCGCAGGTCCACCTCACGCAACCCGTTAAAGAACAACAGGCCGGCCTGGATCAAGGGATGACGAAACTCCTGCAGGACGAATTCCAGCGGCGACAACCGGCTGACTTCCAGCAGCCGGCGGCCAATCGCACTTTGTGAAAGCAGTCGCTCACGCTGTTCTGGCGGCAGCGGCGGTGATTGAGCCTCGGGAATCAACAGCTGCTGGACAATCGGAGTGAATTCGTCACGCCAGCGGAGCAGGGTGTTGGCATCTTCCGGATCGAGTTGCCGAAATGACTCCAGCGTGCGATCGAAACGGGTCCACCACTGCAGGCTCTCTCCTTCCCGGCCGATGACGGCAACATTCAGCTCGGGCTCGAGGTAAAGCGCACCGTGCTGCGCCAGTTGCAAGTCCTGGTACCAGGGTAACTGGTCCAGGCCGCGGTGATAAAAGGAATGCGTGTTATGCCAGAATCCGCTCCCTGCCGGCAGCTCTTCGCTGCTCAGACCGCCCCCCGGCTGCTCGTTTTTCTCCAGGCAGATCGTCTGCAAACCGGCCAGGCCCGCATAGGCTTGCAA
Organism: Planctomycetota bacterium; assembly: GCA_963581185.1. Lineage (GTDB taxonomy): Bacteria > Planctomycetota > Planctomycetia > Pirellulales > Pirellulaceae > SAT2750. Next base: position 3,117 of record CAUZOB010000175.1, on the reverse strand, counting down.
AATCAAGCTGTTGTGGCCACTGCCAAGCAGGATGCCGTCGAACGTCTGCTGCATGAGTAAGTTCCGCTGTACTGCAAGTCGCCGCAAAGGGCGGCATCACCACAAGGTCAACTGCAGCATGGTATACTCCAGACCGCCTGGATCCGCAAAGTCCCGCGGCATGGATGGCGGGACGCTTGAGCACTGTCACGACGAGCAGAACACGTCAAGGAGAGGGGACAATGAACGCCACTTATCTCACGCTGCAGCAAACAGAACAGTCCCTGGTACAGGCAGCAGCCACGATCTATTCCGGCTATATCCAGGCCGGCAATGTTGAATCAGGAGAAGAAGCTCGCTGGATCCAGCAAGCGGTCAAGGAGGCCCTGGCGATCGCAAAGACAATTGAAGATGAAGTGGTCGCTGAAGGTGAAACAGGGTAGAGCGGCTTCCGCTCGGCCCGGCTCGAAGGAACCCCATTTTTGAGGATGCATAAATCGATGGAAGCCGAAGCACGCCTGAACCTGCTGAAACACACCCGCCGGGAATTTCGCGAACGAATGCAGGCTGGTGAATTGAAGGCCTGTATTATTCCGGTCGCTGCCACTGAGCAGCACCTGGAACACCTCGCCATGGAACACGATTGGCGCAGTTGCATGCTGATCTCAACCGAGGTCGCGCGGCAACTGGATCCCCAGGTGCTGGTCGCTCCGGTCATGAACATTGGCATCAGCGAGCACCATATGCGGCACATCGGCACGCTGACCGCACTTCCTGGCAGCTGGTTGGCGGTCCTCTTTGATGCGATACGCAGCATGCACCATGCCGGCTTCACGAACATCCTGGTGCTCAACGGGCATGGCGGAAATGTTGCGCCGTGTGAGGGTATCTGGGGCCAGTTTCAGCAGCGACTTGAGATCAACCTCTCATTTCATTCCTACTGGGACTTCCTCGACGACTCATTTGCCCAGCAGCACCTTGAGACCGGACGCTGGCCGGGCCACGCCCAGGAATTTGAGACTGCCTTTGCGATGGCCGCCTTCCCGGAAAACGTCCGGCACGATGCCATGCAGGACCAGGAAGACAAGGAACCGCTGGCAGCCAAGCCAGAAGCGGGGCAGATCTTGATCGACGAGATCGTCAAGAACACTGCGGCCTTCGTGGCCGGCATGATTGACGGCAGCAACGTCGCCGAGATTCCCGAGTTTCATTAATGAGCAGCTGCTGGCTCAGTCCCGCCTTAGATACAGGCTGGGCTCTACTCCGGTACAGGCTGGGCTCTACTCCGGCGAAGCGACAATCGCAGTCACGCTGCCTGCCGCATCAATTGAGAAGATCGTACGTGCGCGGGGGTCTGCCACGATCAGCTTGTCAGCCAATCGGGTGATGCCGACGGGATTGATCAGCGGTGCGTCAGCTGCCAGCTTCTCCGGCTCAGCATCAGCAGCAATTTTCCAGACTGCCTTGCCAAAGCCATCGGTCACATAGGCCGTCCCCTGATCGTCGAGGACCACGCCATGTGGCAATTTGAAGGGCCGACCAGCCACGACAACCTTGAGCGTTCCGTCGGGCAACAGTTGCTTGAGCGGGTCGACACCTCGCGAGACAATCCAGGCTCGTCCCTGGCCATCGATCGTGATTCCGCTGGGAGCACGTACTTCAGCCAGTTTCTCCGGCTTGCCGCCAGCAGCAGGTACCTTCCAGACACAATGTAATTCCAGGTCGGTGACCAGTAGGTTACCCTCCCCGTCGACGGCAATTCCCATCGGGATGCCGATTGCGCCCTTCGTCAGGGCCACAGGATCTCCACCCTCAGGATTGAATCGCCAGATATCGCGGGTCGCACTATCCCCGGCCAGTAACTGGCCCTGGGCATCGATCGCCAGACAACGAACCGCATTGAGCCTGGTACCAAACTTCTTCTCCGCGCGGAAGAACACCGTGGCTTCACCATTACTGACTTTCCAGATGCCTGGCAACTGCCGATCGGCAACGTAGATATCACCGTTGGCGCTGGCCGTCACCGCCAGCGGATACTGCATCTGGTCCTGTGCCGAAAGCTGGTAAGGCGCAAGCACGATTGCCACCATGACCAGCGCACTCCAGGAAGCGAGCAGGGAGGCCAACGAACGCCGGGAGGGGAATAGGGACGATTGCATCAGATTGCGGATCCTCAGCTGAAATTATTGTCTGTCGGGATTGTCTATCGGGAATAGAGCAGGCCTGCTGATTGCCCTGCTGCTTGATTCTACCTCATGGCATGACCTGCGGGGCCAGTCCATCTGCGACATCCGTCGGCAGCGGGTTATAGGAGAACTGATGTGACTGATCGAGATCGAGCACGTTGACTGGCCACATCAACTGCATCAACCGTCACGATCCCTCCCCTGTCGCAGATGATATACCAATTGTCCGGTTCGAGGCGCAGCGGGCGATCGCCCGGCAAAATTCGTTTTGTCAGCCAGTGATGGGGATTTCGGTTATCGGGTTGCAGCGGTTTTGCGGACCGAACGGATAGCCACGAGTGACAGCAGAAGCGGTCAGGGCGCTGACCATGGGCAAAAATATATGGGAATTTTTCTGGGCAGCGTTGATTATGGGTTGCAGCCAGCTAGACTGAGTTTGTGGAGCTATTGTGACCCGGTTTTCCGGGTCCGAGATATGCGGGGCTCCCGGCCGACGGGCCGGGAGCTTTTTTTTTGCCCTCAGTCAGCGTGCTGGGAACTCACCCAGCTTGCGTGCGCAGCGGGCCAGATGGATCGCAGCACAATCACCTAAAATGAACCAATGCGTTATCATGGTTCGTATCTGGTATACGCCCGGTCGGTTTGCACTGTTCATGGTTTGTGCCGAACCGGATCAGGTTTTCACCGCCCTGGCCAGCCACGTCCAAATCCACTCGGAAAGCCGAACCTGTGCACCTGCGACACTGGATGCTGATCTGCTGCCTCTGTCTTGTGGGCTGTCAGCGCAGCGAAGAAATCGTGGATGATCCAGACCCTGGTGCCGAACCACCGGTTGCTGCACCGTTTGACCTGCAAGCAGCTGAACTGCAGGTAAGACAGTTTTGTGGTGACTGTCATGCAGTTCCCACGCCTGACCAGTTCCCCAAGTTGGCCTGGCCGGAAGAAATCGATC
>CAUZOB010000174.1:0-10867 GCA_963581185.1 Planctomycetota bacterium | reverse complement strand
CGATCGACATTTCCAATGTGCGACTGGTATGTCCCGAGTGCTCCAGCCCAACCGGCGTGGGTTACCGTTGGACAACCGACAACGACAAGGAACGTTTCTGTAAGAAGTGCAGTGCTTCGCTGGGACTAGTCAAGTCCGCCAGCACGGCACCGACTGAAGAATAAGACACAGCAACACGCGAAAGTTTTGAAAGCTCACAGGACAGGTTGAAGACGATGACACCGCGACTGCAAGAACGTTATAAATCCGAAGTCCTGCCGGCAATGAGTGAGACACTCGGTCGGCAGAACCTGCTCAGTCTGCCGCGAATCGAAAAGATCGTCGTTAACATGGGTGTCGGCCAGGCCACTTCTGAGAAGAAGCACCTGGAGATGGCCAACGAGGCCTTGACCGAGATCACCGGCCAGAAGCCGATTATCACCAAGGCGCGCAAGTCGATTGCCGGATTCCGCTTGCGCGAGGGCATGGACATCGGTTGCAAGGTGACATTGCGAGGGCGGCGGATGTACGAGTTCCTCGATCGCCTGATCTCGATAGCACTACCCCGTGTGCGCGACTTCCGCGGACTCAGCCGGACCGCCTTTGATGGCAACGGCAATTACAGTCTTGGCTTGACCGAGCAGCTTGTCTTTCCGGAGTTGAATCCTGACAAGTACACGATCATCCAGGGCATGAATGTCACGATGGTAACGTCAGCCAGCGAAAACCAGGAAGCACTTGTCTTGCTGGAACATTTTGGCATGCCGTTCCACCGCGTGGAAACAGACGAGGACGACAGCTAGCGAACTTCGCTCACCAGAAAACAAAGGGAAAAACGTGGCCAGTAAGTCCAAGATTGCGAAAGCAAAACGAGTGCCGAAATACTCAAGTCGCAGTGAACGCCGTTGCCAGATCTGTGGCCGACCGCGGGCTGTGTACCGCAAGTTCGGTATTTGCCGAATATGTTTCCGCAAGCTGGCCGACCAGGGCTTGATCCCTGGAGTCCGCAAGGCAAGTTGGTAAAGGAACCTACTTCACAATGATGACTGACCCTATAGCCGATATGCTGACCCGTATTCGCAATGCGGTTGCGGTTGAGCATCCTCACGTCGACATCCCGATCTCCAAGGTCAAACGGGGCGTCGCGGATGTGCTCAAGCGCGAGGGTTATATCTGGGATTGGCAGGAGACCGAGAGCCAGCCCCAGGGACAGTTGCGTATCGACCTCAAGTACGGTCCCAACGGTGAACGAGTGATTCAGAAGCTCCAGCGAGTGAGCACGCCTGGCCGCCGCATTTACTGCCGCGCCCGTGAACTGCGTCCCGTCCTCAACGGACTGGGGATTTGCATTGTCAGTACCCACCAGGGTGTATTGAGTGATCGTGAAGCACGACAGAAGAACCTCGGCGGTGAGGTCCTCTGCGAGGTCTGGTAAACAGCTTCAAGAGTAGAAAACAAGAACGGTAAGAAATCAGATGTCACGAATAGGTAAAAAACCGGTTGAGATTCCTGGCGGTGTCCAGGTCGCTGTCAGCGATCGCGTGGTCTCCGTCGAAGGACCACTCGGTAAGTTGCAGATCACGCACCGAGAAGAAGTCAGCGTGGCACTCGACGACGAGAACAAGAACGTACTGGTCAGTCGTGGCACGAATGAACGCGAGGCTCGCGCCTATCATGGCCTGACTCGTTCACTCATTCAGAACATGGTGACCGGAGTCAAAGAGGGTTACGTAAAGCGACTCGAGATCGTCGGCGTGGGGTACCAGGGACAGATCCAGGGTGACGCTCTCGTCTTGCGAGTTGGATTCGCCAATGAAATCAGCAAAAAGATCCCCCAGGGACTGGATGTTGACTGCCCCGACCAGACGCATGTCGTGGTCAAGGGCTGCAACAAACAGCAGGTGGGTCAATTTGCCGCCGAGGTTCGTGCTGTACGAAAACCTGAGCCCTACAAGGGCAAGGGAATTCGCTACGAGGGCGAACTGGTCAAGATTAAGCCGGGTAAGACAGCGACCTGATACTCGCTGCCAGCTCCCGGCATCCTGAAGAGGATAGCTAGATGGTCAACAAACAGAAATTCCTGCAAAAGCAACGACGCCGGCGTCAGAACCACGTACGTAATCGCGTCCGTGGTAATGCCGAGCGTCCGCGATTGTGCGTCCATCGCAGCCTGCGTCACTTGAGTGTGCAACTGATCGACGATGCCAGCGGCCAGACGCTGGTCTCGGCCGGCACCCAGGACAAACAGCTGCGTGACAAGATCAGTTATGGTGGCAATCGTGATGCGGCTCAGTTGGTTGGCAAGGCGCTTGCCGAACGGGCACTGCAGGCGGGCATCAAACAGGTCGCGCTGGATCGCGGCCATTACCGCTACCACGGACGTCTGGCCGCACTGGCTGACGCAGCCCGCGAGGGCGGACTGCAACTTTAGTAATCAGACTCCAGGACAGATCTGGACGACTTTCCCAGAACCAGTAAAACAAACCGGTAGAAACAAGCGGAGGCAAGCACGTGTCACAAGGTAGAGGCAAAGCCCGGAACCCGGTCAGCGACCAGGCCGGTAACGAACTGATCGATCGCGTCGTCAAGATCAAACGCTGTTCAGCGGTGGTCAAGGGTGGCCGTCGCTTCAGCTTCGCTGCCATGGTTGTGGTCGGCAATGGCAACGGCAAGGTGGGCTGGGGCTATGGCAAGGCCAACGAGGTCCCCCCCAGCGTGGAGAAAGCACAGAAGCAAGCCAGCCGCGAGATGATCGAGGTGCCTGTCGCTGACGGTACGATTCCGCACCAGGTCAAGGGCCGCTTTGGAGCAGCCAAGGTGATCCTGATTCCGGCCGGTCCAGGTACCGGCGTGATTGCCGGCGAGGCTGTTCGCTCGGTCTGTGAGGCCGCCGGTATAACCGACATCCTCACTAAGAGTTTTGGTACCAATAATCCCGTGACGCTAGTCAAGGCCACCCTCCAGGCACTGACCCAGCTGCGGACCAGGCAGGACGTGGAACGCTTGCGTGGCATCACGCTGTAACCCATGATTCACCGGCGATCGACAGGAAAGCGAACAAGACCATGATGATTCACGACGTTAATCGCGGAATCACCAAGCATAAGAAACGCAAGCGGATCGGCCGCGGACGCGGTTCAGGTACCGGTAAAACCTCCGGCCGCGGCCACAAGGGCCAGAAGTCACGCGCCGGCTATTCCCGTAAGCCAACCTTCCAGGGTGGAGCCATGCCGATGGTGCGGCGTGTGCCGAAGCGGGGCTTCAACAACAAGTTCGCACTTAATGTTGTCGCGCTCAATGTCTGCGACCTCGACGCTGCCTTCACCGACGGTGAAAAAGTCAGCCCGGAGACACTGCGTGAGCGAGCTATCCTGAAAGAGCGTTATGATGTCCTCAAGATCCTTGGGGACGGAGAATTGACCAAGAAACTCGATGTCGCGGCACATCGCTTCAGTGCCTCGGCTCGTGAAAAAATCGAACAAGCTGGTGGAAGTGTAGAAGTCCTGCCCGGTAAGGCTCCTGTCGTCAAGAACAAGATGAAGGCCAAGAGCTAGTGGGACGTTTTTGTCCCCTGGGCAGACTTTGGATTTGAGAGCAGGTGGAGTGACCGGGGCAGGCTTGAACTGTCCTCTCCACAGGACGTTGGCCGACCGTGGCCCGATGGACTGCATTCATGATTGAAAAACTCCGTGTCATCTTCACGATTCCCGAGTTGAAGCGGAAGATCTTCATCACCCTGATCCTGCTGGCCGTCTATCGCATCGGCTACTGGATCACCCTGCCAATGGTGGACCAGGAAGTCCTCGCTCTCTCCAATAGCCAGGAGGGTGGGCTGGCCGACTTCATCACCAGGGTGTCCGTCTTCAGTGCCAGCAACCTGCGCCAGGCAACCATCTTTGGCCTCGGCATCATGCCCTATATTTCTGCTTCGATTATCCTTCAGCTGCTCGGCTCGGTCTGGAAGCCGCTGGAAGAACTGAAGAAGGAAGGCGAAGCTGGCCGCCGCAAGATCAACGACTACACCCGCTTGCTGACCGTCGCACTCTGCCTGGTACAGAGTTTTGCCTATGTCAAGTTCTGGCTGATGTCCTCAACCTTCGAAGGCCAGACGATGATCCACGAGTCATTCCAGAATGACGGCGGCGAACTCGCTTTCTTCTGGATGATCACCGCAGTTCTGATCATGACCTGCGGTACCGTCTTCCTGATGTGGCTGGGTGAACAGATTGACGAGTACGGTATCGGTAACGGTATCAGCCTGTTGATCATGGCCGGTATCCTGGCGGAAATGCCGGGCGCCATCAGTACTCTCTTGCAGGGCAATGTGCGTTTTGAAATGACCGGTTTTGGAGGGGGTGTGATTGGCGTCGAGACGCTGATTACGCTGGCCGTCCTGTTCGTGGGGGTCGTCGTCGGCGTCGTCTTTATCACGCTCGGTCAACGCCGGATTCCCACTCAGAGTGCCAAGCATGTGCGCGGACGCCGGGTCTACGGCGGTACCCGCCAGTACCTGCCACTGAGAATCAACCAGGGCGGCGTGATGCCGATTATCTTTGCCAGTAGCCTGCTGATGCTGCCCGGTATGGTGTTCGGCGTTTTCCGCCAGATGGCCAGCGGTGGCGGCGAGGTCATGTTCGGCATTTGGGACTGGCTGACCGTCGCCTTCATGCCCGGCACCGGCCTGATCTACAACTTGATGTACGTCGTCATGATCTACTTCTTCTGCTACTTCTGGACCGCCATCACGTTTAATCCGCGTGAAATGGCAGATAACCTGAAAGACTACGGAACGTTTATCCCCGGCTACCGGCCTGGCAGTCGGACTGCGGATTACCTGGAAAAAGTGATGGTCCGGATCACCTACGTGGGAGCTGGATTCCTGGCGGCCGTGGCCATCGTACCGACAGTTATTGCCGGCGTACTGGGAGTCAACATGGCACTGGCAAGCTTCTATGGCGGTACCGGCCTGCTGATTGCAGTCAGCGTGGCTTTTGATCTGGTCCAGAAAATAGACAGCCACCTGGTGATGAGGAATTACACTGGTCTGCTCGAATGAGCAGACCACCCTCCGCCGGCAGGGAGTTTGGATGATGTTGATTATCTTCATCGGCCCACCCGGATCGGGCAAAGGAACACAGGCGGAGCGGCTCTGCCAGCGACTTGGTATCCAACACCTCTCAACCGGCGACATGCTGCGAGCGACAATCGCAGCGGAAGCAGATCTTGGCGTGCAGGCAGCAGGTTGTCTGCAGCGTGGGGAACTTGTCCCTGACCAGCTGGTCGTGGACATGGTTGACGAGACGTTGGCCCAATCGCCCTATGCGGAAGGCTGCCTGCTGGATGGATTTCCCCGGTCGCTGTCGCAGGCCGAGGCACTCGACGGACTATTAGAAAGCAGGCAGATCGGGATCAGCCAGGTACTGGAACTGGAGGTCGATCAGCCGGAATTGATCGAACGACTGCTGGCTCGAAAACGACCCGATGACACACTCGAGACAATTAAGAACCGGCTGCAGGTCTTCCAGAACCAGACCAGCCCCTTGTTGGATTATTACCGCCAGCGTGGATTGTTGGCCAGCGTGAACGGAAACGGAACGGTCGACCAGGTTGAGGACCGCGTTCAGTCAGCGCTGGCGAGCCAGTCGAACGTTAGTGAACATTAGAAAAGGCATCGATCCGCCCCCTTGTCGCCGAAAAGAGCCAAAGATTATACTGGCTAACTTGCCCTTCAACGGCAGCTACTGTCAGTAACAGGTAGTCTGAGCATGAAAGTAAGATCAAGCGTCAAACGAATCTGTGGACACTGTAAGGTCGTCCGCCGTAAGGGCCGTGTATACGTGATCTGCAGCAACCCCCGGCACAAGCAACGCCAGGGTTGAGCGGATAAGCAGAACTGCTAACAGAGAAATAAGGAATCCAATCGATGCCGCGTTTGCTGGGTGTTGATATCCCCAACGACAAATCGACCGTGATCTCGCTGACTTACTTGTTCGGCGTCGGATCACGAACCTCGCGGGATCTCTGCCACAAGGCAGGGATCGACCCGCAGCTGCGAGCACGTGACCTGGCAGAAGATGAGCTGGGACGGCTGGCTGCGCTGCTGGAACGTGATTATATCGTGGAAGGACCTCTGCGACGGCAAAGTCAGCAGAATGTGGCGAGGCTGCGTGAGATCAAGTGCTACCGGGGATTACGGCACCGACATGGCCTGCCAGTCCGCGGTCAACGAACAAGAACCAATGCCCGTACACGCAAGGGCCCCAAGAAAACCGTGGCTGGTAAAAAGGGCGTCAAAGACTTGCGTTAAGAATAATCGCAGCCTGGCTAACGCCAGGTCAGCAGCGAGGAGAGATTGCCAGTGGCAAAGGGAAAGAAAAGACGAGTTCGTCGTAACGTGACCGTGGCAGTAGCCCATGTCAAAGCGACGTTCAATAACACGATTGTGACCATAACCGACACCAAGGGGGATACCCTTTGTTGGTCCAGCGCCGGGACGTGTGGCTTCAAAGGAAGTCGCAAGAGTACTCCCTTTGCTGGTCAGTGTGCCTCGCAACAGGCAGCAGAAAAGGCACTCAAGTTTGGTGTGAAAGATGTGGATGTGCGCGTTAATGGACCAGGCTCCGGTCGCGAGAGTGCCATTACGGCGCTCCAGCAAGCGGGGCTGAATGTTAAGACGATCGAAGACTGTACTCCCATTCCCCATAACGGCTGCCGACCACCCAAGAAACGCCGCGTGTAAAGCACGCACTTCATGCGACCCGGCAAGAGCCAATGGAAGGATCTTGCCGGCACGTTGCTCGGATAAATTAACCCCCTCGGTTGTCAGGACGATGATCCAAGGGACCAGGACGTGATGTTCTACGGAGGCTTCTGATGCATATTCGCTGGCGCGGACTTGAACTCCCCAGTGTTCTGGAATGTGAACAAGACTCACTCACATCGACCTATGGGAAATTCTCAGCAGAGCCCTTTGAACGAGGGTTCGGCGTCACAATCGGAAACAGCTTGCGGCGCATCCTGCTCTCCAGCTTGATGGGCAGCGCCGTTACGCAGATCCGAATTCATGGTGCCCAACATGAATTCACGACCATCCCGGGGGTTCTGGAAGATGTCACCGACATCATCCTGAATGTCAAATCCCTCGTGGTCAGAAAGCATACCGAGGGAACCAGTGTGATCACGGTGGAGAAGAGCGAAGCGGGGCTGATCCGTGGTAGCGATATCTCAACCGATGCCAATGTCGAGGTCATCAACCCCGAACAAACGATCGCCACGCTGACCGAATCGGTCCCCTTCTTCATGGAAATGGTCGTCGAGAATGATCGCGGCTATGTTCCCGCCTCGGACCAGGCCACCGACCAGCAGGAACTGGGTATCATCCCGGTCGATGCCGTCTACAGCCCCGTGACCCGCGTGCGTTACCATGTCGAGGAAACCCGCGTCGGCCAGAAAACCAACTATGACAAGCTGACCCTGGAGATCTGGACCAATGGCTCGGTCACGCCCGAACTGGCACTGGTCGAAGCCGCCAAGATCTTCCGTAAGCACCTCAATCCATTCGTCCAGTACTCCGAACTGGGGAGCCCGGTCCATGCAGCCGATCGCTCCACTCCCAGCGACGGGGACGCCGAGCTGGAAGCCAAGCTGAATATGCCGCTGGCTGCCCTCAATCTCTCGGTACGAGCTGGTAACTGTATGGAATCCGAGAATATCCACTTCGTCCGCGATCTCGTTCAACAGACCGAAGACCTGCTGATGCAAGTCCGCAATTTCGGTGAGACCACAATGGTCGAGGTGAATGAAAAACTTACCGAGCTGGGGCTGCACCTGGGAATGAAAGTGCCACCTGTGGCCTGAGGCAGACGGAGCATCCAGGCTGCTGGTAAATCGGCGGCATACTAAGGGTATATTGAGTCATGAGACACCGACGACGTAGCCGACGACTAGGACGAAGCTCTAGCCATCGCCGCGCGATGCTGAAGAACCTCGCCAGTGCGCTCTTCCTGACTCACCGGGCCTATTACCTGGATGAGTATGGTGACGACTTTGACACGCTCGCCAAGGACCTGCCGCGACGACGCCTCTGGGTGCTCGATCTCTATGACAATCCGCCCCGCACGCGGGGCCGTATTGTGACCACCATCCATAAGGCCAAGGAAGTTCGCCCGCTGGTGGAAAAATGCATCACGATTGCGATCAAGTCGCTGCCGCATAAGGAACAGTCCGATCAGCTCGGTGAGAAGATCTCCCGCAAGGAAAACCCGGACGTCTGGGAGGAATGGGCCAACACGCGGGCTCCCTTCGTGAATGCCCGTCGCCGTTGCCTCAAGCTGCTCGGTGACCGAGCTGCCGTTGATGTACTGTTCGACTTCGTCGCCCCGCAGATCCTCGACCAGGGTCGGCAGGGAGGCTATACCCGTATCGTCCGCTTGCCAACACCCCGACTCGGTGACGCTGGAATCCAGGCGATCCTGGAATTCGTCGGCTTTGATCAAGACCGCGATCGTGTGACCGATGCCGAAGCTCCCGTGATGCCCGACTTTGAAGATGATCTCGATGAGGAGATCGCTGACGACGGCGAGCAGGACCTGGCCGAGGATGCCGATGGGGATATCGACGGTGACAGCGAGGATGGCAGTCACGAGGATGCTGAAGCCGCCGATGACGAGGCAGCACCAGCCGACGACGTAGTAGCTGAGGCCGAATCTGATGGTGACAGCGACGACGCCAGTAGCGATGATGGTGAAGCCGCCGATGACGATGGCGACGACGATGCGGCCAAGAAAGATGAGGACGCCTGATCCCGGTTGCCAATCGGTTTCGGCCGTCCCAGTTGCCTCACGACGAAGGAGCGATCATGAGGCCGGATCGGGTAAAGCGGCAACCTCGCCAGCTCTCTCTGGCAGATAATCAACTCCCTGCGGGATTTGATTTCACCGCCCACATTCACCGACTCTGCCGGCACATTGCTAGCCATTCGCCGCAACTTGCCCATATCAATATGCAACGCGTGGCAGTCTCCTTTAACCAGGCTCGCAAGCCAGGTCCCTACGGACTGCAAGCCTCGCTGACGCCACTCAGGTTCGAAAACGGCGCCACCTCCACTCGTCGCCGCGGTCAGCAGGTCAGCTGCCAGCAGTTGCTGGATGCCAACGGTCACGAGATGCTCTACATCCTGCGTTTCTACCTGCCGCGCTACCTCAACGGCAGCCTGATGGACAAGTTGACCACTTTGTTTCACGAATTGTGGCATATCAGCCCACGATTTGACGGGGACCTGCGTCGCTTCCCAGGCCGCTGTTACATCCATACCAGCAAGGAAGCTCATTACGATGCCGAGGTCACGCAGCTGGCGCAGCAGTGGCTTGCTACGGATCCACCGCGCCAGCTTTACTCATTCCTGGAGCATGACTTTCGGCAGCTGCAGAGCATCCACCAGCGGGTGGTGGGAGTTCGCATTCCACGGCCCAAGTTGATTCCCTTGGACAACTCTGCTGCCTGACGGTTGAGTCGGTGCTCTATCTGACCTAGATTCACGCTCAGTGAATCTATCAGTGTCTCACAGTCTCCCAGCAAAATTGCCAGCTCCATGAATCAGCCCCTGCCTGCCGTCCTGCGTTCCCTGCTCTGCTCCCTGCTGATGGTGACCAGCTCATCGTCTTTACTGGCCCAGCAGGATAACGCGCCACCCTGGATCGCGATGGACTATGGTCCTTACATGACCCATTCCTTCCAGGCCGCGGAACCGGCTGGCAACATCGCTTACAAGGGACTCTGGATTCGGCTCGGCAAAGAGGGCCAATCGGTACTTTTTGATACCGATCTGCTGCGCTACGCAGGTGCCTGGCTGGAATCCGATCTCGACTGGCGCAATGTGATCTTCGACGGCTCGCATGGGACCCACCCTCGCGTGCTGGGCGACCAGCTGATGGGCAATCCACTGCAGCCTGGCTGGGCCCACCAGACCAGCTTTAAGGATCCTCGGCCGCGACCCCACGGTCCACTGGACCACGATCACGCCCGCTTTCGTGGCCTTTACCTGCATGGCAGGCAGGTCATCCTGTCTTACACTGTCGGCCCCACGGGCATTCTCGAACTGGCTGGCCTGGCGGACAATGACTCAGCCACTGCTGTCACGCGGACCCTGGAAATCGACGCGCATGACCAGCCGTTGCTGTTGAATGTCAGCACCCGGCCTGTCGGCCTGGAGGCCAGCAGCCGCCGGACCAAGAACGGCACGCTGCTGCTGTTTGCAGAACCGGCAGCTGAAAAGCAGACAACCGAGGGGAAGCAAGACCAGCTCAAGCAGCAGCTTCGTCAGAAGCTGCTGGCCCACTGGACATTCGATGCGGAGGCCGCCGGGCCAATCCACAACCAGCTCGGCACGCTATTTTCCGGCGTCTCCAGCACGACCGCACGCCAGCAGGGCGTCCGTGGACAGGCCCTGCTGTTGGCCGGCAAGGACCGTGTCACCATCAGCCAGCACGAGCAGATGAAAATGGGCCTGGATGATTTCACCATCACCGCCTGGGTTCGCACCAGCAAGGGTGGCACGATCTTTGCCAGGGGTCCGGCCAAGGGCATCTGGGAGCCGCAGGGCAAGACTATGTTTGTTCGCGGCGGCAAGCTCTGCTTTGATGTCGGCTGGGTCGGAGCGATTGTTTCACGGCGAACGGTGGCTGATGGCAAGTGGCATCACGTGGCAGTCAGTTGCCGAGCCGATGGGCTGACCCAGTTATACGTTGACGGCCAGGCAGACAATGCCAAGGCACTCAAGAGCCCCGGCGCCGAGCAGCACGTTATCAAGATTGGTCATACGGCGGACAACTTTGTACCCCCGCTGACTGGCGCCCTGGACGATGTCACTTTTCATCAGCGGGTGCTGACT
>CAUZOB010000173.1:0-10909 GCA_963581185.1 Planctomycetota bacterium | reverse complement strand
CACACCTGGTGGTGGCCGCGGTCTTCAAAACCGTTGAGCCGTACGTGAACCGTACGGTTGGTGGGTTCGATTCCCATGCACTTCCGCCATTTTTATGCGCGGGCAAGGATGTACCCTGCTGCCATTCCGCCATTGGCGGACAGGAAAGAAGTTTGAGCGATCAATCGTGCGTGCAACCGACTGCGGATCGCAGTCGGGTACAGCTGATAATCTGTGGGTGGGGTCTTCGGCAGCAGCGGTGGCGAGTGGTTATGATTGAGCCACGAGGAAGCTGCTATTTGTGCCCTCGAGAAACTTGGTGGCACTGCTAAGAGTTGGAACTCTTTCGCTGAACCTCATTTAACACTTTCGTTTTTCCCCATCTGACACGAGATAGGAGAGCATCATGCCGGAACAGGAGATGAGGGAATCGGACCGACTGAAGGCCCAAAAGAGAAAGTCTATGAGGGCCATGACATTCGTCTTGGGCGTCCTAATATGCTTTGCAATCTTCTCTGCGACATCCGGCCTGGGATTCTGGAACAAAGAGCCTTTCGGAGTTCACTACGTATTCCAGAGGGTTGAAGCCAATACTTATGGCATTATTTCGTTGGCAATAGTTTGCGCTGTCCTCTTATATCGAACGCGGGGTGGGATAGCCCGGTAGCTCGTGGGAACTCCGACTCGGCGACGCGAGTCGGCCACAGCTGACACCACGCTTCACTCAATTCCTGCCGACTGCGGATGTACCCTGCTGCCATTCCGCCATTGGCGGACAGGAAGCCAGCTCGAGTGATCAACCGTGCGTGCAACCGACTGCGGATCGCAGTCGGGTACAGCTGAAGCGTAGACACCCGTTAGATTCAGCCTTCAGGCAGTTCGATGCCGAATTCTGCGGCCACCTGTTGGACGAACGGCTTGTACTTCGCAGGTACTCGGTCGTGCCAACCCGACAGGTAGTGCTGGAACGAAGCATTCTCTTCTTTCGGTCCGAGATTGATGTACCGCAGTGCTTGCCACGCGGACGGCGTCTTCTCAAACATTGGCAGCAATTTCACAGCCATGTAACCATTCAAGTCGCGCTGGTTGGCGTTCTCTTCGAGTTCCGCTTTGTGCTTTTGATAAAACTCGGAGACGGGGTCCGTGCGACCGTCGTAGGTCTTGATTCTGTCAGCTGCATAGCCTGACAGGGCCGATGCGTAGGACGTCCAGTTTGGATACGGAGCTTTGGTTTTCCATTCCACAGCCATTCGCCTGAGCGCATACAGCGAGGCACATTCACAGAGCGTTTCCTCAAACCAGAGCTGACGATTTGGGACGTTGCGGAAATTGCAGATGATGTGACAGAACTCGTGGGAGAACTGGTAAGCACACTGTGCCCAGGCATTCTCGCTGGTATCCAGTTTCACAACGAACTCGTTCTCTTTGCCTCGCTGAAACAAGCTGATGGGGCCGCTCTGTGAACGCCGTACGAGGATCGGTGCCAGCGTATCGTCAGCCAGTTGCGACCAGATAGTTCCGGCGGAAGAGAGGCACACTTTGCGCATGTCCTCCAGTTCCGAGCCGCCCCAATCACCGGGCAGCACGACGATCCGTAGTTCTTTCGCGTCGCCCGTCTGAGGACTACTGGCTCTCGGCACGGACTCCAGCACGCGCCGAATGTTGGCGATCGTCTTGCGGAGTGCCCGATTCTCGGCTTCCAGCTCCGTGATTCGCTGCTGAAGTTGACTTTCGTCATCGCCTGCGGTCACCGTCTGACCCCAGGCAAGTGATGCAATCGCCAGGATCGCCGCAGAGAGCATCAGGATTCCGCGAGATCGGAGAAGTTGCCTCCGTTCTAAATGTTCGTTCAGATCGACTACCAATTTACTCGCTCCAATTCGGGTAACGTTCAGGGAGTGCTCATTGATACTAACGGCTCTCCCTGCGTATTGCCAAATGAGAAAAATCCAGGCTATCCGTTGCCGCTCCCGTGCTGTTCAACTACATCCGGTCGTCTCTCGACAACGTGCAGTACGTTCCACTCGGTTACACCACGAGCTCCCCTCTTCCCTCCTCCCCTTGTTCTTCGCGCTTGTCTCTCCGAGCCTGTTGGATGATAATTGCGAGAGATCAGCGAAATCTGCCGACAACAGAATTAGACCTGCTGGAACTTACCAACTTTCCCGCTTCCTGGGACACCTGGATGCACGACATTTTCGGCTACAACCCGCGACTTGAAGAGAGCCTGCTGCAGAGGCGCGACCTGCTGCGGATAGGATCACTCTCCATTGCGGCGACTGCCCTGCCCGGCTCGCTGCTGGCAGGACGCCGTGCCCCGCGTGGTACGGCCAAGAGTGTGATCATGCTCTGGATGGCCGGAGGCGTGACACATATCGACTCTTTCGATCCCAAGCCAGATGCGCCGGTTGAGGTCCGTGGTGTACTGACCGATCAAGCTACCTCGCTCGCCGGTGTCCGCTTCTGTGAAACCCTGCCACAGCTTTCTCAGGTGGCGCACAAGCTGTCGATCCTGCGCAGCTACTCCCACGACAGCAACGACCATCTCAAGAGCCAGGCCTATACGCTCTCGGGACGCAAGGTAACCAACGCCCAGCTGTTCAGCGAACCGAATATCGGCTGCATCGTATCTCAGCAGCGGGGACCGAGTAACGGCTTGCCCGGCTATATCGCCATCCCCGGGATCACCCGGCCCGGTCCTCCTCCCAACAACCTGTTTGTCAGTGGCTGGCTCGGCTCGGAGTACCTGCCGTATTGCCTCGGTGGAGTTCCGTCCGAACCCGATTTCACTGCCAGTGACAAGCTGGATGATCCACCGTCGGAACTGGAAGATGACCTTACGCCCCGCTCGCTGGCACTCAGCGAGGAGATGTCACAATCCCGGCTGCAGCGCCGTGCCGGCCTGCGAGACCAGCTGGACCGCACACTCCGGCGGCTCGACAACAGCCAGCAACTGGCAGCCCTGGAAGGGAAGTACCAGGGGGCCCTGCGGTTGTTGATGACTCCCAGTATTCGTGACGCCTTTGATCTGAACGGTGAGTCCGAGGGCTTGCGCCAGCAATACGGACGCACCAAACTTGGCGGACGCTGCCTGATGGCCCGCCGCCTGGTGGAAGCCGGTGCTCGCTTTGTGATGGTCGACTATGGCTATGATTCGGACTACGGCAACATCTGGGACAACCATAATGCCCCCTCACAGAATCATCCGCCGATCCAGCAGATGGTCAAGCGAGGCTACCACCTGGCTGGCATGGACCGGGCCTTTGCCGCCCTCATCAATGACCTCGACGATCGTGGCCTGCTCGATTCGACGCTGGTAGTTTTCCTGACTGAATTCGGACGGACACCACGAATCAACAAGGCCGGCGGCCGCGATCACTGGGGTGCAGCCGGGTCGCTGTTCTTTGCCGGCGGTGGTGTCAAACGAGGTCAGGTGGTCGGCCAGACCGATGGCCAGGCGGCCGAGCCGATAACGCATCCCTATACGCCGGCCGATGTGGCCGCCACGATGTACTCCGCACTGGGAATCGATTCGCGTGGCTGGATTATGGATATCCAGGATCGACCACGGCAAATCCTTGAGCATGGACGAGCTATCGGTGAGTTGTTTTAGGGCTCGGCCCGATCTAGCCTTTTCTGCCAGTGCCCCTGATTCGAGATCGTCGTCATGATGCTTGTTGCCGAGGTGGTCCTGCTGAGTCCCATCCTGGACTGGCTGCTGATAATCGCAGTCGGCCTGCTGGCCTTGATGTTCCTCGTCGCGCCCCGTGACATAACCCGCCAGCAGCAGCTGCCCCAAGTGGACGAGGAGCCAAATCCGCTGGAGGTTGCCTACCTCAGGCGGCAGTCATCGGGTGTGATTGAGCTGGTTATCTATGACCTCGTTGAAGCGGGCCAGCTGGAAGTCGTCGAGGACGATCAGGATGAAGAATACTGGGGGATGCAGCAGGTCGCCGGGAGCACTCCGCCGCCAGTCACCGACGAGAGTGACGACGAGGGGGAGTTCGAGAGTGACGACGAGGGGGAGTTCGAGAGTGACGGCGAGGGGGAGTTCGAGAGTGACGACGAGGGGGAGTTCGAGAGTGACGACGAGGGGGAGTTCGAGAGTGACGACGAGGGGCCAGGGGCGTTGACGCTCGAGACCGTCGAGATGGCGGCGCGGCGCATGGCCTACGACTATTTTGACGGGCCCAAGTTCCCTCGCCAGGCACTGGCACTCAACGCCGGGTTACGGTCCTTCGTTGGCCGACTTGTGTTGCCCGTTCACCAGCGACTCATGCAGCGGCGGTTGATGTCTGCGGTTGCCAGCGGAAAAGGATGTGCTGCCGGCTGCCTGTTGTTATCGAGCATCATTACGGCGGTCGCTTTCCTGATCGGCAGCTTCGTGATGTTCGCCACCCGCGCTTTCCAGGGTGGGGACGTTTGGCCATTGTTGATCCTGGTCGCGGTACTGCTGATGCTGCGAGTCGGCATGTCGGTCTTCAAACCGCGTGTGACCCGGATCCTGCGATTCCTGCGGCCACGAACCAGTTGGGGTGAACGCTACCTGGAGGAACTGGAAGACCGCTTCTTTGACATGCTGCCACCCCCCTCCGACGCCAACGGTAACGGGAATGGCCAGCAGGGACTTGCCCTCGACCGCCTGCCCCAGGATCAGCGTCAGACGCTGCAGCGACTGGCAGTGGCAGTCTTCGGTTCCTGGGTGCTCGCTGGCGGGCCATTCCAGGACGTGGCTTACTACCTGGGGACAGCCGACCCGGAGCCGACGGAGGCTGACGGAGCCGATCAGGCCGATGGGGCCGATGGGGCTTGAGGTCCGGCGGGACGCTTGATACTGGTTGCCCGGGGTGGTCCTCGCGTCTGCCGCCGCCTGCTATCGCGTGGGGGGTGGGAAAATGACGGCTCGCCCTGCTTTCACCGCTGTAAGGCCTATATCGAGGCGGACGGGAAAGCTCGCCTGGGATACCAATCAGCGTCGACGTAAAGGGCATTCTGATCCCTGCCAGGGCGAGAATTTCGACTACCTGTAGTGGCTGTAACAGTTAAACAGGTCTCGAGTTGTTGATACCGAGCTGCTGGCAGGCTGACGGTTTGATGATTCCTGTATGGCGTGTTACTCTGAACCCCGTGGCACCCATGTTCCACCCCCACCCCAAGTGGTCGCTCACTTGATCCCGCCTCTCTGAATGTGACCTGCGACCGCCTGCTGAACAGCTTGTTCCGAGGTAAGCTCGAACGTGAATTCTGACGATCACCACGTACCGAAGAAGTCCGAGCGTAGGCTGCTCTCTGATTGCCTGCGTTACTGGTCTTTCCATGCGCCGGACAAGCTGGCCTACAGTTACCTGCTCGACGGCGAATCGGACGAGGCGCCGATCACCTACCAGCAGCTGGACGAACAGGCCCGAGCGATCGGGGCTGATCTGCTTGACCGCGGGATGCAGGGTGAGCGACTGCTGTTGTGTTTTCCGCCTGGCCCGGAATTCATCTCGGCATTTTTTGGCTGTCAGTACGCTGGCGCCACGGCCGTACCCGCTTTCCCACCCCGTCGGAATCGAAAGACAACCCGGATTGAGGCGATCGCGGCGGATGCCAAGGCCAAGCTGGTGCTCACGACCGAGAGCGTTCGCAAGCGTATCGAGGGCCAGCTGGAGCACGCTCCCAGCCTGGCTCACATCGACTGGATGGCGACCGACGAGATCTCACTGGAGCTGGCCAGCGATTGGCAGATGCCCGACATTTCGCCCACCGACCTGGCGGTACTGCAATACACATCCGGCTCGACCGGCACTCCCAAGGGAGTCATGCTGGCACACGAAAACGTGCTGCACAATTCCAAGCTGATCAGCGACGCTTTTGGGATGGAGTTGCAGGACGGTCCCGGCGCGTCCTGGTTACCGATGTACCATGATATGGGACTGGTGGGTGGCATTCTGGTACCAATGTATGCCGCCAATTCCAGCTACATGATGTCACCGATGGCATTCCTGCAAAAGCCGGTTCGCTGGCTGCGAGCCATCAGCAAGTACAGGGTTTCGACCACTGGCGGACCCAACTTTGCCTACGACCTCTGCGTCCAGCATGTCAGTGAAGAAGATATGGAGGGCCTGGACCTCTCCTGCTGGACATTGGCCTACAACGGTGCCGAACCGATCCGGCCAGCCACGCTGGATAAGTTCGCCGAGAAGTTCGCTGCAGTCGGATTCCGACCCGAGACGTTTTATCCCTGTTATGGAATGGCCGAGTCGACGCTGATGGTGACGGGCAGCAAGCGTGGCATCCTGCCGACGCGACAGTCCTTTGACGATCAGTCGATGCATGAACATCATGCGGTTTCGGTGAGTCCTGATTCGACATCGGCCCGCACACTTGTCGGCTGTGGTCGCGTACTACCAGGCGATGATATGGTGGTGGTGGATGCTCAGACCAACCGCAAGACAGCGCCTGGCCGCGTCGGCGAAATCTGGGTCCATAGCAAGAGCGTCGGTCGCGGCTACTGGAATCGAGTGGAAGAGTCGCAGCAGACTTTCGGTGCCAAGCTGGCAGACAGCGACGGCGGACCGTACCTGCGAACAGGCGATCTGGGATTCATGAGCGACGGTCAGCTGTTTGTGACCGGGCGACTCAAGGACCTGATCATTATCCGCGGTGTCAATCGATACCCGCAGGACATCGAATTGACAGTGGAACAGTCCAGTACTCGTCTGCAGGCCGGAGCTGTCGGTGCTTTCTCCGTCGATGTCGACGGTCGCGAACGGCTGGTGATCGTCAGCGAGGTGGGGCGAACCCGTTCCAAGGACTGGTCCGACTTGATCCTCAAGATTCGCAACGACGTAACAGCTGAGCACGACCTGCCACCCGACGCCATTGTGCTGGTTCGATTCGGTTCGATTCCCAAGACATCCAGCGGCAAGATCCAGCGGCATCAGTGTCACAATTGTTTCATCGAGGGCAGCTTGCGCGTGATCGCCCAGTGGTATGGCTGGCAGGACGAACAGGTGCCAGACGCTGCTGCGGATGAGACCACGACCGAGTTGATCGTTGAGG
Source organism: Planctomycetota bacterium (assembly GCA_963581185.1). GTDB lineage: Bacteria > Planctomycetota > Planctomycetia > Pirellulales > Pirellulaceae > SAT2750. Next base: position 3,883 of record CAUZOB010000173.1, on the reverse strand, counting down.
GAACGGAAGTCGAGGCAGCCATTGCCGAGACCGTTATCGACCATGTCAAGGCGATCGCCCGTGAGCGGGCCAAGTCGGTCGACCTGGAGACGAATATTGTCACTGACCTGGGTCTTGATTCGCTCGAACGACTACAGATCGCCAACTCGCTGGAAGAGACATTCCGCGGCCGCTTCCCGGAGGAGGTGCTGCAGGAGGCCGAGACGATCCGCGACGTAACACTGGCCATCCAGCAGTACTTCGGTAGCGATGCTGTCCCAACTCGAAGGATTGCCGGCGAGGAACAGTCGGTCACGATCAGCCGTGACAGCCAGACGGCGGTGCCCGAGGAAGACTACCTGATCAGCAAGTTCCCAGAATACCTGCGTTTCAAGCAGAACATGAAGCTGCTCGACAGTGCCAGCCTGCCGAATCCATTCTTCACCGTTCACGAGGAATTGACTCGTGACACGACGGTCATTGACGGCCGCCGGATGTTGAGCTTCGCGAGCTACAACTATGTCGGTATGTCAGGGGACCCACGGGTCTCGCAGGCTGCCCGGGAAGCGATCGACAAGTACGGGACGAGTGTCTCGGCGAGTCGACTGGTGTCGGGTGAAAAGACGATTCATGGTGAGCTGGAGCAGGCCATCGCCGACTTTATTGGGGTCGAGTCAGCGATCATGTATGTCGGCGGCCATGCTACCAACGAGTCGACGATCGGCCACATGATGGGGCCGGGCGACTTGATCGTGCATGACGCGCTGGCTCACAACAGCATTATCCAGGGAGCGATTCTCTCTGGCGCACGGCGTCGGCCATTCGCCCATAACGAGTGGCAGGAGCTGGATGCGATCTTGCACGAAGTGCGACATGAGTATCGTCGCGTCCTGATCGCGGTTGAGGGTGTCTACAGCATGGACGGAGATTACCCTGACCTGCCCCGCTTTGTCGAAGTCAAGGATCGCCATCGCGCCCTGTTGCTGGTCGATGAAGCACATTCGATTGGCACCATGGGGACGCACGGACGTGGTATTAGCGAACACTTTGAGATGGACCCAACCAGCGTGGAGATGTGGATGGGGACACTCAGCAAGTCCTTCGGTAGCTGTGGCGGATATATCGCCGGCTGCAAGGAACTTGTCGAGTACCTGAAGTACACGTCGCCGGGATTTGTTTACAGCGTCGGAATTCCACCGGCCAATGCAGCTGCCGCTCTGGCTTCGCTGCGATTGCTGGAAGAGGAACCCGAGCGTGTGGCGACCGTTCAGGCTCGCTCCCGCCTGTTCCTTAAGGAAGCCCGGCGGCTGGGTCTGAACACCGGCATGAGTAACAACACTCCGGTGATTCCGGTCATCCTCGGTAACTCACTGCACGCCCTGCAGCTCTCACAAAAGCTGTTTGATCGAGGCATCAACGTCCAGCCGATTCTCTATCCGGCGGTGGAAGAGTCTGCAGCTCGGCTGCGTTTCTTCATCACCTCCTGCCATAGCGAAAACCAGGTGGTCGGCACGGTGGCAGCTGTTGCCGAGGAACTTGCCAGTATCGATCCAGCCTACCTGTCGCCGGCCGAGAGTGGCGAGACGGCTGAAGTTGAGCAGCCGACCATAGAACCGCCTGCGGCAAGTTAGCGGTCAGTCGGCCAGCGGCAGATCCTTCGTCAACGCAGTAACTGCCTGCGCGGTAAAGCCGTCATTTCAGGTCGACTCGCCAGCCTCACCAGGCTGGGGCCGATCGAGAATCCTCCGACTCGGCGACGGCAGTCGTCCACAGCTGAGGCCAGATCGTTGGCCATGCCCAAGCAGGGATTATTGATCTTGCCTTCAAACCGGCCTGTCGACAGAATGGCTCGATCCTCGGAGGCTGACCGTTGCCCCTGGGACATTCGTGGTCAATGGCTGTGAATGACGAACCACTTGAGCGAAGGGGTGATGACTTGCTGACCGAAGCCGAAGTACAGCGTAGCTATAGCCAACTCATTTACCGCCGTGATATCGACGAGGCCACATTTGATGAGGCCGAATTGCTGGTTGAGGAATTGCGGCCGGAAAGCCCACTTCGCCTGCGGCTCCTGAGGGAGCTGGAGGAATTGCGGCAGCTCCGTCGCCAGGCCTGACCACGCCTGCTGGTCCCGGCCAGCAGATTCAGCTTGATGCTAACGGTTCAGCGTGGCACCGAAAGTGAAGCCGAAGGCTTGCAAGTCCTCGTCATTGGACGAGATGAAGTTGCCACGGCCGATACCCCGGCCAAAGTCGAGCATTTCAAAGCCGAAGCGTAGCGAGAAGTCACGGGTCAGCTCATAGGCCGCTTCGACTCGAAGTTCACCACCTACCACGAATTCCGTCTCGTAGGCGTAGGTGTTCGTCTCTTCAATTCGCTCGCTATCAACGTCGCTTTCGTTACCGACGTCGACGTCGGTCAGGACTCGCTGACGATTCTGGTGGTAGTTCTGGAAGTTGCCCATGATGAATAACTTCAATTCGGTCGAGATCAGCCAGCGACCACGCTTGTTGTACCAGCGAGCACCGATTTGGCCGCCAACCATGTTGTTGGTGAAAGCGGTGCGGTCGGAAATCAACTCTTCAAATTCTGCATCTTCGGGCGCCGGGCCATCGGGATTATTGGGGTCGGGAAGCAGTGGCACCAGGTTGCCATCCTCGTCATAGCGGAAGTAGTCGTCGCCCTTGAAGAAGTCGACGAACTGGGCATAGCGAAAACCGATAAATGGTTCGACGATTCGGCCCGAGGTGCTGGCCTTCCAGCGGAACGTCTTGTTGACTTCAAAGTTTGAGAACTTGCCCACGTTGAGGCTGTCAAAGAGGAAGTAATCCCGGGCTCCTGTAATACGGTTGTTGTTGTCCTGGGGAGGATCAAGTGCCTCATCCTGGGGTGCACCCTCCACGGAACGGTTGTTTCGCTCCTGGCGGATCGAGTTGCTTTTATGTGGGCCGTCGATTGTCATCACCGAGAAGTACCAGCCGTGGTCCTCGTGGGTCATGTAGCCAAAGTCGTATCGGCTACCCCAGGTCCGGTCACTCTGGCGGCCACTCTCTTCGGCCTCCGGACGCGTGACGTGCAGATTGGTCTTGTCGTAAGCAAAGAACCAGCCGTTGTTGGGAATGAAACCACTGACAAAATCGTTTGTTTGCAGCGGGGAAAAGAACTGGTAGTCCCGGTGAAACGAGCCAGGTTCGATATCCACCAGCGGTAGGACATGTTGTCCACGACTAGTTGCTGTCAGCATAAGCAGGCCGATCAAAGCCAGCATTGAAGTTCGGATATGCCGGATGAGCATGTTCAAGTTCCCGTCATTTGTCTCGGGGCTGCGCATTAATAGCAAGACGCCACGTCACCTGAACGCAGCCTGCCTGCAGATTCACATTGCCGGTAATATCGGATGTGCCGGTCGTATGAATTGAGCAAGATCGGTAATCCTTGACGAAAAAAGAGACCCTGGCCTGGAATGCTCTGTAAAGCTGGGTAAGCCGCGGGCCCCAGGTTGCCGACTGCCACCCCATTGTTGCCCGCCGGAAACCATCTCGCGTATACTTGGGGCACGTTCATCGGACAGTGCGACGCCTGCCTGACCCTCTCATCACCCACTGGGAACTCAAATCCAATGCAACTCTCTCGACCAATCTCACGATTGTGCCTGGCGATCGGCTGTCTGGGCCTGCTGGGCCTGATCATGAACGCACGGCAGGCCGATTCACTGCGCGCCAACGAAGCGCTTCAGGACAAGGCTGACAAGCAATCCGAGCAGAGCACAAAGCAGAAAGAAGAGAAGCCGGAAGAGAAGCCGGAAGAGAAGCCGGAAGAGAAGCCGGAAGAGAAGCCGGAAGAGAAAGCTGACAAGGCCGAGAAGGCCGAGAAAGCTGACAAAGCCGAGAAGAATGGGCGGGAG
>CAUZOB010000172.1:0-10939 GCA_963581185.1 Planctomycetota bacterium | reverse complement strand
CAGTCCTGAAGCCCTCGGACGGGCAGTCTTTCAGGCCTTCAAGGCGAACGACAAGGACGCCGTCTCTGGTCTTGCCTTTTACAATGAAGCCAGGATGGGGATCATTCGTGACAAAATTCTTGCCAAAACAGATGGTGAGGCGGAGAAGAAACGACGTGCAAATCGAATGTCAGACGAAGCGATGAATGAAGAGATCGATGAATGGCAGGAAGAGATGTCAGACGATTTCAACGAACTGCAGAAGAGTGTCGACTGGGGCCAGGCGGAACTGGTGGCAGTCCTGGACAATGAAGGACAGCGTGACCCAGAATCCGATGTCGCGGATTGGGGCGGTAGAGACAATGTCCGTCTTTTCGTGATCTATGAAGTGAATGGCCGGCTGTTCGCCCTGACCTGGTCCGAGATCATCAAGTTCGACGGCGGCTGGTTCTTGCTTGGAAAAAATATCCGTGTCCAGTCATTAAGCGAGATGGGCGCCAACGAGTATAGCCGGGGTACATTAGAGTACGCCTTGAAAAAACATGGAGGTTCTTCGTCGGACCGGATCCGCGACGCACTGAATTAAGTCGCTGTGGCGGATGTCGAGGTAATGGAAACAACGACGCAACTACTGGTAGCGTTCGTCTTATTCGGCGAAGAGAAAGTCTTGTCCATGTCCGATTCGATCCAATTTACCTGTCCGGAATGTGGCAAGCAGATGAATTTACCAGCGGACACAGCTGGTAAGCAGGGAGCCTGTCCAGGCTGCCAGAAGGTGGTGACAATCCAGCCGGATCCGCCGCCGGTCTTGGACCTCGAGCCGCTGTTGATGCCAGCGCAGGCGCCTTCCGCTCCCGTACCGTTGGCTCCTCCCGTCGTCGAGCCTCAGATCGTGCAGCCTCAGATCGTGCAGCCGGGCGAGCTGGCTCTTCCCATGGCCAGCTCTGGAGCGTCCGCCAGTGGAGAAAAGAAGAGATTCATCTACATGGCCGCAGGTGCCGGCGGGCTCCTGCTGTTGCTCGTGATTGCCCTGCTCTTCACGGGAGGCGAGAGCGGCTCGGCAGATGCGTTTGGCAGGCGCGCTCTGGCAGCTATTCAGGCCAAGGACCCAGAACAATTGTGCGAGTTGTTTGTGGAACACGAGGATTTCCAATGGGTGTTCGAGCGGATCCGAAGTGCTATTGACGACCCGCTCAAAAAAATACGGTTCGAAGAGGGACGAGATTTTCCGGATGAAGAAAGTATGACACGATGGAACGATAAATGGCGAAAGGGTGTGATACGCTTCCTCACTCGTATCGAAAGTGGTGAAGCTGACCTGACATTTGAGCAACTAGAAAATGCCACTTACCTGGGTCTGCTGGGTGAAGTCCCCCGACGTACCTTCGAAGAAGAAACTGGGGTCAGCTACGAAGATGTTGGCGTCATCACGATCGAAGAACCAGAGATATACATCGGGGTGCAAGGACGTGTGTTTGTGATTGAGTTCAACGAAGTGCTGGTCTATCTGAATGGTCACTGGCGCGTGAGCGGCGACCTGGGACCAAGGTTGTCCTTTGCATTCGATCAGCCACTCGACCTGGATCAGGTCAAATTTGAATTAGTCGCTCCAGGCGGCCGGGAGGTCCTTGAGCGTGTGAATCGGTACCTTCGCGATTCGCAAGGGGTGCGGCAAGAGCAAGAAGGCAGTATCTTCGTCAATAGCAAGGTAAAGGCAGCTTCCGCGCAGATGCTGTTGTTCAAGACGCCGCTGGATACCTACCAGTTGCATTTGGACAATTACCCGGCGACCGAGGTGGGATTGCAGGGCCTCAGGGAGCCGCCATCCGACGCCTTGGGTCAGCAGAAGTGGTCCGGCCCTTACCTCAGGAGAGAGATTCCGGCAGATCCGTGGAATGGTGCCTACCAGTACGAGTTGGTGACCGATCCGGCCAGTGGTGCTCCGGCCTACAAGATCTGGTCCAACGGTCCTGATCAACAATCTGGTACCGATGACGACGTGATCGTCACGTCGTACTAGGCGACGGGACATCGTCGCTCGAGATCGCCTCCACTGCCTACAGCATGCGCAGCGGATGCTCTCGGTTCTCAAGCGGCATCATCACTCGCCCTCCCTGCCGTTGTGATTCGAAGACGGCCATGATCATCTCCAGTCCAGCGCGGCATTGCTCTGGGCCGTCCAGCGGTTCGCGATTATCTTCGATTGCCGCCAGCAAGTCCTTGATCGCCAGCAGGTGTCGCGCCTGGTAGGCCTTGCCGATCAGTGGCTCGGGCTTGCCAATCCCGGCGCTGCTGACATCCTGCCACTCGGCTCCACTTCGGCCCGGCGACCAGCTGCCATCGCCAAGGAACTTGACCGACGGCTGGGTTCCTTCCAGCAGCTCAATCACCCCGCGGGAACCAAAGATCTGCAGGCCATAGCGAGACGGATTGGAGTTGGCGTTGCGGGTCGAAGCAAAATACGCTGTCACGCCGTTGGGCATTCCATACATCGCCCTGACATGGTCACCGGCCAGCGGCCCCAACCCCTCGTTCCCTTCGTAGACATCATCTTTTGTGATTGGCCTGCCCTCCTGCAGTATCTCAGACGAGCACCAGCTCGGTTTTCCTCCAATCGAGACCAGCATGTCCATCACGTGTGTGCCGAGCACCCAGAGGTCCTCGCCACCCCCTCGCCGGTCTTCCTTGCCGCGGCCGCGCAATTCCAGCAGCTGACCGATCTTGCCATCGGCGATCAGTTGCTTGATTGTCTGGAGTCTTGGACTGTATTGCGTGGGATGGCCTACCCCAAGTCGTACGTGTCGCATCTGGCAGGCCTCGACCAGCTTGTCAGCTTCCACGAGCGTCCGCACAAACGGCTTTTCCATGTAGACATGCATGCCACGCTCGGCGGCTTCCATCGCCATTTCAAAGTGCTTGTCGATCCAGCGGGAGCAGATAGACACAATGTCCGGCTTTGTTTCGTCGAGCATCTTTCGATAGTCGAGGTAGGTCTTCTCCACCCCGCAGCGTTTGGCAGCTGCTGCCAGGCCAACCTTGTCATCGTCTGACACCGCCACGATCTCGGTGCGTGGCTCGTCGAGCCAGGCGGTGTCCAGGCCATGTCCATAATTACCCCGTCCTGTCCGTCCGATCACAGCTACTCGATATCGCTCTGGCATCGCCTGGGGCTCCTCCGCTGGGGGAATGGACGAGGTTGCATCGCCACGACTGGTCTGGCACGGTTATAATGCCCGATGAAGATAATAGCGAAAACACGTAGCACTCTGGAGAGATACCAGCCATGCCTTGTAAGGAAGTACGCCAGGTTCACGAGCTGAATCGCCGGGCAGCCCTACAGGTCGGCGTGGGCCTGTTTGGACTCAGCTTGCCGAAGTTCCTGCAGGCCTCGGAAGCCGGTCGCAAGGACCTCAACTGTATCTTCATCTTCCTGGCTGGTGGTCCAAGTCACTTTGAGACCTTTGATCCCAAGCCAGATGCCCCGGCGGAAATCCGTGGGCCATGGCGACCGACGTCGACCAGCGTAGCCGGCACATACATCTGTGAAAAAATGCCGTTGATGGCCGAGCGAATGCACAAGGTCGCGATCGTCCGCTCCTGGCGTGGCAAGAGCGGCTCGCATGCGACCGGTTCGCAGCACGTGGCGAGTGGATTTTATCCACGCAATGACGGACAGTACTTCCCCAACTTTGGCTGCCTTGTATCGGCGCTGAAAGAGTCCCGTGTTCACGGCGTGCCACCACATTTCGGCATCCCTTTTGCCGCTCGCTACACAAACCCATCCGCGTACCTCGGCAATGCCTACTCGGCCTTTGATATCGCCGGTGACCCCACGGCGCCGGACTTGAAAGTTGGCGGCCTGAAGCTGCCGCAGGATCGCTTTGAGAGTCGTCGAGCGATGTTGACTCAGCTGGAGAACCTGGGCCGGCTGGCAAGTAACGATGACGCCGGTATTTTTGCCAGCGACAAGTTTACCAGCGAGGCGATTGCCATGCTGACAAGCGGGGCCATGAAGCAGGCGATGGATCTTTCCAGCGAGCCACAGGCTTTACGTGAACGATACGGCATGAACATTTATGGTCAGCGAGTGCTGCTGGGTCGCCGGCTGATCGAGGCAGGCGCACGATTCGTGACCATCAACCAGGCGGTCCAGGGCGGGCTATTTGGCAATGGCACAACCAATGGCACCTGGGACAACCATGGCTGGTTGTTCGATTCCATGATCTCCTTCGCTCATCGACCCCGTGACGTTCCCAAGGACAGCACCTGGCATTCGTACAAGGGTCCCGGCAACTTGCCGCAATTCGACATGTCGCTTTCCACGCTGCTGGATGACCTGGAAGATCGCGGCTTGCTCGAAACCACGCTGGTCGTGGCGATGGGTGAGTTTGGTCGCACTCCGAAGATCAACAAGACGTTTGGTCGCGACCATTATCCAAACGCCGGCTCCGTACTGATGGCTGGAGCTGGAGTAAACGGCGGTGCGGTGATCGGTGCGACCGACCAGCATGGCACGGAACCGCGCACGCGAGCCTGGTATCCAGAGGACTTTGGTGCCTCCATTTACCATGGCCTCGGGATCGATCCCCACAAGACCTACTTCCCCCGCTTGCCGCGGCCCACGCCGATCACCGACGGCCAGGTTATCGATGGCCTCTTTAGCTGAGGCCTGAAGTAGCCTGCCAGGGGCCACCAGCCTGCTAGCGACTCTTGAGATACTTGACCAGGTCGGCTAGTTGTTGGGCGGTGAGTTGCTTGTCCAGTCCCTTGGGCATGATCGACACAGCGCCAGCCGCCCGCTCGTCGATCTCCTCGATCGGAATCCGTTCCTGTTTCTGGGCATCCAGCTGTAACAGCACATGGGTGCTGGTCTCATCCCGGATGACGCCATTCAGGATACGGCCATCGGTGGTCACGATACTCGTCGATTCGTAGCTGCGGACAAAGCTGGCTGAGGGAAAGAGGATCGATTCGAGTAAATCCCGCTCGCTGCGAATCTGTCCGATACGGCTCAGGTCGGGTCCTACCCGGCCCCCGAGGTAGGCCATCTGATGACAGGTAATACAGGCCGCCTTGGTATTCCGGAAGACTTCCAGGCCACGGCGGATATCCGCTGCCGGGACCAGCTTGAGCACTGTTTCCAGCTTGGCATTCTTTTCCTGGTTCTCGCGGGCGATTTCTTCAAACAGCGGTGCTGCGCTGGCCAGCACAGCTGGTCCGTATCCGGATAGTTGTGTTTCCAGCGTGCGCGCGTCCAGGGAGGTTAGTGCCGGGCTGCCAGCCAGGCTTTCCACCAGCAGTTCGCCAATTTTTGGGTCTTTCAGTTTGGCGAATCCTTCCATCAGGCGTTTCAGTTCCATCGGGCCTGTGGAGGGGAGCGCCCGAGCGACTTCGATCCAGCTCTCGGTATTTAATGGGCTGCTGAGCATCACGTCGACTGTGATGGCACGAACCACGACCGGCCGATCGATATCGACATGTTCGACCAGGAACTGCAGAACCAGGGAATCGAGTGGTCGGCGGGCTGCCGGCAGGGCGGCCAGTGCTCGCAGCCTGAGCGCCGCTGGCACCTGGGAATCGTGCGCCAGCTGACCGAGTCGTTCGATGAATTCCGCATCGGCAGCTGCTGTACCGAGCAGCCGGGCAACTTCGACCGACTTTTCCAGCGAGGCCCGGTCGGGCGAGTGCAGTTGTTCCAGCAGCGGCGCGTGCCAGCTTGCAGGCATCTGCTTGAGCTGGCTCTGTATCATCGCATCGAGCAGCGCGTGCCGGACAACCAGCGAGGTATCGCCGTCGGCGAGTGAGTCGGCGAGGACCTGTTGAACGTTCGCCACGCTGGCGAATCGAGCGAGTTGGTCAGTCAGGTCCTTGGCAGTCTGTTCGGCTCGCTGGCTGTCACTGAGCCATTGTCGGAATGCCGGCGCCACGTCTTCCGCCCAGTCGCTGCGGTGATTAACGATCCACCAGGCTGTCTCCCTCAGCACGGCAGAGGAGGAATTGAGGATTGGCAGGACATCGTCCTTGTGCAGTGCATCGTCACCAATCTGGTCCAGCGCGATCAAGCCGCCGCGAATCAGCTGCGGGTCTTCAGCGCTCTCCAGCACGCGGCGGATTTCAGCGGGATTGCTAATCTCCATCACGGCGTAGGTGAGCGAATGTTGCAAGCTGCGATCATCACAGCCAGCGATTGCTTCAAGCAAGGAGGAGATATGGGCTGGTGAGCCGACTCGTCCGATCGCCTCGGCGGCGGCCCGCCGATTGTGTGCCGAATCACTGCCCAACAACGCCACCAGGTCTTCGGCAGAAGCCAGGTCACGGTGAACGCTGATCGTGTGCAGGGCTGCCTGGCGGACCGTCGGGTCACTGTCCTGCAGCGCCACGCGTGTGGCGCTGCGTGCCTGAACTCCATCGATTCGTGATAGCGACCAGACGGCATGCAGTCGCTGCTGCTGGGACGTGCCATCGGCCAAGACCTCGGCCAGCGGAGCGACAGCAGCCGGCCCTCGCCTGCCGAGTTCACGGCGTGCCCGATTGCGGACGGCGAAACGGTCTTCATCCAGCAGTGCCACCAGCTGTTGCAGCGAAAGCTTGTCCCACTCAATCTCCAATCCGCGGGGATCATCCCAGCCGTGCGCGGCAGTCCGACGAATGCGGTAGATGGCGCCCAGCACATCGGGTTTCCAGAGCTGCGAGGTGGGGCAGCAGATTTTGTACCAGCCGCCGGTATCGATCACGACCAGGCTGCCGTCCGCATCCTCCAGTACATCGGTGGGGTGAAAGTCAAGGTTGTCACTGACGACCAGCTCACCGTCCTGCGAGGAAAAACTAGCGCCACGGATTGTCAGCTGGTGGCGTGAGACTCTGCGCGTGTTGAACTGGCAGGCCAGCAGGTTGTCTTGATAGTCGGCGCCGAGTTGGGCGGATTCGATCCGCATCAATCCACAGGGTGCAGCTGCACCCATATGTGAGAGGATCGGCATCACGTCACCGGTGCGTGGATGTCCTTCCAGGACGCCATGGACCTTGCCGTAGACTCCGCCGTAAATCGCATGGATCAGCCCGTCGCGGCGGCCATCGCCCGGGTGCTGGAGAAATGTCGTGGTGAAGATTCTCTCGCCACCTGCTGTAAAAGCGACCTCTACCGGGTTGTCCATGCCACCCGTCATGACAGGTTCGATCGGGCCACCCTCGGGCCGCCGTCGAAAGATGTGCGATGCGCGCGTGACAAATGTCTTGCCACTGGCGAGTGTGTAAGTCTGTTCTTCGAAGGCACCCTTGCACCAGTAAATCCAGCCATCGGGTCCGACGTAGGGACCATGCAGGTCATTGGCACAGCCATTCAGGGTCTTGCCGTCGAACCAGACCTCGCGTTTGTCAGCCACCCCGTCGTCATCGGTGTCCGTCAGCTTCCAGATCTCTGGCGGTGCACAGACGTAGACCGACCCCTCATGCCAGGTGCAGCCTTCCGGGAACATCATGCCATCCGCAAACACGATGCTCTTGTCGAAGACCCCGTCGCCATTGACGTCTTCCAACCGGAGGATGCGGTGAGGCTTGTTCTCCAGTTGGATCTTGACCGGATCGTTGGAACCGCTGGAGTCAGCAACATAGAGCCTGCCGCGGTCATCAAAGTCGGCGCAGATCGGGCTGCGAACAAGTGGCGGAGCGGCGATTGGCTGGATTGTGAAACCATCCGGGATCGTGAACGTGTGGCTGCCAAGCTTCACGTCCTCGGCCTGGGCCGGCCCCTGGCTGAAGAGTGCCAGCAGGGTGATGGCGAAACAGAGTAGCGTGCGTCGGTAGTACAGCATGGTTGTCACTCCGTGTGCCAATAAAGCCGTTGGAAACAAAAGCCAGTTCCGACCGTGATTCTAGTAAGTCGGCCAACGAGATGCCAATCGAGTGCTGCTGCTGCAGTAGATTTTGCCAGGCCAGCTGGGTATCAGGAGGACCAGGGTGATTGTCGTTGTGAGATCCAGAGGCCATCGGCAGCGGCTATCTGCTCAGCAGAATCATACTGCCGCCCTTCCTCGTCGGTCAGGTGAAACCAAGGTCGCTGACTGGCCAGCTCTTTCTGCAACTGTTGCGGACTTGAAAACGGCCCTGCGGAATTGAGCGATATCGTGAGCAGGTCGTCTGCCGTGACCCCCTGGGGCTCGCCCTTGAGATTCCAGTCATAGACCGGTGTATGACCCTTGAGCCAACTGAGTGACGCGTTCATGTCGATGAATTCCAGGGTTCTACTGGCCCAGACAACTTTTTCGCATTTTCATCGCCGCTTGACCATCCGGATGACGTTTATATAACTAGCACAGCGGTCTGACCGCTCCGCAGTTACGGAATAACTGGTCCCCGGGAAATCAAGTGATGAAGACAACACGCTCACAACAAACCGTGGTCGCTGCCCTGTTCCTGCTGGTAACAGTGATGTCGGTGACTGCCGAGGCCAAGCCGCGCCGTCGACGACCCGCTGCGCCGGCCGTCGCAGATGCTACTGTCTCCCATGGCCCGCGCAAGAGCGTCAGCGTGATCCCGGCTCGCCAGGTGGTGTGGGCCATTCCGGCACTCGATCAGCTGACTCTGGCGGCATTTGAGTCATCCCCTCATTTCCATGCCGTACAGAATCCCCGTGGAAACACCGCCAGCAATGCGGACACACTGGCCGGCAGCGCACATTACACTCGCGCCCAGTTGACCTGCCAGGCCATCGTCACAGACGTTCGTCGCAGTGGCGGCCGTGGAGCCTCTTTCAACCTGGGAAGCATTTCCGGACTGGGTGGCTATAACATTCGAGTCGGTGCGAATCGTTACCAGTGGTATGCCCAGGTACGACTACTGGTCTTCGATGCTCGCAGCGGCAGCCTGTTGTCGGATCGCACTGCGCATGCCAACGTCCAGGACCGGGGTGTCTATGTGGACGTCGGCTTTGACAGGTTCGCCGCCAACAAACTCTCCGGCTGGGGACTCAGTTTTGACCGGATGCGACGCACCTCGCTGGGCCAGGCTGTGCAGCAGGCGGTTGGTCACGCGATCGACGACCTTGCCTCGGAGCTGGCCAACCATCCCTGGGAAGCTCGCGTGGCGACTACCGAAGCGGAGATGGTCTACCTGAACGTCGGCCGCGGCAGTGGCCTCAAGAATGGTGACCTGCTGCAGGTCATCCGTGACAGCAAGATCGTGACAGACCCGGTGACCGGCGAAGTGCTCGAACGAGAGACGGTGGCAATTGCCCAGCTCAAGGTTGTCCAGGTTCGCGACAAGGTGACAACAGCTCGCTTGGTCGACGAGCAGCAGTTGGTCGAACTGGTCCGCGGTGACGTCGTGCAGTTGTTACCCAAGCCCTGATCGAATGTGACCTGTGCCTCCCGGTGCTCTTGTCTTTTCCCCTTGTTCTGGCTCCAATGGACGCTGCTTTTCAATCACAGCGTTGTCTGGATTCAGGCAGCTACGGGAGGCCATCATGCGGGGCGTGACTGTGACCATCGCAATTGTCTTGAGTGCCAGCGGTCTTGCCAGATTGCAGTCGGAAGAGCCGGTCTTTGAGCCTGCTGGCGAGTTACAGTTGGTGAGCGATCATGGTGCCGGCGAGGGGCCAGCCTGGCATCCGGAACTTGGCCTGCTGGCCAGCTTTGGCAGCATCCATCGTCACGTGCTCGTCGACAAGCCGGAAGTCTTCTTCAAGGACGCCGGTACCAATGGCCTGCTGTTTGATCGCCAGGGGCGTTTGCTCGCCTGTCAGCCGGTCCACCGCCGCGTTATCCGTCGCGAACTGGATGGGTCAATCACGGTCCTCACCGACAGCTACGAGGGGGCGGCCTATAACCAACCGAATGACCTGACGGTCGACTCCCAGGGACGGATCTATTTTTCTGACCCCAAGTATGGCCCGCGGGAAAACATGGACCTGAAGGACAACAAGGGTCGCACGGTCGAGGGAGTTTACAGGATCGACCTGGACGGTAGCGTGACCCGCATCATCACTCATGCCGCCGATCGTCCCAATGGTCTGTTGGTTTCGCTCGATGATCGATTCCTGTTTGTGGCGGACAATAACAACAACACGGTAGGCGGCTCGCGTTTTCTCTATCGCTTTCGATTGCGGAGCGACGGCAGTCTTGCGGCAGGTAGCCGCCGCCTGCTTTATGACTGGAAGTCGGACCGCGGGCCCGATGGGCTCGTGCAAGATCGACTCGGTCGCTTGTACGTGGCCGCTGGGCGCAACAAGCCAGTCCCCCCTTACGAGACTGCTGACAGATTCAAAGCGGGGGTCTACGTTTTCTCCCCGCGGGGAGCACTGATCGATTTCGTGGCTGTCCCCAATGACGAAGTGACCAACTGCACTTTCGGTGATGATGACTTGCGCAGTCTTTATATCACCGCCGGAGGACACCTTTACAGAATCCGAACGACAACGCCGGGATGGCTGCCCTGGCCCGCATCGAGGTAATCCGATGAACAAGCGACAACCTGCTGTTCTGCCTGCCTGCCGCCTGGCCTTGCCATTGCTGGTCGGCCTGGTCTGCCTTTTTTCTGCCACGACGGGTTGGTCGCTGGAACCTCGAGTGCGGTTTGAAGTTCGTCGCACGACAACAGAACCACGGCGAGGCTACCTGGAGATGAAGGTCAAGGGATCCGACCAGCTGGTCCATGTTTCCCTCGATGCGGACATCACCAACCGGGATATTGAACGGGTCTCACATGGTGTGGGACCGGGCGGATCAACCGTTGTTCACATTCGCTTGAAGCGACGTGGTGCAGAGCGATTGCACCAGATCACTCAAGCGAGCATCGGGCAACGCCTGGCGATTCTCGTCAACGGCGATGTCATCATGGCACCGGCCGTCAGGTCAGCGATTCGGGAGCGAGTCGAAGTAACTGGCATGTCCGCCGCCGACGCCCAGTTCCTTTCTGAAACTCTCGGTCGCCGACGATAAGACGCTGGCCAGTCGTTTGACACCCT
>CAUZOB010000171.1:0-11083 GCA_963581185.1 Planctomycetota bacterium | reverse complement strand
TCTCACTTATTCTGACCAGGTGATGAGACGTGGCCCCGCCTGATTGTACTGTCGGTGTAATGTTGGGGAAAAGCGAGTTTGAGTGAATTGTCTTTTCGAAAGGGCAGAGGACCTCGTCATCGATTCACTTCCCACCCTCAAGAAATGATGCTCTCCAGTTCACCCCACGACCGGAGGGCCAATAGAAACTCCCTGGCGAAAGCGCGCAATCCGACTATTCTGTCCTATCCCCGCCGGCCAACTGGACTCGTCTCAGAACCTTTTTTTTGGTCAAATACAGCCGCTCGAGAAATCAATCGTTGCCTGAAACGGCATCCAGACGATATAAAGGAAGGGCCTTTGGGCCGACAAGAATCACGCACCCACGGAGATTCGCACCATGTTGACTGTGTTTGGATCGAAGCCAGCCAAGAGTAATTATTGCGATGGCATCAGTCGTCGCGGCATGCTGAAAATCGGCGCCCTGGGAGTCGGGGCTTTTGGCCTCAACATGGCCGACATCTACCGCGCCGAAGCTGCAGCAGGCACGGGCAGCAATCACAAGGCCGTGATCAACGTGTTCCTCGGTGGTGGTCCGCCTCACCAGGACATGTGGGAAATCAAAACAGAAGCCCCCAAGGAAATCCGCGGTCCGTTCCAACCGATCGCGACCAATGTACCTGGCATCCAGATCGGCGAGTGCTTCCCGAAAATTGCCGGCATCATGGACAAGTCGGTCGTACTGCGGGCAGTCGTCGGATGTGAAGGGCGCCACGATTCCTTCCAGTGTATGACTGGCTGGCGACACTCCGAAATGCGAACCATCGGCGGCTTTCCTGCCATGGGAAGCGTCTTGCACAAGCTCAAGGGACCGGTCGACAAGAGTGTGCCACCTTACATCGGCATGAAAACCGACGGCGTCTGGCGCAATCCAGGAACTCCAGGATTCCTCGGCCAGAACTACGGGCCGTTTGTTCCCGACGGGCAAGGCCTGGCCGATATGAAACTCAATGGCATCACCACCGATCGGCTGGCCAATCGCAAGCAGGTGCTGGCCAGCATTGACCGGCTGCGTCGCCAGGTCGATACCAGTGGCGAGCTCGCAGGTGTTGACTCGTATCAGCAACAGGCTTTCGATGTTCTGACTTCGAGCAAGCTTGTGGAAGCACTCGATGTTTCCAAGGAAGATCCCGCCATTCGCGCTCGGTATGGCGACGGCAAGCCATTCAAGTACAAGTACGACGGCGCTGACACGAACAATGAAATGCTGCTGGTTGCACGACGGCTTGTCGAAGTCGGTGTACGTTGCGTCACACTCACTTTCGGACGCTGGGACAGCCATGGCGACAACGAGGGACTCGTTCGCCATCATGGCACGCGAATTGACCAGGCGGTCGCCGCGCTGGTGACAGACCTGGAAGAGCGCGGCATGCTGGACGATGTGACGATCCTGGTCTGGGGCGAGTTCGGTCGAACTCCGCAAATCAACAAGAACGCCGGACGTGATCACTGGACCCGCGTCAGCTGTGCTTACATGGCTGGCGGCGGCATGCGAACTGGCCAGGCAATCGGCACGACGGAACGCCTCGGTGGCGACGCTCAAACTCGACCGGTCGACGTCAAGGAAATCTTTGCCACGGTCTACAACAACCTGGGCATCGATCCTCGCACGACGACGATCAGTGATCCTTCTGGCCGGCCGCAGTACCTCACCCAGATGGATCCGATCGCCGAAGTCAGCTAACGGTCAACACAGCTGCAACAGCTGTGTTGCACTCTGGATGTGGTGGCAACCGCTATTAAGGAATAGCCCATGTCCTGGCGACAACAAGGATTCTTCCACGCTCTGCTGATCTCTGCCGTCTGTCTCACTTCTTCCGTCAGCGGTCAGGAAGAAAAGGCCATTCTCGACAGCTACAGATCGGCCGCCGCCAACCCTGGCGATGCGGGTCGTGGCAAGCAGGTGTTTGAGTCCAAGCAAGCGGCCTGTACGACGTGTCATGTGATTGCCGGCAAACAACGACTGGCTGGCCCTGACCTCTCCGTCATCGGTGACAAGTACAGCCGCGATCAGTTGATCCGGTCGGTACTGGAACCAAGTGCCGGTATTCATGCCGACTATGCCACTCAGATCGTGATTACTGTCGATGGCAAGAGCCATACTGGCGTTGTTCGGCAGCAAACTGCCAAGGAACTTCAGCTGCTGGATGCCGAGGGCAAGCTGGTGCGAATCCCACTGGACGCCATCGAGGAACAAAAACGTGTGACCACGTCCTTGATGCCCAACGACCTGTACAAGACGGTCAAGGCAGATGAGTTTACCGACCTGATCGAGTACCTGGCAACGCTCAGGCAGCAGGAGGGCGATGCCTTCCCTGGCATGCCGGCAGAGATTCCGGCGGTCGCCAAACAGGTCACGCTGGTACCCCTGCATTCGGAAGAAATGCGGTTTGATCATCCGGTCTGGGTGATTGCCAAGCCAGGCACTCGTGATACCGTTCTGGTCGTCGAACAGCAGACTCGCAAGATCTGGCAGCTGATCAAGAGTGCCGACGGCGACCGCAAGGAATTGTTTGCCGACATCAGCCATGAAGCCATCACCGGGCAATTTGAAGGTGTGCTCTGCCTGGCGTTCCATCCCAATTTTGTTGAGAACGGCAAGTACTATCTGAACTACCACGTCCAGGAAGACAATGTGTTTTCACCCGTGATTGTGGAACGTCAGGCGACCGAGGACCTCAGCCGCGACATCGGCGGAGCATCCAGGCGGCTCTTGCAGATCAAGCAGCCAACGGTGCTTCACTGGGGCGGCATGCTGGCATTTGGACCTGACGGCTATCTGTACATCGGGGCAGGGGACGGTGGTCCCCAGGAGGATCCGCTCGGCAACGGCCAGAATATGAGTTCCTTCATGGGCAAGATCCTGCGGATTGACGTGGACAATCGTAGCCAGGGCAAGCCCTATGCGATCCCCACAACGAATCCTTTCAAGGATGCTCGTCGTGGCGTGAAGCCGGAAATCTGGGCGTATGGCTTTCGCATGCCGTGGCGATTCAGCTGGGATTCGAAGACAGGCGAGATGTACGTCGGCGATATTGGCCAAAACCTGTTCGAAGAGGTATCGATGCCGCGCCTTGGTGAGAACATGGGGTGGAATGTCTATGAAGGATTCACTCGCTTCTCAGACCAGTACAAGCGACGGGGAGAAAACTTCACTCCCCCCGTGTATTCCTACCGTCGCAAGCAGGGGGTCTCGGTAACGGGAGGCTATGTCTACCGGGGAAATCGCAGTCCGTCCTATCACGGCGCCTACTTGTTCAGCGATTTTGAATCGAAGCAGATCTGGGCCCTGACACAGAAAAACCGGCAGCTCACCATGGTACGGCAGATTGGCAGCTGTCCAGAGAAGCCAGCCTCATTTGGAATCGATGCCGACGGGGAACTATTGATCGTGGGTTACGAGGGGACGATTTACCGGGTCGTCCTGGACGAGTCGGTTCTGCAGTAGCACGTGACCCTTCACGAGACCGTGACATACATGCCATGCTTTACCGCTTCGCAATAACGATCCTGGCAACCAGCTGTTTCTACCTGCTGCTCTCGGTCGCGACCGCGGAGACGGCCGAACCTCGTCGTATCTTTAACGACGATGCGCAGTTCCTGTTCGAACTTCCTGCTGAAAAACCTGTCGAGTTCATCCAGCAATGGCTGGATAGGGAAATCGCTGCAGTCCCGTTTTCCACGTTTGTATTCCTGGCTGCCACTCCGGATATCTGCACCTTTGAATCCAAGGCTGGCGAGGTATCGGGCGATCGATTCCCGCCCGGAGAGGGTGGCCACTGGGTGAATGGCATTCGCCACCTGCGGGCTGTCGGCACCGACGCCCTGGAGGTCGTCACACAACACATGCATGCGAAGGGTAAGGAAGTACTCGCCGCGGTGCGAATGAGTGATACACATCACAGTTCGCTCGATCCGGCCAATCCGCTCTGTCCGCAATTTGCCATCGACAACCCACAGTTTGTCATCAAGCAGCCAGATGGTCGCAGCAACGAGACCGCATTGGATTATTCCTATGCGGAGGTCCGTGCGCATCGTCTGGCGATCATGCGGGAGATCGTGGAAAAATACGACGTCGACGGCCTGGAGTTGAATTTCGTCCGCTGGGCCAAGCACTTTCCTCGTGACCAGGGCCGTGAAAAGGCCGTGATCATGACCCGCTACATGGGCGAGATAAGTCGCATGCTGGCTGACGTTGCGGACCGGAAAGGCCGCAAGCCTTTCACACTCGGAGTGCGTGTGGCCGAGTCGGTCGACGCCTGCTGGCTGGCAGGCGCTGATATTGAATCCTGGGTAGAGAACAACTGGATCGACTACATTGTCGTCTCCACATGGAATAATACCGATCCGCAGTTGCGAGTTGATCAATTCTCCAGGATCACCCGGCGGAAAAACGTGGACGTGATCGTCGTGATGGGCAACATGATGGGCTGCATCGATGCGGGGCCACCGATGATCCTCGATCGGCCGGTGGCGATGTCGGCCAAGCATGCCGCGAACTACCAGGGCATGCTACTGACGGCATCGGAAGCACGTGGTGCCGCAGCCAACTTTTTTGCCTGGGGGGCCGACAGCATCTCCTTCTGGAATGTCGGAATCCACTTTGGTAGCGAGCCGACGGCGGCGCTCGAACAACAACAACGGATTGCTGAATGGACCAAGGCCGTCTCCTCATTAGAGTCGATCTATGCCGGACCGCGGACCTATCGCTACCTGCCGATGGGCAAGGGAATCTCTGATCGAAAGCCGCCGATTCGCAATTATCCCTGGTACGACGAGGGGCACAGCCCACTAGGTCACAGGAACAGTCCGATCATCTCCTTTGCGGAAGACGCGGTAGGTCGACGGCAGGCCTTCCCTTTCCTGATGGCCGATGGCCGCAAGGGAGAGTCGCTCGAGGGAACCCTCACGTTCTGGGTCTACGCGCTGGATCACCCCTCGCAGTTATCCGTGGACATCAACGGAGAGGCAATTGCTGCCGACAAGATCCGCACGGTCAGGGCCGGCGAGCGTCGCGGCGGCCTGGCGGGCTGGCGGTTTGAGCTGAAGCTGGCAGACTGCCCCGAATTCCGTGGTGAAAATCAACTCGGCCTGACACTCACCCGGGTGAATTCCAGGGACCATGTTCCCTATATGGAGGAACTTGAAGTTGTTGTCACAGAGGTGCTTAAACGTCGGCGAGCCGCGGTGAATGACTCGATTCGGATCATGATTGCCGTGGACAGTGAAGGGCCGACCGGAGTCGACGAATACTGGGCTCGGAACCGCAGTGCGGATGACCCGAGGGTGATGCACTATCGCCTTCTGCTGACGCACGATGTTAATGCTGCCGTGGAGGGTTGTTTTAAAGCAGGGGCAACCGAGGTCTTCGTAAGGGACGACGGGTTTCGGGACCGCAACCTGGTCCTTGAACATTTGGATAAGCGAGCGCAGCTTGTCAGTGGTCATGCGCACCTGTTGCAGGGACTCGACAGCTCTTTTGACGGAGTGATGCTGGTCGGTCTGCATGCAATGGAAGGCACGCAGCGCGCCGTATTGGCCCATACATGGTCGAGCAGTCGACGACGGCAGTACTGGTTCAATGGTACACCGGGGGGCGAAATCGCCGCCTATGCCATCGCAGCAGCGCATCGCCACAAAGTGCCGATTCTGCTGGTAACCGGCTGTAGTGGCACCTGCCGCGAGGCAACGGAACTGCTCGGTCGCTCGGTGACCACGGTAGCAGTCAAAGAAGCCAAGCGTGATGGGGATGTGCGGCTCTATCCTGCCGAAACGACGTACCCAGCCATTGTCGCAGGTGCCGCCAGGGCCATCCGACAGATCAATCGAGCCAGGCCCTTCGAAGTGGAATTCCCGCTCCATGTTCGACTGGAATTAAAGGATCAAGAAACGACCGACGGATATATCCAGTGGCGTCGAGAGAACAAGCCGGATTGGCCGGGGCGACGAGCTGGAGCGAATGTGATCGAGGCCGAATTAGAGGATATCTTACACCTTGTCCTCTAGTCCCGATGGGAATTTCACAGTTCCAGGGGCTCGGGCGTGCGAATCACAAAGAACTTACGTACAGCTTGTTTCACGTGCCAGTGCGTCTTCATGCCGAGGGGGAAGTGGGCCATGTCGCCAGCTCGTAGCGTGACACTGTTGTCCGTGCCGTCTTCTCGGATTTCGACCTCACCTTCGAGCACGTGGATGAATTCGTCCCAGCTGAACGTCCACTCAAACTTGCCAGGCTGGCAGGACCAGAGTCCACTGGAAACTCTCTTGTCCGCACTCTGCGTCAGGATCGTACCCCGGGCAACTGGATCTCCTTCGGTGATCCAGGAGGGTTCGATCGGCATCGGCGGAAGTTCAGCGGTATCGGCCGGGGCGGTTTGAATGGTGGCACTGGACATCGGATACTCCTGGAGGCGTCGCTTTAGCCCCTTCGACTAGTGTGCTCTGCGCATGGTCACTGTAATACCGGTTTCCTGTTCCGTCTCCTCTATCACATCGTCGCTGAGAAACTTGATCGTGGAGACCGTCGTGTCCAGCTCATCTTCAAACATTTTTTCGAACTCCGCCGGATCCGCCTGCGCGAAAATTGCTGTCGTCAACTCGTTGGCGGGTTTCATCTGTATGTCAGTAGTAACCTCTGTCAACGTGTCTCCTTCAAGCGTCCATGTCCCCGACATGCTCCCTTGAAAAGCCAGTTCAATAGCCTGACCCTCCGCCTCTACCGTCATCGTCATCAGCTCAAGACTGTGATTCATCGTGCCACTGGCGTGGTAATTGGCAGTACCTTTCATCGTCACCCTGCTGAGGCGGGCACCCGGAGGCATCCCCTCCGTATACTTGGCCATCCCCGACAGTTGTGATCCGGTCAGAATAGTTTCCACGTTCCACTGCCCCTCCAGTTTCTTGGCGTTTGATCCACCGCAGCCGCTGGTCACAGCCACCAGTAACAACAGGACGAGGGCGTTGGCAGCTTGCTTGAGGTTTTTCATGAAACACCTTGGGCTGGTAACGGAGTTATTTGCCGCTGGGCTTACTGACACGGGTATCTGTCTCTTCAGCAGTATCGTAAGTGGAGCGTTCGTCAGGTTCAACTATGCCGCATGACGTTAACGAATGCTGACCAGCCGGGGAAGTGGGCAGCGATACCATCTGCGTTATCGGTGTCGATTTTCGCGGCTGAAGATCCAGAGGATGATCACAAGGGCCACCAGCAGACCGCCGCCGGAGAAACGTTAGTCGACTTGAGCCCAGGTTTTCTAAGTCGAGGTAAAGACACGAGACCAAGTTAATACCGGGTGTCTAATGACGTTCTTTCTCCAAAAGCGTAAACTCAAGTCTGGATCTGCCCCTGAACAACAGGGCCAGATAACCAGCCAGCATCGGTCGGCGTACCATCTGAGAGGACTTCCTGTTATGACCACGAACTATCAAGCTTCCCGTCGTCAGTTTCTCGCAGGTATGGCTGCCGGTTCCGCCGGTCTGGTGCTCTCAGCGGGCAACCGGGCAGTCGGTTATCAGTCAGCACTCGAACGACCTATTTTCGCCACCATTGGTCTGCGAAACCAGGGCTGGTCGATTACCAGCAAGTCGACCAAGTTCGCCGACTTTGCTGCCTTAGCAGATGTGGATGCGAACGTCCTGGGAGCGAACGTGGAGAAGGTCCGCAGCCGACAAGGCAAGGCACCGGATGCTTACCGCGACTATCGTAAAGTTCTCGACCGGGATGACATCGATGCCGTGATGATTGCTACACCCGATCACTGGCATACCAAAATTGCTGTTGAGGCGATGCTGGCCGGCAAAGATGTCTATTGTGAAAAACCGCTCACGTTGACGATCGACGAGGGCAAGCTGATTGAACGGGTGGTCAAGAAGACCGGTCGTGTATTCCAGGTCGGCACGATGCAGCGGACAGAATCGGGACAACGCTTCCTGCAGGCTGTTGCCCTCGTTCGGGCTGGTCGCATCGGAACAGTCAAGAAAGTAACCTGCGGCATCGGTGGCTTCGGTCCCTCGCCGAAGATTCCCACGACTCAAGTACCCGAGGGTCTGGACTGGGATTTGTGGCTTGGACCGGCACCCGCGGTTGCCTATCGAGCGTTGCCCGAAATGCGCAAAGGTTATGGCGGCGGCGTGCCACTCTACAGCAACTGCCACTACTCCTTCCGCAACTGGCATGAATACTCCGGCGGAAAGCTTACTGACTGGGGCGCGCATCACGTTGATATTGCCTGCTGGGCAATCGGCGCCAGCGATACTGGGCCGAGTAAGGTGACTCCACTCAATTACGAATTGGCCGTTGAGTACAAGGACGGTCATCCGCTGGTCGACGATCAATTCAACATCGCGACGAAGTTCAACATCCGTGCTGACATGCCTGGCGATATTGAGATGTTGATTACCAATGAAGGCGACAACGGCATTCTATTCGAGGGCAGCGAGGGACGATTCTTCGTGAATCGCGGCAAGATTGTCGGCATGCCAGTCGAAGATCTCAAGGACAATCCGCTCCCGGCAGGTGCCATCGAAGAAGTCTACGGTGGTCCGGTGGCCGAGAATCACACGGCGAATTTCATTGACGCCATGAGATCGCGGAAGCAGCCGATTTCCGACGTCTGGACTCACAACCGGATGCTGGAGATTTGCCACCTGTCGAACATTGCCATGCGACTGGATCGCGAACTGACGTGGGATCCCGCCAAACGCAAGATTGTGGGTGATTCGGAAGCGAACTCATTCCTCTCGAGGGACAACCGCAAAGGGTATGAGATCAACATCTGATCTGCAGTCTCCTTCAGCTCACTCTTCCCGACCTGCCGCAGGCAGGCGGGTAATCAAGCAGTCGTTTCATGGCAGCACCGTCAGCAGTCAGGAAAGAGCATCCTCGTGGCTTGCCTGTGACAACTCGCCAACTGGACCAGCAAACTCTCATCGCTATCCTCACCTGGCAGGAAGGCATGTTACAATCCAGACGGCACAGCCTGCCCCTTCTCACACGTCATGGGATCGTTCTTCATAACAATGAAACCTGGCTATCTGACAAGTGACATACGGCCGTGGTTGGATATCGCTCGGCACATTGTCTACGGTGCGGCCTTTCTGACTGTATTCATGCTGATGTCACCGACTGTGCGGGCAGAGGATTCCGCCGCAAAGGTGCTGGATCGTGAATTCCGCAGTACTGTGATTCCGTTTCTGAACGCCTACTGCCTGGATTGCCACGGCACGGATCGGCAGGAAGCGAAATTGAATCTGAGTGGCTACACGAGTGCGGGCACGGTCGCCTCATCGCATCAGATTTGGGAGATTGTGCTGGAACGAATTGCCGCAAAAGAAATGCCGCCGGAAGATGCACAACGTCAGCCTGCTGCACAGCACCGCAAAGCTGTCGTCGCCTGGATCCATTCGGCCCGTGAGTATGAAGCCCGACGGAATGCCGGTGATCCAGGGCCCGTCCTGGCCCGGCGACTGAGCAACGCAGAGTACAATTCTTCGATCCGTGATCTGACAGGTATCGATATCCGTCCGACGCGTACGTTTCCCGTTGACCCGGCAAATGCCGCGGGGTTCGACAACTCCGGCGAGTCGCTGGCAATGTCACCGGCCCTGTTGGGGAAGTATCTGGACGCGTCCCGCGAGGTTGTGGAGCATCTGGTTCTGAAACCGGATGGGATTGGCTTTGCAGCGCATGCGGTCGTCACGGATACGGATCGAGATCGATACTGTGTCAAACGTATTGTGGAGTTCTATCAGCGTCAGCCCACGGATCTGGCCGACTACTTCTTCGCCGCCTGGCAATTCCGTTTCCGCGAAAAGCTCGGTCGCGGCCCGGAGACACTGCAGCAGACTGCGGCCAGGACTGGGGTCAGCGAAAAATACCTGAAGTCCGTGTGGTCACTGCTGGTTAGTCAGGACCGACAGATCTCCGTCGGGCCGATCATGCGACTTCAGGATCTATGGCCCGGGGCGCCTTCGGAAACGCTGCAGCCAGCCGATGCGCGGCGTGAATGCGAGCGGATGCGGGATTACACTGTCGCACTCCGTAGCAGACTCAGACCTCGCTTTCGGGATATGACAATTGAAGGAAGTCATGTCGGTAGCCAGCCGTTTGTGCTGTGGAAGAACCGGCAGTATGTGGCGCACCGGCAGACCTATGACCGGGACATCCTGCAGGTTGGAGAAGCAGCTTCACCAGCGGTCAACATGCTGGATGCAGCACTCCGTGTCCCGGCTGACGATGTGGAACGGGAGCGGTATGAAGCGGCATTTGGCCGCTTCTGCTCTGTCTTTCCGGACGCATTTTATGTGTCTGAGCGTGGTCGCGATTATGTGCAGGATTCCAAAAAGCTGATGGGTGAAAAAGGGCGCCTGTTGAGTGCGGGGTTTCACAGCATGATGGGCTACTTCCGTGACGATCGTCCGCTCTATGACATGATCCTGGACACTGCGGAACAAAAGGAACTGGACGCTCTCTGGCGTGAACTGGATTTTGTGACCCGGGCACCGATGCGACAGTACTCCGGATTTCTGTGGTTCGAGCGGACCGACTCGCGTTATATGCGTGAACCTCAGTTCGATTTCGCCCGGCCCGAAAATCAGGATGCGTCATCGGACCGGATGATTCGTCAACTCAACACGGTCTACGTCGAAAAAGCCCGGCGCACGGGTGGAGGCGATGTCGAAATTACAGCGATACAGCATTATTTCCACGAGATCAACGAACAAATTCGCTGGGTAGAAAAGGCACGTCTGGAAGCCGAGCCCGGACACATTCAGGCAGTGCTTCAGTTTGCTGACCGCGCGTGGCGCCGCACGCTCTCGAAAACTGAACGGAAAGACCTGATCAAGTACTATCAGATACTGCGTGAGCAGGATGGACTCAACCACGAAGAGGCGATTCAGGATCTGATCGTATACGTGCTAATGTCTCCGCATTTCTGTTTTCGAATGGATATGGCCGGGTCCGGCAGCGAGCGACAGCCACTGACGAACGATGAACTCGCCAGTCGGCTGAGCTATTTTCTCTGGTCCAGCATTCCTGACAGGG
>CAUZOB010000170.1:0-11138 GCA_963581185.1 Planctomycetota bacterium | reverse complement strand
ACACGTCGACCAGTTGCGTTTGAGCTCGTGCTACCAGGCCTCCGAGATGTCCTGTGTCACCTGCCACGATCCGCATAACATGCCGACCGCGGAGAATCGACTTGAGTACTACCAGGCAGTCTGCGCAAGCTGCCATCAGCAGCAGGGCTGCAGCGTGGCGGCAGAGGTGTTGCAGCAGAAACAGCCGGATAATGACTGCGTCGCCTGTCATATGCCGAAGTCGTCAACCGACCTGCCGCATATGAACTTTCATCATCATCGGGTCGGCCTGCACGACGATCTGCAGGATCGTCCCAACGAGTTGTCGGAGCCAGGGCGGCTTGTAGCAATGTTCGCCGCAGCACCTCACACGGACCTCGAACTGCAACGCAGCCTCGGCATTGCCTATATCGCACTGTCCCAGCGAGAAGTGGGTCGAACACATGGTCGACATTATGTTGAGCAGGGAGTTGAACTGCTCAAGAAGGCCTGGGAAGCCGGCTTACGAGATCCCGAGATGGCCAAGAATCTGGCCGAAGTTGCCTTGATGAACCGAGAACTGCAGGACCTGCCACAGTACCTTGAGTACTTGCTGGCTCAGGACGATTTGAATGGCAAGTACCGGGTGAGTGCCCTGTTGATTGCCGTCACGCTCGAATTGCAGCAGCAGAAGTTCGCCGAGGCAGCTAGCTTGATGCGTGAGGTGACCCAGCTGCGCTATGTCGCCAATGACTGGGAGAACCTCGCCCAGTATGAGTTGTTGGCTGGCAACAAGGAGGGCACGATCAAGGCCCTGCGCAAGGCCCTGGCGCTGGATCCCACCCGGGAGCACTTGCGACGATTACTGGCAGCACAGCTGCCGGAGTCGACCCCAGAGGAGTAATCGGTCCCAGGCATGATCAGCATTCCGGTTCCTGTTACCATTTCGATCGGGAATGGCAGACCAACGCTAAAAAGGGGTGCAGCGGTGATGGTGAAGAGTTTCGAGCAACGCTGGTTCCTTGTATTGCTGCTTGTCGTGGGTATTTCAAGCGGCCGAGCTGCGGCCGAGCAGCCCCCCAACATTATCATCATCATGGCCGATGACATGGGCTATGGAGATTCAAGTGTCTATGACGGCTGGATCAAGACGCCGCAGATGGAACGGATGGCCCGCGCTGGGCTCGTGCTGACAGACTTTCATTCCAGTGGTGTCGTCTGCAGCCCCACTCGGGCCGGACTTGTAACCGGTCGTTACCAGCAGCGTGCCGGTCTGCCGGGTGTCGTGAATGCTGACCCCGCGAATGCCGATCATCACCGCGGCTTGCAGCGAGAGGAAGTGACGTTTGCCGAGTTACTGGCAGGGGCCGGGTACCAGGTTGGGATGTTTGGCAAGTGGCACCTCGGCTATGACCCCAAGTTCAACCCCATCCACCATGGCTTCAGCGAGTTTCGCGGTTTTGTCAGTGGCAATATCGATTACATATCACACTTTGACCGGATGGAAGTTGCCGACTGGTGGCTAGGCGACAAGCAGATCACCGAAGAAGGATACCTGACGCACTTGTTGACCCGTCACTCCGTTGACTTTATTGCCCGAAATCGAGACAAGCCATTTTGCCTCTACGTTCCACACGGTGCCGTACACACGCCGATCCAGGGCCCCGATAACCTGCCTGGCCGTGGTCCGGACAAGGTCAAGGCTGGGCAACAGCCCCAGCGGCCGCGTGATGACACCACGCGACTGATGATGAAGGCGCTGGACGACAACGTTGGTGCCATCCTGGACGCCGTCCACCAACACGGACTGGCTGAACGAACACTGGTCATCTTCTTCTCTGATAACGGCGGCGCCAGTCACATGCGTTGTGATCCCCTCCGCGGTCGTAAAGGACAGGTCTGGGAAGGGGGACACCGTGTTCCAGCGATCGCCTGCTGGCCCGGCAAGATCAAACCGGCAACACGAAGTGATCAACTGGCAATCAGCCTCGACTTGATGCCCACCATGCTCGAGTTGGCAGGGGTCTCGACCGACCAACCGCGCCGGCTCGATGGAGTGAGCCTGCTTCCGCTCTTGCTGAAGGGTCAATCACTCGGCAGACGGCAACTCTACTGGAACGGTAGCGCCATGCGGGACGGGACCTGGAAACTGGTGGCAAAGGCCCAGGGACTCACGGACGGACCTGGCCTTTACAACCTGGAAGATGACATCGCCGAAAAGAACAACCTGGCTGACAAGTATCCTCAGCGTCTGAACCGGATGCTGCGGCAACTGGAAGCGTGGAAAGTGGACGTTGCCAACGGCGCCACGCCCCAGCCGGACTACGACAAGGTCAAGGCTGGCAGTTAAAAGCCACTGCTCCGTTGTTGGAGGCTCACAGCTCCCAGCCTTTCCGATACGGCTTTCGAAGCAGCGCGTTGGCCTCACGGTTGTTGGTGATCTTCATCTTGGCCGGATCGTAGTGAATCGTCGCGCCGACCCGATGAGCGATGTTGCCTAGCAGCACGGTCTCGGTGAAGGGCCCGGCATAAGCAAAGTTGCTGCCAGTTGGGCTGCCGGTTTTGCAGGCCTGGATCCACTGCTGATGATGGCCTGGAGAATCTTCCAGGTAGGGCTTGGGCGGTACAAAGCCTTCGAACTTGTCTTCCGGCAGCAGTATCGGCTGGCCCCCGTGTTGGATGGCAATTCGTCCCTCACTGCCGATAAAGAGCGAGCCATTCATAGGCATTTCCGCAGCAATCTCCGCTGCCGGCTTGGCGGTCCCCTCGTACCAAAAGACCTCGACGGGTGGCAAGTCACCTCGCTGTCCAAATTCGAATCGCGTGATCATCCAGGTCGGGCCAGTATGGCTGTTGGCCGCCGGTCCATCCGATGTGACCTTGACCGGTCCTCCCAGCTGGAGGGCCCAGACTGTCGGGTCCATCAGGTGGATCGCCATATCGCCGATCGCGCCACAGCCAAAATCCCACCAGCCGCGCCACTTAAAAGGGACATAGGCTGGATGATAAGCCCGCTCATCTGCTGGCCCCAGCCAGAGGTCCCAGTTCAAGTTGCCTGGAACGGAGGGCTTTTCGGCGGGTTGATCGAGTCCCTGTGGCCACCAGCGTCCCGGGCGATCGGTGACAATGTGTGCCTGTTTAACGTCGCCAATCGCCTTCTTTTCGAGCAACTCAACCAGCCGCAGGTATCCCGGATGCTGGTGATTCTGTGTTCCCATCTGGGTCGCGACGTTCTGCTTGGCAGCTTCCTGGGCAATCAGGCGAGCTTCCTCGACGGTGTGCGTGAGTGGTTTTTCGCAATAGACGTGCAAGCCACGCTTGAGCGCCCGCATGGTTGCTGGAGCGTGATTGTGGTCTGGAGTTGAAACAACGACTGCGTCGAGGTCCTTTCGCTCGATCAGCTGGCGATAGTCCTCGTAGGTCTCCGCGCCGGGAAATCGCTCGTGCGCCGTGCCAAGCCGCTGGCGATCGACATCACACAGCGCCACGACCTGTTCACCCGCCATGGCGGCCAGGTTGCTGCCTCCGCGGCCGGCCACGCCGACGACGCCGACGTGCAAACGTTCATTAGCTCCCCAGACATGATCCGGGACAAAAAGTGGAGCTGAGAAGACTGCCGAGGTCTTCAGGAATTGCCTGCGATTTGTCGTCATCATCCCAGATCCTCCGAGTACCGTTGTTTCCTGTTGTTGATGTTAACGGCCACGAGGCCTGCACTCAATCGTATCCGCCATAACTCGAGCTGCTGACCCTGGCGGTCAACAGTCTTGTCGAATTCCAGTCCCGCTTTTGTGGCAACTCGCTGTGAGCCGATATTTCCCGGCTGAATTGTAGCTACCACCTCGCTGGCGGCGAGATGATCTCGCGCGTGTCCAATCGCCGCCACTGCCGCTTCGGTTGCCAGGCCCTGGCCCCACTGGTCAGCGGCCAGTCGCCAACCAATTTCCAGTCCCTCAGCAGCCGGCACAAAACCACAGAAACCAATCGGGACAGGAGCTTCGAGAGAGCGGGCGGTCAGCGCCCAGCGACAGTAACCATGCTGCTGCCAGTGTGCCTGCTCCTGAACCAGGAAGCTCTCGGCTTCCGAGTTATCCCAGGGCGTGCCGTCGCCGACATACTGCATAACCGCTGGATCACGGGAAAAGGCGAGCAGCGCGTCAAGGTCCAGCTGATGCCAGCAGCGAAAGATCAGTCGTTGCGTTTGAATTACCGGTTGATGGAGTGGGTTTGACATCGGTGACGTTCACCTTGAAGATCAATTCTGGCCGATAAGAGCAGCAGCGTTTCAACACCTGTGCGTCGTGTCACTCGTATTATTTCGGGATAGTCCGGCCCGGGGCAACCACCGGCCAGGGTGAGAGTCGAAATGAACAGTCCGTCAAATCACTCTGCACCGACTCGCGGCCCTGTCCGCCTGCTGTCGCTGCTTGGCGTGATCCTGCTGGCCCTGGTTGCCTTCTTTCTGTTTCGACCGTCATCGACTGAAGACAAACCGGCCGAGCCGCCGCCGGCGGACTTCATGAAGCCGGCAACGCCGGTCATCAGTGCCGCTGAGTTTCCTGCTGTCACTTTCAAGGAAGTCTCCGCAGAGCTGGGCATTGATTTTGTGCACGATAACGGAGCCAGCGGGAAATTGATGATGCCTGAACCTGCCGGCAGCGGCGGGGGCTTTTTTGATTACGACAATGATGGCGACCAGGACATGCTGTTGCTCTCCTGCTGCAAGATCGTGGACCATCGCGATCCACCAGCTGAGGGTCAATCTATCGTCCTTTACGAAAACGACGGCCAGGGGAACTTTACCAATGTCAGCAAGGGTTCCGGCCTGGAAATATCCTGCTATGCCATGGGGCTGGCAATCGCGGACTATGACAATGACGGCTGGCGGGACATCTTTGTGACAGCTGTGGGACGGAATCGGCTGTTCCGCGGCATCGGCAGGGGGAAGTTCGAGGAGGTCACTGAATCGGCTGGCGTCGGCGGGCGGGCGGACCAGTGGTCCAGCAGTGCTGGTTTCTTTGATAGCGACAACGACGGCGACCTGGACCTGTTTGTCTGTAACTACGTTCATTGGACAGCGGAAAAAGAGCTGGCAGTTCAGCAGGAAGTGAAGCAGCCAGAATCGTACATGGCTCCCCGTTTTTTCCCCGGCGACCACTGTCTCTTCTATGAGAACAACGGCGACGGCACTTTCAGCGATATCTCCGAGTCGTCGGGCATGATGATTCGCGATGAGGAATCCGCCGAGCTGATTGCCAAGGCATTTGGCGTCATTTTCGTCGACCTGGATCGGGATGGCTGGCTCGATATCGTGGTCGCCAATGACCAGACACGAAGTTTCCTGTTGCGAAACAATGGGGACCAGACTTTTGAGGATGTCGGTGTGAAGACCGCCTTTGGCTACGACGCCCTGGGGCAGATTGTGGCTGGTATGGGAATCGATTTTTGCCAGGTCGAGGGACAAACAGGGATGCTGGTCGCGATTGCCAACCTGGCCAAATTCCAGACCGTGATGTACTTCACTCAGAATGACCGTTTCAGTTTCGTCGACAATGCGTTGCGTTCTGGAATTGTCCCTGGCTCGGCGCGGGTCACGACTTTCGGTCTGGTCTTCCTTGACTATGACCTCGATGGTCACCTCGATATCGTGCAGGCGAACGGCCATATCAATAGCGAGGCAGGCTCCACGGTGGAGGGAATTGATTATCTCCAGCCGACCCAGTTGTTCTGGTATTACGGCGGATCGGGCACGCTCTATCAGCCCGTGCCGACCGAAAAATGCGGGACCGAAATCTACGAGCCGATCCTTGGTCGAGCCGCCGCCTATGCAGATATCGACGCCGACGGCGACCTGGACGTGCTGGTGACTGCCAATCACGACCGTATCCGCTTGTTCCGCAATGAAAACCAGCTGGGTCACAACTGGCTGCGTGTTCAGTTACAGGCCAAGGGGGTCAACCGGGATGCGATCGGTGCCGACGTGCTGCTGGAAATGGACGAGGGGAGTCAGCGTCGCTGGGTGATGCCAACTCGCAGCTACCTTTCCCAGGTGGAATTGCCCGTCACATTTGGGCTGGGAAAAGAACGTCAGCCGATCAAGCTGACCATTCGCTGGCCCGATGGGACAATGCAGGAAGTGAACGATCTGCCGGTCAACCAGCTGTTGCTTGTCGAGCAGCCAGCGATTGGTCCTGACGACGACGTTAAATGAGTTCGTCGATCGGCTGGAACTTGTCCTGCAGATAGCGAGGTCGGCCGCCCAGGTCATCGATTGTCACCTGGTCTGGCGCGATGCCCAGGTTCCGATAGATCGTCGAGAAGACTTCGTCAAAGTGAACCGGCCGATCGATCGGTTCTTCAGCATGGCGATTGGATGTTCCCAGTTGCTGGCCGGTCTGCATTCCGCCACCAGCCAGGATGGCACAGGAATTACGTGACCAGTGATCGCGACCGGCGTTCTCGTTGATTTTTGGTGTGCGACCGAACTCACCCCAGACCACCACGGTAACATCGTCCTGCAGGCCGCGCTCATGCAGGTCCATAACCAGTGCCGAGAGGCCCTCGTCGAGCTTGGGCAGGACCTTTTTGCCGTGTTGGAAATTGGCTCCATGCCAATCAAAATCCGCCCAGGAGACGGTCACACATCTCGCGCCAGCTTCTACCAGTCGGCGAGCCAACAGGAACTTGGAGTTGATCGCCTGGTAACCCTTATTCGAGTAGGGCAGGATCTTGGGATCATCCTCCCCGTATCGCTCGCGGATGCGAGGATCTTCTTTTTCCAGGTCCAGCGCGTCGGCCAGCTTGTTGGAGGTCAGCACGTCGAGTGCTTGCTGGGTAAACGCGTCAGCTCCAGGCGGAAATCCGCTTCGCTCCAGATTGCGTTTCACGGCATCCAGGCCGTTGAGTAACTGCCGTCGATCATCGAATCGGTTGACCAGCAATTCAGGCAACAGCATGTCATTCTTGCTAGGACCGGTCGGCTTGAACGGCGCATGGCCCTGGCCGAGGAAACCGGGGCCGGGCAAGTTGTAGGGTAAGTGTTCCATATGCATCGACAGATCGAGCGAGGCGGGAATACCCGCCGTGGCGGGCCCACGAAGTCGCGACAGGACGGAGCCTACTTCGGGCCAACCACCCTGCGGCTGACTGCCGAAAGTGTGACCCGTGACGCACTGGAATGAGGAATGTCGGCCGTCGGAGCCGACCAGCGTGCGGATGCTGATCAACTTGTCCATCATGCCGGCCAGCCGTGGTAGGTGCTCGCATAGCTGGATGCCGCCGACATTGGTCGCGATCGGGGAAAACTCGCCCCGAATCTCCGCCGGAGCGTCCGGTTTCAGGTCGACCATGTCCTGGTGAGGTGGCCCACCGGTCAGGTAGATCATGATCACCGACTTCTCTGACCTGGAGACTCCCTGGGCTGCCTCGGCACGCAACAGCTGGGGAAGAGCGAGCGTGCCAAGTCCGAGCGATCCGATAGACAGAAAGTCGCGGCGCGAGACGCCGTCACACAGTCGATTGCGATTTCCTCGGATCGTCAACATCGCGGATACTCCCAGGATGGAAAGCTGTTGTCATCTATCAAGTTAATCGGTTTGCCGATCTTGGGCAATCTTATCTTTGTCGTGAGTCGGCAGACAAAAGTAGCTAATCCGCCACCTCGTCCAGTTTGTCCATCCAACGCTGGACCTGGATCGCATCCTGGTAAGTCGCACCGGCCGGCACCGCCACCTGGCCCTGGGCAACTCGACAGAAGCAGCGCAGTTCCTCGGCCATCATGCCTGTGGCTGCTCCCTCACCTGCCCGGATCTCCAGGGCCATCGGCCATTCCGCCTGGTCGCCCCAGGCTTCGATGGGACGAGGATTGGGGTGTATGCGTGCCGACCAACCTTCACCAAAAACCTCCGTACGATCAAATCCCCGTGGTGGCATGCCGCCAGGAGTCGCGTAAGACGCGGCGAATGAGGCCAGCGGACCGTTATCCCAGGCAAGCTGCGCCAGTGCGATATCAATGGCTCCATCCGGTGTGCGATGGTACTGGGCGCTGAAGTGGCTGGGCTCAGCGCTCTTAACCAGTGCCTGGGTGGCGTAGAGGTCATGGACCATGGCAGCATGCAGTGGATTTTCGTCGGGGAAATCTTTCAGGATTGAGGCGGGGCGATGTCGCACGCAATTGATGTACGTGAGTGGGCCACGGCGCTCGGCTTCTTCCATCAGCTGCAGGAACTCGCTATTGAAAAGTACGATGTGCCCGATCATGAGGTTGCTGGAATCGTCTCGAACCAGCGGCTCGAGGCTGAGTGCATCGGGCAAGCTGTTGGCCACCGGCTTTTCCAGTAATACGGTTTTGCCCGCCTCAAGCAACGCCCTGGTCACGACGACGTGGTCTGCCGTTGTACAGGCAACAACCCAGGCATCGGCTCCGGACTCCTCAATAGCCTGTTGTAGATTGAGCCAGCCGGGGATGCCGGCCAGATCGGCGGCAACGTCGTCCAGGCTCTCCTGACGTCGTGCCACAATGCCGACCAGCTCGGCTTCCGCCAGGCCCTGGAGAGTGAGTGAATGGAGTCGACCAAAGCGGCCCATGCCGACCACGCCGACCTTGACCGGGGATTGAGGTTCTCTGCTCGTCATGTCCTGATTCTCCTTACGACTCCAGATTCTACACCAGACTGTCTGACGCCGTCCCCATCGGCTGGCTATGATCGAAACAACTGATCTGTGCCGGGGTTGAACGGATCAGCGGTGTTTGCCACATGTGTTTCTTGAGCCAGGAGTTGTCGAGTATGAACAGGGTCTGCCTATTTCCGCGGCTGGCACAATCCTTCCTGCTGGCCGCGCTGATCTGCACTCTTTTCCTGCCGGCCGAATTGCCAGGGCAAGCTGAGCCGTCGGAGTATCAGCAGTACTGGGACAGGGTCTACAAGGAGAATCATGTTCTCCAGATCGACCTCACCTTAACCCGAGCGGATTGGGACACCCTCAATAACTCGGTCCAGCGTTTACGGCCGGGCCAGGACAGCCAATATCGTCCGGCGACAATGGTGATCGATGGCGAGAAGCTCGAGCAGGTCGGTTTTCGCTTTAAAGGCAACTCATCACTGCGTTCATCGGGCCTCAGTCCTCGCAAGCCATTCAAGATTGACACCAATCGTTTTGTTGAAGGGCAGCAGGTGGGCGGCTGCTCCAAGTTGAACCTCTCAAACGTTTTCGCGGACCCAACTTACCTGCGAGAGAAGATCGGTTACGAGATATTTCAGGCTGCCGGCCTGCCCACGCCAGGCGTCGGATGGGCACGGCTGACGCTCAGTATCGACGGCTTGTATGACAAGGAGTCGCTGGGCCTGTACGTGGTGATTGAACAAGTCAACGATGATTTGCTGGAACGCCAGCTAGGTGCTGACTCGAAGAACAGCCTGCTGATGAAGCCCGAGCGGTTTGCCGATTGGCAGTACCTCGGTGACGATCCCGCCTCCTACGAGATTTACGATATCAAGGAAGGTCGCAAGAAGGAGGAGTTGATTGTCCGGTTTGCGAATGTGCTGCGACTTATTCAGGAAGCGGATGATGAGGAGTTTGCGGCCCGCGCCGGCGAGTTGCTTGACCTCGATAACTTCGCGTCGTACCTGGCTGCCAATTGCCTGATCGTGAATCTTGATAGCTTCGTTGCTGCGCCACACAACTATTATCTGCTGATGGATGAGGCGGATGGCAAGCTGAAAATCCTGCCCTGGGATTTGAACATGTGTTTCGGCATTTTTTCGCTTTTCCGCACGGGTGACGACCTGGCAACCTGGACTGTCAAACAACCCTGGGTGATGGATCGCAAGGTGATTGTCAGGTTGTTTGAACTGGAGGCGTTCCGTGAAAAGTACTTTGCCGCCGTCAACGAACTGAGGGAGACCGTTTTCACAGAGCAGAGTTTGTTTGCCCGCATAGATGAACTGAACAAGGTGCTACAACCAGAACTCGAGCAGCTTCACGGTGAAGCAGGCCCGTTGGCTCAACAGGCAGGGCTCGATGGTGGAACGCCGGGCGCCGCCTTGCAGGTCCGTGGACCGCGTGCTCCAGCACTGAAGCCCTTTATTGTCGATCGCATTACATCGATTACTGCACAACTGGCAGGCCAGGAAGATGGCCTCGTGCTTCAACGTGCCGAGCGGGCACAACAAGCGCCGATTCAGCTGACTCCTCAACAGCAAATGTGGGCCGCCGTGACGGCAGCTGAGCAAGCCGGCGAATACGACAAGGGGATCGAGTCACTCAACAAGATCATGCAGGCAGCCGGTGCGAAGAGTGATGGTT
This sequence comes from Planctomycetota bacterium, assembly GCA_963581185.1. Taxonomy (GTDB): domain Bacteria; phylum Planctomycetota; class Planctomycetia; order Pirellulales; family Pirellulaceae; genus SAT2750. The sequence goes on along the minus strand of CAUZOB010000170.1, from coordinate 875 downwards.
ACATCAATTTACGACTGGGCTGGTTGCATTACTTGAAGCAGGATTATCCCGCCTCTATTCAATACTACTCGGCCTCGGCAGCTGCCTTGCCTGGGGCCCTGCCACCGCGGCAGGGATTGATGGCCTGTTACCAGGCGGTTGGCGATAGCGACCGGTTGGTCGAGGCGGCACAGGGCATCGTGGCCTTGAATCCGACGAACTACGCTGCCAACAAGACACTTGCTGACACGTTCTATGCCGGCAGGGACTATGACTCGGCAGCGAGTTACTACCTGCAACTGGCAACGGCGAATCCGAACGACCTGGCGATGGTCACCAATCTTGGCTGGTGTTACCTGCAATCGGGAAGGCTGGAGCTGGCCGAACAGGTCTTAAACAACGTGATCACGGTAAGTCCCCAGGACGCGTCCACGCGACAGGCCCTGGATCGCCTCTCGGTGCTGCGGCGTGTGCAGGCGCGAGAGCAGGTGGTGATGCAACGATTGATGGCGGTGCTCGACAGTGATCAAGACGGAGAACTGTCGGCCGAGGAATTGACAGCTGCCGCAGCCAGACTGGAACAACTTGATGCAAACAAGGATGGCACAATTTCACTCAGGGAACTCGACCCGCCACCCGGTCCGCAGCGGTAAACATGCTTGCTGGAGATTTAACTTGATGACCTGGAACCCCCGAATATTACAACTGGTTCGCTTGTCTGCAGTCGCGGCCCTGCTCCTGGCGCCAGCGTTATCAAGCCAGTTGTGTGCCCAGTCCGAAGAGCCGACCTATCAGCAATACTGGGATCGGGTCTACCAGGATAATCATGTACTGGAAATCCAGTTCACCGTGACCCGGGAGAACTGGGATAAACTCTCCGCGGCAAGCCGTAGCCT
>CAUZOB010000169.1:0-11205 GCA_963581185.1 Planctomycetota bacterium | reverse complement strand
ACCAGAAATTTCCAGTTTCGATCGAGGTCCAGCTGCTGGGTGGACGAGCCGACGGTAAGCGGACGACGGCGAATCTCTGTACGCCAGGTACGAACGTGGTGATGGCTGGCGAGCTGGTCACACGCCACTGTACGAGCAGCCAGTCAGTGACTTACCGTGGCGATGAGTGGGTGACGGTTGAAGTCGAGGTTCGTGGTGGCGAGGTGATCAAGCACATTATGGATGGCAAGGTTGTATTGCAGTACGACAAGCCACAACTGGATCCCCGTGATGCAGAGGCCAAAAAACTGATTCAGGGCAACAAGGTACTGCTCGAGAACGGCTATATTTCACTCCAGTCTGAAAGCCATCCGGTCGAATTCCGAAAAGTGGAATTGCAGGTGCTGGAGAAATAACCCTAGTTTCCACATCGTTGAAATATGGCAGTTAGAAGAGAGCTTGGACAGTATGGCGATTTCATTTGGTTGTCCCCAATGCGGCAAGGTCTACCAGTTCACTGCTGAGCTGGCAGGCAAGAAGGGGAAATGCAGCTGCGGTTCCGTATTCACAATCCCCGCTGCTCAGCCGCAGCAGCCTGCTCAGCCGCAGCAGCCTGTTCAGCCACAACAGCCTGTTCAGCCACAACAGCCAATGATGCCTCCACCAGTAGACCCGTTGACCGGGATGCCAACGGCACCTCAGCAGCCGATGATTCAACAGCCAGTGGCACCCGCACCGGTCGATCCACTGACGGGGATGCCGATGGCGCCGCAGCCGCCGATGATACAGCCGCCGATGATACAGCCGCCGATGATACAGCCGCCGATGATACAGCCGCCGATGATACAGCAGCCGATGATACAGCAGCCGATGATACAGCAGCCGATGATACAGCAGCCGATGATACAGCAGCCGATGATCCAGCAGCCGATGGCTCAACAGCAACCAGCTCCCGGTTCCGGGGGAACGCCGATGCCTGCTGGTGGCGGTGAATATGGCCAGAGCCGGGGAAGTGGTGGCACCGCCGGCCTGCGTTTTGTCGGCCAGCAACTGATGTTCTGGTCGAGAATCGGCGTCATGACCGGCATCGCGTTGCTGGGCATTGGTATACTTGTAGCTCTTGGAGCGAGGAGTTTCGATACTCTGAAAACGGCCAAGACTCTCACCGACATTGGACAGTGGGTACTTGCTATTGCCATCCTCGTGTCCCTGGTCGGCTTTGGCTTCCTGCTCACACTTCCACCCAGCACCGGATGCTGGGGCCTTGCACTTGCCGCCTTTATCGTGACTGCAATTGGGAGCCTGCTGGCTGGCATCACGTTCCTGGCAGCGGATGGTGGCGAAGTCCTTATACTTCTGGCAACGCTCACCTACTTTGCCGGTGGAGTGGTGACTTGCATACTACTGCGTGCTTTAGCCAACCACTATGGGCAAGCCGACGCCGGTGGCCTGGCAATTGGTGGACTTGCACTCAATGCCGCCTTTGGTGGCCTCGTCCTGTTCTTCTATATCCTGGTAAAGGCCGGAGTCCAGCTGAACATGGACCCCGATAGCGGCATGGCGATGGTATATATCATCATCATTGCATTTACCCTCATCTGGATCGGTGCCGCCGCACTCGAAATGGCGTGCCTGGGCAAGCTAGGCCAGCATTTCCGCAGAGGATGATCCTTGTAATCGCGTTGCTGCCAACCACATTCTTCACTTGCGATGCATGCCTCCGCTACCGATAATTAATACATGCTCCAAATTCTGGGAAACAAGTCGACTGCCTGTGACGGTCTGAACCGGCGTGAGGCAATGCAGGTCGGCGGCCTGAGCCTCTTTTCCGGGCTGACTCTGCCCAACCTGCTCTCCGCCGACGATCGCGGTCTGGGCCGCGCCAAGAGCGTAATCCTGGTCAACCTGTTCGGGGGCCCGCCCCACATGGACATGTTCGACCTCAAGCCGAACGCCCCGGAAGAGACCCGCGGGGAAATGAAGTCGACCTCAACCTCCGTCCCGGGGCTGCAGATCTGCGACTTGATGCCCCAGATCGCCACGATCATGGATCGTGCCACGCTGATCCGGACATACTCACATCGCTATAACAGCCACAATCCGTACAACGTCCTGACCGGATTCGACGGCGGCAGTGACCGCGACAACTACTTTTCCAAGGTCACCGATCACCCTGGCATCGGCACGGTCTGCCAGTATTTCGGCATGGGCCGTGACGACATTGCTCCTTATGTGATGATGCCCGCCTTTCCTGGCTATTCCCAGGCGCTGCGCCGGGCCGGTCCATACGGTGGCTACCTCGGTCCCGGTTTCGACCCGCTGTTCACACAGATCGAACCAACGCTGGCCAATGAAGACCTGGAAGGCGATTACGAACCAACAATCGCCTCGGGCGTACCGACTCCGCCTTCCGTTGCCGAGTTGCCGGACCTGACAGTCGACCGACTCAGTGAACGCAAGACGCTGCTTCAGCAAATCGACTCTGGACTCTCTGCGATTGAAAAACGTGGCCCAGTCCAGAGGATGGGCAAGTTCCGCGATCGAGCCTTCCAGCTGCTCACCTCCACCAAAACCAGGTCAGCTTTCGACATCGACCAGGAAGACACGGAGACGCGAGATCGTTACGGCAGCCATATCTGGGGAAACAGCGCCTTGATTGCCAGGCGACTGGTCGAAGCCGGCTCCATGCTGGTCACAATCCACTGGGAAGCCAAGGGCAACAACCACTGGGACCTGCACGGCAATAACTTCAATATGCTGCGCAGCCACCTGCCGCAACTGGACCAGTTCGTCTCGGCACTTGTACTGGACCTGGAACAGCGCGGTCTGCTTGATACCACGCTCGTGGTGGTGATGGGCGAAATGGGTCGCACACCGAAGATCAACGCCAAGGCAGGTCGCGACCACTGGCCCCAGTGCGGATTTTCGCTGCTATTTGGCGGCGGCACCAATCGGGGCTGCGTGATTGGATCCACCGACAAGACAGCGGCCTACCCCACAGATCGGCCTGTCTCGGCTGGTGATATGGCAGCCACCATCTACCACCTGCTGGGTGTCGACTACCGTCGTACAGTGCCGGACCTGGCAGATCGACCGGTGCACATTTCCCACGGCGGAAAGCCCGTCATGGAAGCGATTTCCTGATCCGCAGACTCGATCTGTCCTACAATCGAGACAGTCATAGGGTCATCTCTTGATTAAGCCATGATTACCGCAACCACTCTTGATCGCCGTGAGTTGCTTCGCTTTGGCACCGCCAGCATGCTGCTGGCTGCGCCACTCTGCCGGTCTGCCGCTGCCACGCCGACCTTTGAAGATCGGTCTGTCGGCTTTGGCAAGGCCAAGAGCGTGCTGATGATCTTTACGCATGGTGGTCAGAGTCAGATCGATATGTGGGATCCCAAGCCCGACGCGGCGGACCATGTGCGAGGCGAGTTCTCCCCTATTTCCACCCGCGTGCCCGGGCTCTTTTTCACCGAGCACATGCCGGGCATTGCCAACGTGGCAGATCGATTCACCGTACTTCGTTCGATGGCCCATGAGGATCTCGACCACGGATCAGCAGTCTACCTGGCACTCACAGGGCGGTACCACGCCAGGCTCTCGTCCAATCCACCACCCAGCTCCAGTGACATCCCCACGCTGGGATCGGTGCTGTCGCGGATACCCATCGGACAACGGTTTCCGTATCAAGCCATCCATGTCAACGGCCCTGCCCTGGTCCCCTTTGAACCATCGCCTGGTCAATATGGTGGTGTGCTCGGTACTGCTCACAATCCGCTGGTTATTGGTGACGTCACGCAAGGACCGTTGGCGATACCCGGACTGACGACCAATACCCGGCTCAGCGACGGACGCATGGCCAGCCGAATGGGACTTAAACAGCAACTGGATAAATCGCGTCTGCAGTTGTTGGCCAATCCTGCCGTGCAGGAAAACGAGAAGTTCTATAACCAGGCGATCTCGCTGCTCTCGTCCCGAAGTGTCCGTAACGCTTTTGACCTGGGCCGCGAGCCGGCACGAATTCGTGATCGCTACGGGCGACACCGTCCGGGCCAGGCCTGCTTGCTGGGACGCAAACTCATTGAGGCGGGAGTACCATTTGTAAACGTGATCTGGAATCACTCAAATCGTGGCCAAGATCGGGATCCCACGATGACCGACGCCTACGGTTGGGACACACACAACGATATTTTCAGTTCACTGAAAGACCAGCTGATCCCGAGGTTCGACAGGACATTCCCAGCCTTGATCGAGGACATGGACCAACGCGGACTGCTGGAAGAGACGCTCGTAATCTGCATGGGTGAATTTGGGCGAGCCCCGCTGGTTGCCAAGGAAAGCAATTTTGCTGGCAGCGAGCCAGGTCGTAAACACTGGGCCAGCGCTTACTCGATTGTTTTGGCCGGAGCCGGTGTAGGCCGCGGCCAGGTGATTGGGGCCACCGACCGGATTGGCGGCGAGGTGATCACCAATCGATATGGCCCCTGGGACGTGGCAGCCACAATCTTCCACGCGCTCGGAATTGACCCGGGCGGCCATTACACTGACCCACTCGACCGACCCTACCCAATCACAGTCGGTACGCCGATAACGGCAATTTACAGCTGACACACCCTCGACGACCCGGCCGTCAAGACCGTAAAACAAATGTTCTCACGCCGCCTGGCCTGAAACCGTCCGACCGGAACCCGACTATGAAACACCCGCTCTTTATTTCTGTTGTGCTGGCTACCATGACTGTCGTCTCTGGCTGTAAAACTCCGGCCGACCCGGCGGAGGGCTCGTCCGCTGCCACCAGCACCGACTCTGACTCCGGCAAGTCATCCGCTGACGGGCCGATTCTCGATGACCCGGAAAAACTCGCCGCTCTGGAGCAGGTCGCCGCAGAGATCAAGACCAATGGCAATGGGCAGGTTATTGAAGTCAGCTTCCGTGGCGTCCAGGTCACGGACAAAGACCTGGCCCAGCTGGACGGACTTCCCCACTTACGTTCCCTGCTGCTGAACGATTCTGGCATCAAGGAAGAGAGTCTGGCAGCGGTCGGTACACTGACAACGCTGGAGAATCTCGACCTGCGCGGATGTGATATCGGCAACGACGGCCTGGCCCACCTGCCACAGTTGACGCGGCTGAGGGCCCTGCGACTCTCCGGCAAGGACAATGCCAACATCATTGACGACCTGGGGATGATGCACCTGGCGGACATGAAAGAGCTGCGAGTCCTGGTGGCCGACAACACCTGGCTCTCGGACGACGGCCTGCAGCAGCTGGGACATCTCGATAAGCTCAAGGAACTCTATCTCAGCAATACACCGGTCGGCGATGAGACGATGCTCTTGTTGAAGGAATTTCCGGAGCTGAAGAAGCTGCGAATCTCACGCAACCAGATCTCCGATCAGGGGCTGAAGAACCTGGCTGAGTCGACCAGCCTGGAGATGCTCGACTTGAGCGAGAACAGCCTGGCCACCGATGCGGGAATGGAGCAGCTGGCCAGGATCACAACTCTCAAGGAGCTTAACCTCTGGCGGGTGACGATTACCGACCTGGGGATGGAACACCTGGCGGCCTTGGTCAACCTGGAGTCGCTCAATGTGGACAATACCCAGGTCTCGGACCTGGGGCTTGCACACCTGGCGGATATGAAGCAGCTCTCATTCCTGCATCTCGGCTCGACATTCGTCACCGATGCAGGCCTTGTCCACCTGGAAGGGCTGAAGAATCTCAGCGACCTGCGGGTCACGCGAACGGCAGTCACGGAAGCGGGAGTGGCCACGCTCAGCACGAGCCTGCCGGACGCAAAAATCCAGCTGAAATATCTCGCCGACGAGTAGAGGCTAACCTCTGGCCACTGACTTCTACGCCACCTCCCAGCCTGCCCGGTATTCCTTCCGGATAAACTGTTGAGCCTCTGGGCAGTTGGTCGCCGTGAGGTTTTCGGCATCCCATTCGAGTGCCTTGCCAACTCGGTATGAAACGTTGCCCAGCAAGACCGACTCAGACAGGGCACCGGCATAGTCAAAGTTACACGTTGTCGGCGAGCCATCCTTACAGGCCTTGATCCATTCGGCGTGGTGGCCGATGGAACGCGGAATGGATGGCTTGGGAGCCTGGAAGTCCTTGAAGCTCTCGACCGGGAAGAGGCGATAGTTGCTATAGTCGGCAAACATCATGCCCTCGGTCCCGATGAACATCACACCGCTACCTGGCACACGCTGTCCCTCGATCTCACGAGGAATCAGGTTGCCGTCATACCATGTCAGGTTAACCGGCGTCTGTGTCCCACGTGCGGGGAACTTGAGACGAACGACCAGGCCAAGCGGGCATGTCTCGGGATGCACTTCAGCACCCTCGGTCTCACAATGCGTGGGATATTTCAGGTCGAGCGCCCAGAACGGCAAGTCCATATAATGACAGGCCATGTCACCCAGCGTACCGGTCCCAAAGGCCCACCATCGTCGCCATTGGGCAGGATGATAGCGGCCAGCCAGGAATGGTCGTTCCTCTGCCGGTCCAAGCCAGAGATCCCAGTTCAAATTGGCGGGTGGATCCTGGCCATCGCTGGGTAATTCGCCACCACCCCAGGCCTTGCCGACCCAGACGTGAACGTCGGTGACATCACCAATTGCACCGGACTTAATAACTTCAACGACTCGGCGATAATTCTCGCCGGCGTGAATCTGGATGCCCATCTGTGTTGCCACGCCATGTTTACGAGCCGCTTCGGTGATTACACGCGCCTCGTGGACGGTGTGCGTCAGCGGCTTTTCACAATAGACATGTTTACCAGCCTGGATGGCTCGCAGAGAAGCCGGGGCATGGTTGTGATCGGCTGTCGCCACGACCACGGCGTCAATGCCGCCATCTTCTGTATCGATCAGCTCACGATAGTCGACATACTTGTTCGCCTTGGGAAACATTCCTGCGGCACGATTCAGATAGTTTGAGTCGATGTCGCAGATGGCAACAATGTTCTCACCCTTCACGCCGTTAATATCCGCTGCGGCACGGTTCGCTGTGCCAATACAGGCGATGTTCAGCTGGGCGCTGGCCGCCGTCGACTCCTGTGCGGCCAGTTCACTGAAGACGCCACCAGCGGCAAGCGTCATTCCCGCGCCCGTTGTCTTGAGAAAGTCACGACGTTTGATATCAGATCGATGCGACATTATTGGTCTCCGTGGCATTCATCTCACATGTTTGAGCCCAGCGAGGGCACACTGTATTGTCTCCACAAGTATAACCCATTTTGGGCCCTCAGGACTGAGATAGATCTGCGTCCGAGGTTGACAATCGGTCCCGGTTCTCTGGATTCTCAACAGAAACTCGCGGCACCCGGTTACTTCGCCTTGGGTGGATACACCTTGTGAGGCGTATGACAGCCCTTACAGTTGGAGACTTTAACCAGTTGCTCGATTGCATTTGGCCGATCAGCCTGAACCGCCATCACGGCCTTGATCAAAGCACGTGTTTTCAGTCGCCAGCTCTTGGCATCACCCTTGGGTGGCTTGTTACTCGGCAGTGACTTGGCCAGCTCGAGCAGCAGCTGGATATCCTCGTCGGTCCCCGTGCCCTCGACGACCGTCTTCACCAGGCCCTCCTTGATATGTTTCATGACTTCCTTGGTTGTGTGGCTCGTCTTCTTCTCACGAGCATCCAAGGCCGCCATTGTCATCGCGGCAACACACACCATCGACACCATTAAGGTTGCAATTCTCTTCATTGACCTAATTCTCCAGGGTCACAATATGTCAGCTCGTGCCGGTTGGTAGCATTGCCAGCGACGAGCAACTTGGCCGTTTCGAATAATACTAGTTTACTGCAAGCGGCTGTCTAGACGCGAGCGATCTCAAAACCCTTTCGCGGCTCACGTGCGACAAACGAGGCAGCCTGGTCGTCGCCGGTGATCTGCTCAGTTTTCGGATCCCACTTGATTGTGCGACGAAGTCGAGCGGCAATGGCCGCCAGGTGACATGTATTCAACGCCTGAACATGGCTATAGACGTCCGAAACTGGCAAGCCACCTTCACGGATACAGCGGTAAAAGTTGTTCTTGTGACCCTCAGCCGGCTTGTCCTTGTAAAGACGTACCAGATCGCTGCCGTCGAACTTACCCTCGTCCCACTTTTCCTCAATCGGCTGACCTTTGATTGTGCCGCGGCTGACAAAGATCCTGCCCTTGCTGCCCTCAAAGAGGATGCCGTTGTCACCACGACTGGTAACGATCATCTTAACGCCACTCTTGAAGTAACAATTGACCGCATAGTCATGCGCGGTGTTGTAGTGATCATCCGCAGTCGGCATGCCGTCCTTGAACTCGATCGGGTGCTTGGAATCTGTGCCGTCGATTTCGACCGGGCCCATCCCCAGCTTGTCCTCACCGATCGCCCATGTCGCGATGTCCACATGGTGAGCTCCCCAGTCGGTGAACTTGCCGCCTGAGTACTCGTACCACCAGCGAAACTGGTAATGGCCACGTTGCTTGATGTAGTCGACCTTGGGTGCCTGGCCGAGCCAGAAGTCCCAGTTAAGTTCCTTCGGCGGATCGCTCTTCGTGAATGGGCCACCCCGATCACCACCGCCGATTCCGACCGTGATCGTCTGGATGTCACCGAGCAGGCCCTTCTGGACCATGTTGATCGCTCGCAAGAAACGGTCCCGACTGCTGCGTTGCTGCGTTCCAATGAAAAAGATCTGCTTGCTGTACTTGTCACAGGCGTTCCGGATCAGCTGATTTTCTTCCAGCGTCAACGTCAGCGGTTTCTGGCAAAAAACGTGTTTGCCAGCCTGCAGGGCTTCGATCGCGATCTTGACGTGCCAGTGGTCAGGAGTCACGACGCTGACGGTGTCGATATCATTTCTGTCCAGCACCTTGCGGTAATCCGTATAGGAATCTGCCTTACCCTTGCCAATGTTCCCGTCCTGCCTGGCCTTCTCAGCACGTCCTGAATCGACATCGCAGACGGCAACAATATCACCAAAGTCCTTGTGACGTCTGGCATCGCCGCTTCCCATACTGCCCACACCAATACAGCCGATCACAGGTCGATCGTTCTTATCCTGGTTGGCAAAGGCTCGCTCATTCCAGGCGAAGTAGGGAGCCACGCCGCCTAGAGCAGCTGCTGCCGTGGTGGTCTTGAGAAAGTCACGACGATCTTGATTTCTGGCCATGGTCATGTGATCCTGTGCAGACAAGTTAGAAACCACTGTAGAATTATTAGCTTACGAACGGGGCATCCAACAGGACGTCCTACTCAGTGCTAGAGCTGATCGTAATACCGCCAGACTCCGACCGCAAGGAATGCAACCCACGTGGCCCCACTTCCTGCCTCCTCACCGATCCCGGCCATCGATGTCCACGCCCACTTCGGTGACTACCTGCGCGGCGATCAGCCACTGATCGATGACTGGCTCAGCTTGAGTCCCCAGCAAGTTGTTGCCAGGGCTGCCGAGTGCCATGTGGAGTGCACCATCGCCTCTCCGCTGGCTGGACTCCTGCCGCGAGGCCAATCCGACCCGGTCGCTGCAAATCAGCACGCGGCTCTGGTCGCGCACGAGACGCCCGGACTATTGCAATGGGTGATTGTGCACCCACTCGTCCCTGAGACATTTCGCCAGGCTGAACAACTTCTGCAAGAGCCGCACTGCGTTGGGATCAAGCTGCACCCGGAAGAGCACTGTTACCCAATCAGCGACCACGGACAGGCGCTGTTTGAGCTGGCGGCCCAGCATAACGCCGTGGTGCTGGTGCATAGTGGCGATCCACTCAGCTGGCCCGCCGACTTTCTACCCTGGGCCAATGAGTTCCCCAACCTCACGCTGCTGCTGGCACACCTCGGCAATGGCGGCGGCGCCGGCGGGGATCCGACGCTCCAGGTACGGGCGATCCAGCAGAGCCGACATGGCAACGTGTTTGTCGACACATCCAGCGCCCGCTCCATCCTGCCAGGACTTGTAGAATGGGCCGTGCAAGAAGTCGGAGCAGACAAGATCCTGTTTGGCAGCGACACGCCGCTCTATAGTACTGCCATGCAGCGAACGCGAATTGACTATGCTGAGATACCTGAGGAAGCAAAACGCGCTATCCTTTATATGAATGCCCAGCGCATTCTGCCGTTACCAACCGTCGCACACACTGACTAGCCATGACACACCTGACTCGTGAGAACTTCACCGGCCCCTGGGCCGGCCTGCCAGTCGCCTGGACAGATGATGACCAGCTGGACCTCGATGCCTATAGCACGGATGTCCAGAACTGCTGCCTGGCGGGTGTACCGGGAGTCTATACAGGCGGCACGACGGGCGAGTTCTACGCGATGGAATGGGATGAGTTCTGCCAGGTCGCGCGGACGACGGTCGACATCTGCCGTCAACACAAGGTCCCTGCCATGATCGGCTGCACCTCCACTTATACAGCCGGCGCCGTCCGGCGGGCGGCCTACGCAGCTGAAATTGGTGCCGATGCAGTGCAAATTGCACTTCCATTCTGGATGGAAATCGCCGAGGACCAAATTATTCCCTTCTTTCAAGCTGTCGGCCAGGCGGCTGGCCCGCTGGCCGTGTCTGTCTATGAAACGACTCGCTCCAAGCGGACGCTGACGCTCGATCAACACGAGTCCATCAAGGCAGTCTCAGCCAACTATCTGATGGTCAAAGCCAATGCAGGCACGCTGGGATACAGCGTCGAAGGCTGCCAACAGCTCAATCAGATTGTCAATGTATTCACGGGCGAGAGCCGCTGGGCCACGCTTGGTCCGCACGGGGTGAAGGGCTGCTGCAGTTCGATGGTCTACTGGAACCCCCAGGTCACGCTGGACTTCTGGGCCCAGGTGGCAGCTAGCAACTGGGAGGCGGTCGAGCGGATCGACCCGCAGGTGCAGTCGCTGTTCCAGTTTATCCACGACGAGTACGACGACCGTGGGTTTACCGACACGGCCTATGACCGCATGGGTGGACTGGCAACCGGCTTCCTGGCAACCAGCATGCGGAATCGTGCTCCCTATTGTTCACCCACGGCCGATGACGTGGCGATCCTGCGTCGCTGGCTGGAAGCACATTTTCCCGAGATGATCGTCTCCTGATGCAGACTTCAATATTCACATCGCAACTGCTTGCTGCCGGCAACCGTGGCCTCCACGGACTCGACTACGGCATTATTGTTGTCTACATGGCAGGCGTGCTGTTTGCGGGCTGGTGGTTCGGCCGCAATCAGAAGGAAGGGGAGGATTT